>NZ_RBXX01000002.1:2106671-2407624 GCF_003635025.1 Saccharopolyspora antimicrobica | reverse complement strand
GGCGGCCGCGAGCAGCGCCTTGAACAGGTTGATCGACGTCGATTCGCCGACGGTGAGTTCCTTCGGAGCGGCGCCGATCAGCGGGGCGAGCGCGATGGCGGCGAGACGGGCTTCCCGCCGCCACTCGGATTCACCGAACGGGCGTCCGGTGTGCGGTCCGTGCCGGTGCATGACGAACCGGCGCAGCCGGGCCGGGGTGGTGCGCAGCGGTCCGCCGCTGTCGCCGTCGAGTCGGATCAGACCGGGCGGCAGGTCGTAGCGGACGCGCAGATCGGCGAGCGCGTCGGCATGGTCGAGCGCTTCGGCGACGGATCTGGGGCTGGTCCACACGTGTGAATTCTTACCTCATCGCCGCACGCAATGTAACGACGGAGGCTGCTGAATCCAGAACTTCAGGTGAATTCGAACCTGGCGATCGGCTGATCAACGTGGCATGGCGGTTGTTTTCCCGATGACCAGCTGCACCGGTACCGAACGATGCCTCGGTTCGGGCGACCGACCGTCAACGGTGGCGAGCACCATCTCCACGGCTGTCGAGCCGGCTTCTTCGGCCGGAACGTGCAGCGCGGTCGCTTCCGGGACGGCAAGGCCGAGACCGGCGAGGTTGTCCGCGCAGCAGACGCTCAACGCCTCCGGCACCTGGACGCCCAACTGCGCCAAGCGGTACAGCAGGCCGAGGAAGAGCGCGCTGTTGTACGCGACTGCCGCGGTGCATTCGCTCGCCAGCAGTTCGTCGACGATGTCGCTCCCGGCTTCGAAAGTCGGCGGCAGCGGTCCGAAGGCGATCACCTCGTGCGCCAGCCCGCGCTGCAACCCCTCCAGGCGCCGCGGGTCGGCCCACGATCCGCGCGGTCCACCGAGGTAGGCGATCCGCCGGTGTCCGAGCTCGGCCAGGTGCGCGCCCAGTTCTCCCAGCCCGCCCGGGGTGTCGACAACCACCGAAGGCACTCCGCGAACCCGCCGGTCGACCAGCACCAGGGGCACGTCCAGCGAGGTGAACAGCGAGCTCGCGCCGCGCGGTGCGATCGCGAGGAAACCGTCGACCCGGTCGCGCAGCCGGTCGATCAGCAGCCGTTCGCGCTCCGGCGATTCTTCGGTGACCACGACCAGCAGGTCGTTGCCGGATCCTTCGGCGGCGCGCTGGGCTCCGGCGATGATCGGTGCGTAGAAGGGGTTCGTCAGATCCGGCACCAGCAGCGCGAGCAGCCGGCTCCGGCCGGTCGCCAGGGCCTGGGCCGACGGGTGGTAGCGGAAGCCGAGCTCGATCGCGGCGTCCCGGACCCGTTGCCGGGTGCGCTCGGCGACCATCTCCGGACGCACCAGCGCGCGCGACGCGGTCGCCACCGACACCCCGGCCTTGCGGGCCACGTCGGCCAGCCGCGCCATCGAGTCCTCCCTCACGTTGTTTGACACCTTCATACCGTGCTGCTTAACCTCCCTGCAATCGCTTGCACTGCAAGCGCTTGCAATCCTCACCAGGGAGTCACGGCCGATGGTCGATGTGAAGCAGGCGCGGCTGGGCCGCTGGTTCGGGCTGGCCGAGCGGGGCAGTTCAGTGCGCACCGAACTGCTGGCCGGGTTGAGCATGTTCTTCGCCTCGGCCTACGCGGTCGTGGTGATCCCCGGCATGCTCGCCAAGGCAGGGGTGCCGCACGAGGCGGCCACCACCGGCACGATCCTGACGATCGTGCTGGCCACGGCGGCAGTCGGCTTCTTCGCGAACATGCCGTTCGTGCTCGCACCGGGCTTGGGCGGCACCGCGCTGGTCGCCGCCACGTTGATCCAGCAGGAGCACGTGCCGTACCCGGTGGCGATGGGCATGGTGTTCTGGTCCGGCGTGGCGATCCTCGTGCTGTCGCTGCTCGGGCTGCGCGGCCTGCTCGCCAAGGTCATCCCGGACAACATCCGCAAGGCCATCGGCACCGCGATCGGCCTGTTCATCGTCTACGTCGGGTTCAAGCTCTCCGGCATGCTCGAACCGACCAAGAGCGGCCTGGAGATCGGCGACCTCGGTTCGGCGGAGGTGCTGCTCGCGCTGGGCGGCATCGTCCTGGTCGCGGCGCTGCAAGCGCGCAAGGTGCCCGGCGCGTTCGTGATCGGCATCGTGGTGCTCACCGTCATCGGCATCCCGCTGGGCGTCACGGAGCTGCCGGACCACTGGTTCCAGGCACCCGCCGGGCTCGGCCCGGTCGCCTTCGACATCGATCTCTGGGGCGCGCTGCGACCGGAGTACCTGCAGTACCTGTTCGCGTTCTTCGCCTCGGAGCTGTTCTCCGCGACGGGCGTGGTGCTCGCGGTCACCGAGCGGATCGGGCTGACCGAGCGCGCCGGGCAGAAGTCCGACATCAACCGGACGTTCCTGGTCGACTCGCTGGCCATCACCGGTGGTTCGCTGGTCGGCGCCCCGTCGGTCACGACCTACGCCGAGTCCGCGGCCGGGTCCGACGCGGGCGGGCGCACCGGGCTGACGTCGCTGACCACCGCCGGGCTGTTCCTGGTGCTGCTGCTGTTGACGCCGTTCGCCACCATGATCCCGTCGGCGGCGACCGCGCCGGTGCTGGTGGTGGTCGGGCTGGGCATGATGCGCGGGTTCCAGAAGGTCGATCTGAGCGACCTGACCGAGGCGGTCCCGGCGACGCTGCTGGTGGCGTGCACGATCTTCTGGGGCAACTTCGGCAACGGCATCGCCGCGGCGTTGACCGCTTACGTGCTGATCAAGGTGGTGGCCGGCCGGTTCCGGGACGTCCACCTGGGCATGTGGATCCTGCTGCCGTTCCTGGTGTTCTTCTTCGCGACCAACGCCCACTGACCGCCTCACCCGGGGAGCGCGCAATTTCGCGAGAAATTGCCGTTCACCCGGGTGATGGTCGAATTTGCGCACCTCCGGGGTGACGAGAGGGAGAGGTATGGCTGACCTGCGGATTGCCGGGGGACGCGTGGTGTCCACGTTCACCGGGGAGGTCTTCGAGGCCGATGTGCTGGTCACCGGGGAGGTGATCAGCGGCGTCGTGCCGCCGGGAGCGGGGCCGGAGGCCGCCGAAGTGATCGACGCGGGCGGCAGGCTGATCGTCCCCGGGTTCGTCGACGCGCACATGCACGTCGAGAGCTCCTTCACCACCCCGGCCGCCTTCGCCTGGCTGACGCTGCCGCGCGGCACCACCACGGTCCTCGCCGACCCGCACGAGATCGTCAACGTCGCGGGCAAGGCCGCGATGCGGTGGATGATCGAGGAGGGTGCCCGCAGCCCGCAGACCCAGCTCTGGGGCGTGCCGTCGTGCGTCCCCGCGCTGGCCGGGATGGAGTACTCCGGCGCGCACCTGGACCCCGAGGACATCGACGAACTCCTCGGCTGGGACGGGGTTTCCGCGCTCGCCGAGGTGATGGACTACCGCGCCGTGGTGGCCGGTGACCAGCGCATGCACGACATCGTGCGCGTCGCGCGGGAGCGCGGCACGATCCTCGACGGCCACTGCCCGAACCTCTCCGGCGAGGAGCTCAGCGCCTACCTGGCCACCGGCATCGACTCCGACCACACCAAGAACACGCCCGAGGTCGCGGTGGAGAAGGCCCGCCTCGGCATGACGGTGATGCTGCAGGAGAAGTGCCTGCTCCCGGAGGTCGTCGGCGCGTTGACGGCGTTGCCGCAACTTCCGCCGCTGTGCCTGGTCACCGACGACCTCGCCGCCGACCACATCGCCGCCAAGGGCCACCTCGACCACATCGGGCGCAAGGCGGTCGAGGCCGGGCTCCCGGCGTTGGACGCCTTGCGCGCCCTGACCTGGAACCCCGCACAACGCCTGCGCAAGTACGACCGAGGCGTGGTCGCCCCGTCCAAGCGCGCGGACCTGCTGCTGCTCGACGGAGAACTGGCGGACTTCGCGGTGCACACGGTGATCGCGGGCGGGGCAGTGGTGGCGCGCGGCGGCACCCCGACCTACCCGGAACCCGAAGTCACCCACCCGTTCGCCGGCTCGGTGCAGATCGCCGAGATCGACCCGGACGAGTTCCGCTGGCGCCTCAACCTGCCCGACGGCACGCACCGGTTCCGCGCCCTCCAGGTGAATCCGGTCGACACCTACACCCAGGCGGCCGAGGTCTCGCTCGAAGTCGTCGACGGCGAAGTCCGGTGGGAGGGCGAGGTCGCGCTGCTCTGGGTGCGCAACCGCCACGGACGACCGAACACCTCGTGCGTTCCTGTGATCGGCATGAGTCTCGCCGAAGGCGCGCTGACCACGACGTACGCCCACGACAGCCACAACTTCGTCACCCTGGGAACCTCCCGGCGAGCGATGCGAGCCACCGCGGAAGCGGTCCTGGCCGACGACGGCGGCGTGGCGGTCGCGCACGCCGAAGGCGTGGTCGCGCGACTGTCGCTGGCCGTCGGAGGCGTCATGTCGGCGGAGCCGACGCCGAAGGCGGTGGCGGGCAGCCGCCGAGTGCGCGAAGCGCTCGAGGCATGGGGGTGGCGGCACGCGAACCCGTTCATGAGCGTGTCGACGCTGACCCTGGCGGTCTCGCCCAGCGTCAAGATCACCGACCTGGGTTTGGTCGACGTCTTGGCCCGTGATTGGACGCCGCAGGTCCTCGACTGCTGCCACTGATCTTCCCGAGGTGAAGGGCGCTTTGACCGGCATCATCGGTCGAAGGTGCCCTTCGCACATCACCGGATCGGGGTGCGGGGCTGGCGTGCCAAGCGTTGCCGCTGACCCGCTTCCCGCGGGTCTGTGCGGTCAGTCGATTTCGGGCGCGAGCTTCGCGAGTCTGGGCAGGACTGTGTCGCGCCAGCCTGGCCCCATGCGCTCGCACGCGTCACGGGCGCGCTTGTCGTCGAGGTCGAACCCGGAGTGGTCGAGCAGAAGCCGTGTCCCGCGCCCCTCTGCGATCAGTCGCCAGGTCAGCGTCCACTCGCCGTTGAACGTGTAGGCGAAACGTTCATGTGGTTCGGATTCCACGACCCGGCACGGAATGGACCCGAAGCCGGGCATCTCCAAGTGAAACTCGTGGCCGACGTGTTCGGCCACGTCGCCGGGTGCCCACCACTTCGCGTGCAGCTCCGGGTCGGTCAGGGCGCGCCAGACCTTCACCGGTGGAGCGTCGATGAACTGGTCGACCGAGATGGTTCCGGTGCGGGCGTAGGTCATGGTGATTCCTCCTCGTTTTCCAAGAGCTCGGCCATGCTGCGCAGACGGTCGCGCCAGAACCGCTCGAACGGATGCAGCCACTCACTGATCTGCTCCAACGGGGCGGCCTCCAGGTGGTAGAGACGCTGGCGACCGACCTGTTCGTCCCTGACGAGCTCCGCCCGGCGCAGAACTTGCAAGTGTTCGGCGACCGCAGGCCGACTCAGCTCGAACTGAGCGGCCAGGTCTCCTGCTGTCCGGGGGCCGTCTGCCAGCAGCTCCAGCAGGCGGCGCCGGGAGGGGCTGGCCAGAGCGAGAAAGACGTCTTTGGACATGCGGACAAGATATGTCGGAGATACCCGACATGTCAAGAAATCCCGACACGTCGTCAGTGGCGCGACCTACCTGGTCTGCCGCAGGGCCGCGCCGAACTGCCGAAGCTGATCAAGGCGATGGCCGACCGCGCGATCGCCGCCGGGCACGGCGGCGAGCAGTACCCGGTCCTGATCGAGGAGTTCACCCGACCCGAAAGCTGATCCCACCCTGGTCAGCGGCCGTGTCGAGAAAATCTGGAAAAGTGTCGCCGGGATGTAGAGGAGGGCGTTCGCGCTCCGACTGATGGGTGAGAGCGCGCCGGAGGGGCGCGCGGGACGGGGAGGACACCCGGCATGAAGTACCTCTTGATGATCTACGGCAACCAGGAGAAGTGGGACTCCTACCCGGCGGAGAAGTGGCCGGAGGCGATCGCCAAGCAGGACGCCTTCAACACCAAGTACCGCGAGACCGGTGAGCTGCTCGGCGCCTACGGGCTGGCGGATGCGGCCAACGCCCAGCTCGTCCGCCGCGCGGACGGTGCGCCGGTGGTCACCGAGGGCCCGTACCTGGAGACCAAGGAGTACCTCGCCAGCTTCTACCTGCTCGACTGCGAGAGCTTGGAGCGCGCGCAGGAGATCGCGGCGGACATGCCGTCCGCCGACGAGGACCCGGTCGAATTGTGGCCCGTGCCGCACGAAGCCGCGGGGAGCATGTGAGCGTCGAGGACCTGCTGCGCGAGTTGGCGCCGCAGGTCCTCGCCGCGCTCGTCCGCCGGCACGGTGTCTTCGACTCGTGCGAGGACGCCGTGCAGGAGGCGTTGATCGCTGCGGCCCTCCAGTGGCCGGACGAGGGCGTGCCGGAGAACCCGGGCGGGTGGCTCCACACCGTTGCAACCCGCAAGCTGGTCGACCAGATCCGCAGCGACACGGCACGGCGGCGTCGCGAGGACGCTCTCGCCACACCGCAGTCCGCGCTGCTCGGCGCAGCCCCGGATGTGGTCGATCACGACGACTCGTTGGCGCTGCTGTTCTTGTGCTGCCACCCGGCGCTGTCCGGGCCGAGCAAGATCGCGCTGACCTTGCGCGCGGTCGGCGGTCTGACCACGGCCCAGATCGCCGCCGCGTTCCTGGTGCCCGAAGCGACGATGGCGCAGCGCATCAGCCGCGCGAAGCAGAGCATCAGGGGCTTGGCGCTCGCGATGCCCGAGGAGCAACACGAGGTGCGGCTGGCCGAGGTGCGGCACGTGCTGTACCTGATCTTCAACGAGGGCTACACGGCCACGGGCGGTGCGGACCTGACGGCCCCGGAGTTGTCCACCGAAGCGATCCGCCTCACCCGCATGCTGCACCGCCTGGTGCCCGACGACGCGGAAACCGCAGGTCTGCTGGCTCTGATGCTGCTGACGGACGCCCGTCGACCGGCCCGAACCGGCCCGCACGGCGAACTGATCCCGCTGGCCGAGCAAAATCGTGCTGTCTGGAACCGCGAGCTGATCGCGGAGGGCATCGAACTGATCAGCCGGACCCTGCCGCGCGGCCAGGCAGGCCCGTACCAGCTGCAAGCCGCGATCGCGGCGGTGCACGACGAAGCAGCGGACGCGGAGAACACGGACTGGCCGCAGATCCTGGCCCTGTACGACATCTTGGAGCAGTTCGGCCCGAACCCGGTGGTCACCCTCAACCGAGCGGTCGCGGTAGCCGAAGTCCACGGCCCGGCAACGGCGCTCGAACTCCTGGAAACCCTGGAATCGGACAAGCGCACGGCCCGCCACCACCGCCTCCTGGCCACCCGCGCCCACCTGCTCGAACGGCTCGGCCAGCACGAAGCGGCAGCGGAGGCGTACCGCGAAGCGGCCCGCCGAACGACCAGCGCACCCGAACGCCGCTACCTCACCGACCAGGCGAAACGCCTTGGTGGGCGATAGTTCGGGCCGCCGGGGAGCGTCCCTGGCGAAGGCCCCCGGCTGCGCCTTTCAAACCCGTGAGTGTTTTGTGAGGCTATAACGACACAAAACGCTCACGGGTCTGAAACGGGACGTCAGCGCTCGAAGCGCCCGTGCTTGATGGCGGAGACGAACGACGACCACTGCGCGGGCGTCGTCACGAAGTACCCGCCGTCCCGGTCCTTGGTGTCCCGAACAGCAGCCCCACCGGATAACGACCCCACCTCGACGCAGTTGCCGTTCGGCTGGCTGTAGCTGGACTTTCGCCAGGAAAAGGAGTTCATCGTGTGTGCTCCGTCTCGTCGAGGATCTTCATGATGCGTTTTGCTGTTGCAGCTGGGCTTAGAGCAACCTTGCGGATGCTATCCACAGCTTCTCTGTACGCCTGTACGTCATCAATGTCAGGGACGAACGCTCCGGAGCTGTAATGCTCGAAGTGGACCACCGACGGAGCGTCTGGAAACTCGTAGAGAACGAAGGGCCCGCTAAGCCCAGGATGCCAACCGATCCTGGGTGGCACCACGTACAGGGTGATGTTGTCACGAGCGCCAAGTTCAAGCAGGTAGTTGAGCTGCTCGGTCATGGTTTCAGGAGATCCGATGTGATCACGAAGAGCGTCTTCGCCGATCAGTGCGGTGAACGTGACAGGATCTCTGCGTGTGATTACTTCTCGGCGCGCTATGCGCAGAGTCACGCGTTGTTCAACGTCCTGCGGTGAAATTCCTGCAGCTACAGAAATAGTTCTTGCATAGTCGGGCGTTTGCAGTAGCCCAGGAAGTCCCAACGGTGCCCACTCAACGATCGATGACGCTGACCGCTCGCACTCCACAGCGCCAGCGAGCTGGTGCGGAATCCCTGGCATGCCAACGGTAAGCCAGTTCGGTTCACTGGCATGCCGCGCCAGCTCGATCAATCGCTGCTTTTCCTTGCCGGTGACTCCGGCAGCGGTCAGCAGTGAGGCCACGTCTTCCGGCGTTGGGACCCGACGCCCGGTTTCCCAGTGCGACACCGTTCCATGGCTCAGGCCAAGTCGTCTGCTCAACTCGCGTCCGCTGATGCCGGATTGCTCCCGTACAGAGCGGATGGCAGCGGCAAGCGCGCGAGCGCGTGGTGTCACGCCATTGGTGTCTACAGGCACGAGACACATCGTAGGCAGCTCGGCTTACCAGGCACTTCGCCTGATCGTGTAATTGATCAGGTGTCTACTAGACGGGCACTCTGGCTACAGACGCCGAGGAAGTTCGGCTTCGAGCCAGAGAGGCGGCACCGATGCATCCGTTCCACTGGGTTCCCGGGGAAGGTGAGCGGCACGCGAGTCTGGATTCCCGGCCTGGCGGTGGTTATCCGACCGGGATGGGGGTGACCACGTTGTGCGGCAAGGAGTTGCTGGCGGACAACTCCGAGTTCGGGTGGCTGTGGTCCACCTGCCGCGCGTGCAATGCCGAGGCTCACCGGATCGCCGGTTCGACACCTGCTCCGAGATCAGGCAGTACACGAAAAGCCGTGACATGAGCGCAGAATCCGTCGCGCTCGCCTTGCTGCTGAAGGAAAAAGCCCTCTCGGAAGGAACAGAATGCTCACCGCCCTCCCGTATCTCGCTGCCGTCGCCACGACAGCCCTGATCCTGATCACCCTGACCTGGTGCACCTACCGCCCGCAGCACGCCGGTGGTGGCGAAGGCGCGCTGACGGTGTGGCAACTCATCGAAGAAGCCGAAGCCGAGCGACGACAACGTGAGCGAACCGGTCGCCACCGCCTCCGCGAACCAGCTCCACCAGGCCCGGAACCAGGCCCATCGCTGGAGGTCCAACACCGGATCCACCAGCTCCTCCAAGGCCTCTGAAGCCCGGGCCGATGCCGAATGCCCCCGACCGTTGGCATCGGCCCGCCCCGGCCGGTCGGTGCATCGACCCTCCCCGTGCACCGACCGGCCACCCCGGCGGCACTCGGTGCGGCACGATGCTCAGGTGGCCCACATCGTGCTGTTCCATTCCGTCCTCGGTCTCCGCTCCGCCGAACACCTCGCCGCAGAGCGGCTGAGAAGTGCAGGCCACGAGGTCACCACGCCCGACCTCTTCGCGGGCGAGACCGCGTCCACCATCGACGCCGGCTTCCAGCTGCTCGACCAGATCGGCTGGTCAACGCTCCTCGACCGCGCCAGGAAGAGCCTCGCGGACTTACCCGCCGACACGGTGCTGTCCGGTCTCTCCATGGGAACCCAGGTCGCTGCGGACCTCTGGCCCGAGCGCCCGGAGACAGCGGCGGTCGTCCTCCTCCACGCCGCCCCGGAACTCCCCACACCGGTCCGTCGCGGCATCAAGGTGCAGCTGCACGCCGCCGATCCGGACGAGTTCGCACCGCAGGAGCGCGTCGAATCTCTCCAGCAGGAAGCCGAGAAGCACGGCGTGAATCTGGAGGTCTTCCGCTACTCAGGAGCGGGTCACTTCTACACCGACCCCGAACTGCCCGACCACGATCCGGCTGCCGCCGAGCAGACCTGGCAACGAGTCCTGGCTTTCCTGGGCTGATCCCGTGTGGGTGGTCGTGAGTGCGTAACAGTCTTCCAGCCCTGTTTCGCACTCACGACCTCATGCGGCGATGGTGACGCGGTCGCTCTCGCCGTCGGAGAGGAAGGCCGCGAGTTCCCGGCCTTGGTCGGCGACTTCGGTGCGATCGGCCCGGGAAAGCGCGCGCAGCGGGCTGACCTTCACTGCTCCGTCGTCGACGGTCCAGGTCGCGGCTACGCGGCCGTCGACCAGGACGACGCGTTCACCGGCGACCGACAGGCCGCGGTGCTCGTCGTCGATGATCCGGCTGCGGTCGTGGTAGCCGAGGATCGCGTTGTCGAACGCGGGCAGGAACCGCACCGGCGCGGGAGTGCCGGGGTCGGGACGCGGGGCGTCGGGGAGATCCAGCAGTTCTCGGCCCCGCTCGTCGCGGAAGGAGACGAGCTCCTCTCGGATCGCGGCCACCGCGCGCGGCAGTCCGGCCAAGCCGCACCAAGTGCGCAGGTCGGTGGAGGTCGCGGGCCCGAACGCCGCGAGGTAGCGCCGCACCAGCTCCTCGCCGGCCGGGTCGGCGCCGTTCGCGGACGGCGGGTCGATTTCGCGGCCCAACCAGGAAGACAGCAGGGCGTTGCGGACTCCGCCCTTCTGTCGCCACAGCCCTCGCGGCGGCAGCTGCACCACCGGGATGAGCGCGGCGAACAGCATCTCGCCCAGCGCCCGCGTTCCCGCATCCGGCCAGCGGTCGGCGAGTTCGCGCGCGATCTCCGGCATCGAACGCGGCTCGCCATCGGCCATGACCTCGAGTCCCGCAGCGGTGAGTTCCGCCAGGTCGACACCGGCCAGCTCGTCGCGGTAAACGCCGAGAACCCGTTGGCGCAGCATGGCATCGTGGCGAGCCCGCCAGGCCACGGCGTCGTCGGCGGTGACGAGGTGAACGGTGCGCCGCATCAGGTGAACCCGCACCACGCGCCGTTCGACCAGCAGCTCCGAGAGCGCCGCCGGGTCGAACGCGCGCAGCCGCGACCAAAGTCCGACGAACGGTTCCTGCGGTTCCTGCGCTTGCAGGCCGCACAAGTGCGAAACCGCGTCGAGCGCCGTCGCATCGGAGTGGTCGAGCAGCAGCTGCCGGGCGAGCGTCGCGCGGTTGAGCGCGCGGGCGTCGAGGACCGTCATGGAGCGGTTTCTCCCGTTCAGAACGCCTTGTGGCCGTCGATCGTCTCGCGCAGGATGTCGGCGTGCCCGGCGTGCTGGGCGGTTTCGGCGATGACGTGCAACAGCACCTGACGCACGCTCCACGCCGTACCGGGCTCGTGCCACGGCGCTTCCGGCAGCGGGTGCGATGTCGACAAGTCGATGTCGGCGATGATCTCCTCGCTGCGAGCGGCGACCTTCTCGTAGCGCTCGACGATCGAGGTCAGCGTGTCGCCGGGCAGCATCTTGAAGTTGTTCAGGTTGTCGATCATCCACTGCGGGAACTCGCGCGCGGTCCCGGCGGCGATGTCTGCCCAGGTCACGCCGTCGGGCATCGCGTAGCTCACGGCGGACGGGCCTTCGAGGGCGAAGCGCAGCCACATCTCCTCGACGGCCGCGACGTGCTTGATCAGACCGCCCAGGCACAGCTCGCTGACCGTCGGCCGCTCGCCGAGCTGGTCGTCGCTGAGCCCGCGGACGGTGTTGGTCAGGGTGGTTCGGACGGTGGCGAGCACGGTGATCAGCGCGGTGCGCTCGGCGTCGAGGTTGTTCATGGCACGACCATTTCAGGTGAAGAGGACAGGGTTGTCCTCTTCTTCGGCCAGTATGGAAGACATGCCGAAGACTTCGGCGCGACTGCTCGCGTTGCTCTCGCTGCTCCAAGCCCGCCGGGACTGGCCGGGCGCGGCGCTGGCCGAGCGGCTCGAGGTCAGCCAGCGCACCGTGCGCCGCGACGTCGACCGGCTGCGCGAACTCGGCTACCCCATCGCGGCCGTCAAGGGCCCCGACGGCGGATACCGGCTCGAACCCGGCGCCGAGCTGCCGCCACTGCTGTTCGACGACGAGCAGGCCGTGGCGCTCGCCATCGCGCTCCAGATCGCCACCACCAGCGGAGCCGGCATCGACGAAGCCGCCGTGCGCGCGCTGAACACCGTCCGGCAGGTCATGCCCGCGCGCCTGCGCACCCGGATCGACGCGCTCCAGGTGACGGCCGTTCCCAGCTCGATCCCGCAGGTCGACAGCAACGTCCTGATCGCGCTCGGTGCCGCCGTCCGCGCCCGCGAGATCCTGCGCTTCGACTACGCCTCGGGAGATCCGCGCCGGGTGGAGCCGCACCACCTCGTCACCTGGGCCAGGCGCTGGTACCTCGTCGCCTGGGACCTCGATCGCGACGACTGGCGAACCTTCCGCGCGGACCGGATCACCCCGCGCATCCCGACCGGCCCCCGCTTCACGCCGCGAGAAGTGCCCGGCGGAGACGTCGCGGCCTTCGTCCTCAACCGCTTCAAAGGAACCGACAGCACCGGAACCTGGCCCTGCCACGGCGAAGTGGTCCTCGACCTCCCGGCGGCCGTGGTCTCCCGATTCGCCCGGGACGGAGTGGTGGAGGAACTCGGCCCGAACCGCTGCCGCCTCATCCTGGGCTCCTGGTCCTGGCCAGGACTGGCGGCCACCATCACCAGGTTCGACGCGGACATCGAGGTGATCGGCCCACCAGAGCTCAAAGAAGCCTTCGCCCGCTTGGCCGACCGCTGCGCGAAAGCCGCGACCAACGCTCCGGACTGAGCCCACACCAGGTTCCGCTCGGGCGCCCGGCCAGGTTTCTTCGAGGAACCGTCCCGTGAGCGTTTTGTGCTGCTATAGCAGCACAAACCACTCACGGGCGACCACCAGCGGAAACAGGGCAGCCGTCCGTGCTCGGAGCGATCAGCCGGGTTATTCGACCGGTAGGCGGGCGCATTCCCGGCAGGTGCGGGCCGATGCCGCCAGCACCACGTGCGAGCCCACCGCGACCACCGCCGTGAGCGCGATCGACGGCCACGTGCTGTCCAGCGGCGAGGTCGTGGCCAGCGCGAGCGCCGCGAACGGCATCGCCACGCTGGCCGTGCTGCTTGCCCAGCCCACCAGGGTCGGCAGGCCCTCCGGCGCCGGGACCCAGCGGGTGAGGAACCCGGTCGCGGCGAACGCCGCCGCGGCGAGCGTGGCCGCCGTCGCCGCGATGCCGATCATGAGCTGCGCCGCTGCCGGGAGCTGCCAGCCGCCGACCGTCCAGACCACGTGGCCGCAGGCGATCAGGAATCCGACCACGATGACGAGCTTGGCCGCGGTGAGCCGGGTCTGCGCGATCGTGAGTTCCTGCTGGCAGCTGGGCACGAGCTCCTCGACGGTGCCGAACTCGCGCAGCGCGCGCTCGACGGCCTGCTCGTGCGGCAGGCCGTGGTCGGAGTGGGCCGCGATGGTCTCGGCGAGGCCGTCGCGGATCTCGTCGACCATCCGGGCCTTGGCCCGGGCCGGTCCGCGAAGCGCTGCCGAGAGGTCTGCGACGTAGTGCTCGACGGGATCGCTCATATGGCGCGCCCGGGGTTGAGCACCGAACCGATCGCGCTGGTGAACTCGTCCCACGCGCTGCGCTCGGTGTCCAGGCCGCGGCGACCGGAGTCGGTGAGCTCGTAGCAGCGCCGTCGTCGCTCGCCGATGGATTGCCAGGTGCTGCGCAGGAACCCGAGGCGCTCCAGCCGGTTCAGCGCCGGGTAGATCGTGCCCGTGCGCAGCGCCAGCGCACCGCCGCTGCGGCGCTGCACAGCGGTGATGATCGCGTAGCCGTGCAGCGGGCCGGATTCGAGCACCGCGAGCAGCAGCCCGTCCAGGTGCCCTCGCACCGCATCAGCCCTCATAAGTCGAGAGCCTACACATCGAACATTGGCTGCGTATATGTTGGCAGGCAACATATAGAGCCGAGAGGGGCCAGCGTGACCAAGCTGCTGCTGTCGATACACGTGATCGCGGCGATCCTGGCGGTCGGACCGATCGCCGTCGCCGCCTCGATGTTCCCCCGCTTCGCCCGCCAAGCCGTCGACGACCAGGAGCGTTCCGCCGCGATCGCCGCGGTGCTGCACCGGATCTGCCGCGGATACGCGGTGTTCGGGATCGCCGTCCCGGTGTTCGGCGTCGCCACCGGTGCTCAGCTCGGCGTGTTGACCGACGCCTGGCTGCTCGTGTCGATCGCGCTCACCGCTGTCGCCGCCGCCGTCCTCGCGCTGGCGGTCCTGCCCGCCCAGCGCCGACTGCTCGACAAGCCGCGCGAGATGCTCGGCACGGTGGGTCGGCTGGCCATGATCACCGGCGTCTTCAACGTGCTCTGGGCGATCGTCGTGGTCCTGATGATCGTCCGCCCCGGCTCGACCACGGGAGCCTGAGTGCGCGCCCTCCGGATCGCCGCCGCGGCCGAGGCCGCATCCCTGGCACTCCTGCTGATCAACCTGTTCACGGTGCACATCGGCGGGGTGTCGTCGCTGGTCGGGCCGCTGCACGGCATGGCCTACCTGGTCGTCATCGCGGCCACGTTCCTGGTCCCGGCGCCGCCCGCGGCCCGCTGGCTCGCGCTCATCCCCGGTATCGGAGGCCTGCTCGCCCTGCGCCGTCTGCGCGACCACTAGCGCTCGGGTCCTCGGTGGTCAAAGGCCGTGAGCGTTTTGGGGCGCTATGGCGCCCCAAAACGCTCACGAGCGGTTCGGCATCAGCCGAGCGTTCCGACGGATGCCATCACGACGACCGCCGCTGCGGTGAGGGCGATTCGACGGACCGGCGTGCGGGGCGCGGTGCGCAGCTCCTGGTGGCCCAGCGACACCAGGGCCACCGCGAGTCCGGCCAGCGCGACCACCGACATCGCGGTGGTTCCTTTGAGGACACCGATCGGCAGCGCTGCCATCAGACCCAGCGCCACCGCCCGGAACGGCCCGAGAACCCCGGCCCGCCACGCGCCGAACGCCAGGACCACCCAGCCGGCCATGATCGCCGGGTTCAGCGCGCTCATCACGTGGTAGGCGCCGTAGGCATCGCTCACCAGGCTCGTCGCGGATGCCACGCCCCGCAGGTCCACCAGCTGGAAGGCCAGGTGGTCGACGCCGGCGTGGAACGCGCGGGCGAAAAGCCCGAAAACGGTCAGCATCCCGCCCCAGAGGGCCCAGCCGGGACGGGTTTCGCCGATCCGCACCGCCAGCAGCACCACACCCGGCCACAGCACCACGTTGCCGATCAGGAACGCGCCGTAGGCGACCTGGATCAGCACCGGTTCGGCGGCGAAGGCCGCGAGCTGGTCCGGGAAGAAGAAGTCGTGCCCGGCCCGAAGCAGAGCTCCGGCCAGCATGAGCAGCGGCCCGAGAACCAGTGCGAGCCCGCCGGGGAAGCGAGTGTGCGTCATGCGGTGAACTCTCGGCCGCCGAGCCCGTCCGGGCATCGGGCCGAGGTACGGATTCCCGCGTCATACCCGGGTATGACCTGCCTCGGTCCGATGAACACCGTCGACGGCGCGATTAGTGTCGCGATGTGCTCGCCAACCGCCTCGTCCTCGTCGATGCCGCTGTGGGCGTGGCGATCACCGCCGCATACGTCTCGTTCGCGATGCTGGAGCCCACCGACGGGCTGCCGGTCTTCGTCGGCCCGGCATGGCTCGGCTGGGTGGTCGCGGCGGCGGTCGGCCTGCCGGTCGCAGCCCGCCGCAGATGGCCGTTGCCGGTGCTCGCCGTCGTGGTGGTGGCTTCCGCGTCGGCGACGTTGCTCGACATCACCCGCGAGCCCTACATCGCCACGGCCCTCGCTCTGCACGCCGTTGGGCGGTACGAGCCGCCGCGGCGCTCGTTGCCCGCAGCGCTCATCGCGCTGCTCGTGGTCGCGATCGGACTCGTCGCGGGAGAGGCCTTTCTCACGCCTTCCGGCAGCATCGCCGATTCGTCAGGGCTGGTCGGCCTCTTCGGGCTGCTGTCCGGTGGTGCCTGGGCTGCCGGTGCGCACTTCCGGCAGCGCGACGCCGCCGCCGAACGCGAGACGCAGCACATCCGAGCCGAGGAACGGCTGCGGATCGCTCGGGAACTGCACGACATCGTCTCGCACAACCTGAGCCTCATCGCGGTGCAGGCAGGCGTCGCCAACCACATCGCCGAGCAGCGGCCCGCCGAAGCCCGGGAAGCGCTGCGCAGCATCGAGAGCACCAGTCGCAGCGCGCTGCTGGAGATGCGCGACATGCTCGGAGTGCTCCGGTTCGCGCCCGCCGAACCGCTGCCCCGCCAACCGGTTCCGGACCTCGCGGCGCTGCGCGGGCTCGTCGATCGCACGATCGACGCCGGAGTGACCGTCGACCTGGAGATCACCGGAACCGGGAATCCGCCCTCCGGCGTCGCGCTGGCCGTCTACCGGATCGTGCAGGAATCGCTCACCAACGTCGTCAAGCACGCCGCTCCGGCGAACTGCGCTGTTCCCCGCCCGCCGACCTGCTCGCCGCGATCCGGGTGGTGGCGGCAGGCGACGGGCTGCTGGCGCCGTCGGTGACCCGGCGGCTGATCGCGGAGTTCGCCCGGAGTCCGAAGCCGCCCGCGATCCCGGCCAGCGCCCTGAACTCGCTGACCGGCCGGGAGCTCGAAGTGCTCGCTCTGGTGGCCCGCGGCTTGTCCAACGCCGAGCTGACCGAACGCCTGCACCTGACGATGCCGACGGTGAAGACCCACATCGGCCGACTGCTCGCCAAGCTGCACGCCCGGGACCGGGCCCAACTCGTGATCGCGGCCTACGAAACCGGCCTGATCACGCCGCGAACCCCGCGCTGACGCGCAAGCTGGTCGCGGGCTCAGAACCGCGGCCGGCCCCAGTCGGTGAAGACGAGCTCCGCCAGGGGCTTGCGGATGCGGGGGCGGAGCTCCTTCTCCTGCAGCCGCTCGGGCATGCCCGCCAAGGTCCCCAGGCCGCCGACCGCGACGGCCACGACCGGCTCGAACTCGGCCGGGACGCCGAACTCCGCGCGCACCGCGTCCCGGTCGAACCCGGCCATCTGGTGCCCGTAGAGGCCCTCGGCGACGGCCTGCAGCACCAGGTTCTGCGTCGCCAGCGCCACGCCGTACTCGCCGTAGGGCAGCGGCTCGCCGTCGTCGTCGACCAGCTGCGCCACGCCGATCGCCAGCGCGGCGGCGTTGCTGGTCCAGCCCTTGTTGCCGCGCGACAGCGTGCCGTGGATGCGGTCGAAGGCCGGCTCGCCGCGCCGCGCCGCGATGTAGCGCGCGGGCTGGGTGTTGCCCCACGACGGCGCCCACCGGGCGGCCTCGAACAGCGCGGTGAACTGCTCGTCGCTCAACGTCGTCGACGGATCCATCGCGCGCGGGCTCCAGCGCTCCGCCAGCAGCGGGTGCACCGGCACGGACGTCTGCGCGGGCTTGCTCGCCGGAACCTCGACCGTGTAGTCCTCAGCGGTCACGGGACACCTCCCAGGTCGTCGCCCAGCGAGTCTGTCGACCGCGCCCGCCGCTGTCCACCGCAGGCTCAGATCGCGTACTGCCAGGCCGTGAGCGAGTAGGCGCCGAACCACGAGCCGAAGAACACCAGCAGCACCGCGACCGTCACCGCAGTGGTCGTCCGGCGCCGCGCCAGCCCGATCGCCACCGGGATGAGCAGCGGGAACGCCGGCAGCATCAGGCGCACCTTCGAGTACATCAAGCCGTCCGAGCCCAGGTCCAGCACCAGCACCGCGGCGGCGAACACCAGCAGCGGCCACGGCATCCGCTGCCGCAGGCAGAGCACCATCAGCACCAGCGCGGCCAGCACGACCCACGTCGTGAACGTCTCGAAGACCGACTTCTCCGTGGTCAGCGACTCCAGCAGGAACTGCCCGGTGGCGACACCGCCGTCGAACTGGGACGACCAGCCGCGCTGCTGGAGCGCGAAGTAGCCGGTCGGGTTGCCGGTCTGGATCCCCACCCAGCCGATGTAGAGCAGCATCCCGCTCGGCGCGAGCAGCATCGCCAGCCACGGGCGCCAGGTGTCCTTCCGCTGCACGATGGCGACCAGCGCGGCGAGCCCGATCACGCCGATCAGCGCCGCTGCGGTCGGCCGCACCAGGCCGGCGGCCGCGCAGCACAGCCCGGCCAGCAGCCAGTTCCGCTCGATGACCCCGATCAGCGCCCAGATCGCCAGCGCGCAGAACAGCGCCTCCGAGTAGGCCATCGACAGCACCACCGACATCGGCGCCGCGGCGAACAGCACCACCAGCAGCAGCCCGACGCCCTCGGAACCGCCGATCCGGCGGCCCAGCCGCGCCAGCCCGTAGGCCGCGGCCACCCCGCAGGCCAGGCTCGCGGTGATCGCGCCGCCGGTCGCGCTGACGCCCGGGATCAGCGCGAACGCCATGATCAGCAGCGGGTAGCCGGGGAAGAAGGCCAGCGGCGTCTCCGGGTACCGGTTCCCGAAGCCGTCGACCATGCTCGGGTCCACGCCGCCGTAACCGTTCTGGGCGATCTCCAGGTACCACTGCCCGTCCCAGGCGCGCAGGTTGTCCAGGATCGCTTCGTCGTTGGCCGCGGACAGCCAGGCGAGCACCAGCAGGCCGACCAGACGAATTGCGAGGTAAACCACAGCCGGCGCGATGGCGACGATCAGCCGACGCCGTTGCGGCGAGCCGTCCAACAGCCGGTCCAGCGCCGTGCCTCCGGATTGTTTCCGCTGGATAGCGGGGCTGTTTCCGAGATTCCCCATGGGCGGCTCGATCGCACCTGGAGTGGTGGGCAACCCAGTCCTCCGCGCTTGTCGACAATCGAGTCTCACAGGGTAGTGGCGACCGCTGGGGCTGGGGTCGGGCGGTGTCGGTTCGGTAGGCTAGTCCGGCAGCGGAGCGACCTGGTAGAAGGCCGTTTCGGCCGGTAGCGGCCGACGCTGTCGACTGCTCGGTCGCTGGGGCAACCTACGCGCCGCGGCGCGTTGGCGCTCTTCGTCCACCGGTGTCAGTGCGGGGACAACCCGTGCCCGGGGCGACCGCAGCGGTCGAGGAGGTTTGTTTCACGTGGCGCTCGTCGTCCAGAAGTACGGCGGATCCTCGCTTGAGAGTGCCGATCGCATCAAACGGGTCGCCGAACGCATCGTCGAGACCCGCAAGGCGGGCAACGACGTCGTGGTCGTGTGCTCGGCGATGGGAGACACCACTGACGAGCTGCTCGACCTCGCCAAACAGGTCAACCCAGCTCCACCGGAGCGCGAACTCGACATGCTGCTGACCGCCGGGGAGAGGATCTCCAACGCGCTGGTCGCGATGGCCATCGAGTCGCTCGGTGCGGAAGCCCGCTCGTTCTCCGGGTCGCAGGCCGGGGTGATCACCACCTCGGCGCACCAGAACGCCCGGATCATCGACGTCACCCCCGGACGCGTGCAGGAGGCGCTGGACCAGGGCCAGGTCGTCCTGGTCGCCGGCTTCCAGGGTGTGGCGCAGGACACCAAGGACATCACGACGCTCGGCCGGGGCGGCTCGGACACCACCGCGGTCGCGGTGGCCGCGGCCATGAACGCCGACGTGTGCGAGATCTACACCGACGTCGACGGCATCTACACCGCCGACCCGCGCATCGTGCCCAACGCCAAGCACCTCGAGCACATCACCTACGAGGAGATGCTGGAGATGGCGGCCACCGGCGCGAAGGTGCTGCACCTGCGCGCCGTGGAGTACGCGCGCCGCTACGGCGTCCCGCTGCACGTCCGCTCTTCTTACTCGCCCAAGCCCGGTACGACCGTGTCCGGCTCAGTGGAGGATCTTTCCGTGGAACAGGCCATGATCACCGGCGTCTCGCACGACCGGTCCGAGGCGAAGGTCACCGTGCGCGGTGTGCCCGACAACCCCGGCGTCGCGGGCCGCATCTTCCGCGTGGTCGCCGACGCCGAGATCGACATCGACATGGTGCTGCAGAACGTCTCCAGCACCGACTCGGGTCTCACCGACATCACCTTCACCGTGGCGCGCAGCAACGGTGCGGTGGCGGTCGCCGAGCTGGAGAAGATCCAGGAGGAAGTCGGCTTCTACAAGGTCGTCTACGACGACGAGGTCGGCAAGGTCTCGCTGGTCGGCGCCGGGATGCGGTCGCACCCGGGCGTCACCGCGACGTTCTGCGAGGCGCTGTCCAACGCCGGGGTGAACATCGACATCATCAACACCTCGGAGATCCGCATCTCGGTGCTGATCCAGGACACCCAGCTCGACGACGCCGTGCGCGCGCTGCACGAGGCGTTCGAGCTCGGTGGCGATGAAGAAGCTGTTGTGTACGCGGGGAGTGGTCGCTGATGGCGCCGACGCTGGCAATCGTGGGTGCGACCGGCGCGGTCGGCACCGTGATGATCGACATCATCAACAACCGCGAGACGGTGCCGTGGGGCGAGATCCGGTTGATCGCCTCCGCGCGGTCGGCGGGCAAGAAGATCACCGTGCGCGGCCAGGAGCACACCGTGGTGGAGCTCGCGCCGGAGGCGTTCGACGGCGTGGACATCGCGCTGTTCGACGTGCCGGACGAGGTCTCCGCGCAGTGGGCCCCGGTGGCGGCCGAGCGCGGCGCGATCGCGGTGGACAACTCCGGTGCGTTCCGGATGGACCCCGAGGTGCCGCTGGTGGTGCCCGAGGTCAACGCGGAGAAGGCGAACGAGCGGCCCAAGGGCATCATCGCCAACCCGAACTGCACCACGCTGTCGATGATGGCGGCGCTGGGCGCGCTGCACCGCGAGTTCGGCCTGCGCGAGCTGGTCGTCTCCTCCTACCAGGCCGCTTCCGGTGCTGGTCAGGAAGGCATCGACCGGCTGCAGGCGGAGATCGCCGCGGTGGCGGGCAAGGGCGTCGGGGAGCGCGCCGGTGACGTCGCCGAGGCGCTGGCCGCGGCCGGGCTGCCCGCGGAGACGCCGTTCAAGGCTCCGCTGGCGCTGAACGTGGTGCCGTGGGCCGGTTCCCGCAAGGACGACGGCTGGACCTCCGAGGAGCTCAAGGTCCGCAACGAGTCCCGCAAGATCCTGGGCATCCCGGACCTGAAGGTCTCCGCGACCTGCGTCCGGGTGCCGGTGGTGACCACGCACTCGCTGGCGGTGCACGCCACCTTCGAGCGCGAGGTGACCGTGGAGCAGGCGCACCGGTTGTTCGAGGCGCAGCCGACGATCGTGCTGCAGGACGACCACGACAACGGCGTGTTCCCGACCCCGGCCGGCGTGGTCGGCGAGGACCCGACCTACGTGGGCCGCGTCCGCCAGGCGCTGGACTTCCCGAACACGCTGGACTTCTTCGTCTGCGGTGACAACCTCCGCAAGGGCGCGGCGCTCAACACCTACGAGATCGCCGAAACCCTCGCGAAGTAAGCCCCGGCTCGACAGGGCGCCTTCCTCCTGGCTTCGGGAGGAAGGCGCTTTTTCGTTGCGCGACAACGGATTCAAGATTCATTCGAACGTGTGTTCATTCCTAATTCTCCTTGAACCCGCGGCGCCCCATTCGCCACTGTGGACCCATGAAACCCATTACGTGGCCTGACCACCTGCTGACCCTGACCGAATACGCGGCGCTCCCCGAGGACCGCTCACGCCACTACGAACTGCAGGAAGGAGTGCTGACCGGCGCGCCTCGGCCCGGTACGTGGCACCAACGTGTCGCGTACTCGATGGCCTTTGAACTGGAAGATGTGCTGCCGGATGAATGGGAACCGATATGCGGAATGGAAGTCGTCGTGGAGGAACGATGGCCGCCCACCGTTCGGGTGCCGGATGTGGCCATCGTGCCGACCAGGTTGATCGACCAGGACATGCAGATGCTGTCCGCGTCGGATCTCCTCGGCGTAGTCGAGGTGAGCGTGCCAGGTTCCAGGACGCTCGACACCGTGACGAAGTGCAGCGAGTACGCCACGGCGGGGATTCCCCTCTACTGGCAAGTTGATCCGGAGCCATCGGTGACGCTCACCGACTACCGTCTCGCTGGTGACGTTTACCGCATCGCTTGGCGAGGTGGCGGTCGGTTCACCTCGACCGAGTCCGTGCGGATGTGCCTTGACCTGGAGCTGCTCGGGCATCGGCGGTCCGGGGGTGTGCCCTGAGCGAATCGGTTGCTGCGTTCGGCGGATAGGTTGGGGGCATGAGCCCTGCCCCGGTTGTTCTCGGCATCGATCTCGGCACCACGGCGACGAAGGTCGTCGCGGCTGGCACCGACGCTCGGGTGCTGCACCAGACCGAGCGCGGTTACCCGCTGCGGACCGACGAGTCCGGTGAGGCGACGCAGGACGCCCTGCAGGTGCGGGACGCCGCCATCGAAGCGTTGGCCGAGTGCGTGGCATGGGCGAAGGAGCACGGGCACGAGGTGGCCGGGCTGTCCTTCAGCACCGCCATGCACACGCTGGTCGGGCTCGACTCGTCCGGCGCTCCGGCCACGCCGGCCTTCAACTGGGCGGACACCCGTGCGGCCGACGTCGCGGCGCGGATCCGGTCCGACCGCGACGCGGCTTCGGCGCTGCACCGTGCGACCGGTACTCCGGTCCACACCCAGTCGGTCATGGTCAAGCTGGCCTGGCTGACCGGGAGTCAGGCCGACCTCACCCGTGACGTGGTGCGCTGGTGCGCGCTGAAGGACTTCGTGGTCGCGGACTTCGTCGGGGAGCTCGTCACCGAGTACTCGCTGAGCTCCGGGAGCGGGCTGCAGAGCATGTCGACGTTGCAGTGGCACGAACCGGCGCTGGAGGTCGCGGGCGTCCGCGCCGAGCAGCTGCCGGAGATCCACTCGCCGACGACGACCATGCCGCTGACAGCGCAGGTGGCCCAGGCCGTCGGGCTGCCCGAGGGCTTACCGGTGGTGCTCGGCGGTGGCGACGGTCCGCTGGCCAACCTCGGCGTCGGTGCGGTGCAGCCAGGCGTGGCCGCGCTCTCGCTGGGCACCAGCGGGGCGCTCCGCGTGACCCGGGACAAGCCCGGCGTCGACGAGCGCTGCCGGACGTTCAGCTACGCGCTGGCCGACGGGCTGTGGGTGATCGGCGGTGCCGTGAGCAACGGCGGGGTCGCCGCCCAGTGGGCGTCCGAGGCGTTCGGCGTGGACGTGGCCGAGCTGCTCGACGAAGCGGCGGCCGTGCCGCCCGGAGCGGAGGGGCTGATCGCCCTGCCGTACCTGCTCGGCGAGCGGGCGCCGTGGTGGGAACCGGGCCTGACCGGCTCGTTCCTGGGCCTGCGGCGTTCGCACGGCCGCGCCGAGATGACCCGCGCGGTCGTCGAAGGCGTGGCGCAGCAGCTCGCGCTGGTGCTCGACGCGGTGCGCGACTCCGGTGCGGAGGTCCGCGCGGTGCGGGCCACCGGCGGTGGCTTCCGGAGCCGGGTCTGGGCGGACGCCATCGCGGCGGCGCTCGACATCGACCTGGACCTGGCGGAGGGCAGCGGCGGCTCCGGGCTCGGCGCGGTGCTGCTCGGGTGGCGGGCTCTGGGCGAGTTCGATTCACTGGAGCGCGCCGCCGAACTGGTCGTGCCGGAAGGAAGGGCGACCCCCGACCCGGCGGCCGCGCGTTTGATGGCGCGTCGCCGAGCGGTGGTCGAGCGGATCTACGAAACCCTGCGCGACCTGCCGATATAGGGGTGGTCTCCGGACTCGTCCCGCGTGGTGGCGCGCTGCCCCGACTGCCGGTCCTCGGTACCGGGCCCGCAGGGCCTCAGCCACCACCATGAGGAGGACGATCGTGAGTTCGGCACGACCCACGACGACCAACGCAGGCATCCGGGTGGCCAGCGACGACCACTCGCTGACCGCCGGCCCGAACGGCCCCGTTCTGCTGCAGGACCACTACCTGATCGAGAAGAACGCGCAGTTCAACCGCGAGCGGGTGCCCGAGCGCGTGGTGCACGCCAAGGGCGGCGGTGCGTTCGGCTTCTTCGAGGTCACCGAGGACGTCAGCCAGTTCACCAGGGCTGCGGTGTTCCAGCCGGGAACGAGGACCGACACGCTGGTGCGCTACTCCTCGGTCGCCGGTGAGCTGGGCTCGCCGGACACCTGGCGCGACCCGCGCGGCACCGCGATGAAGTTCTACACCAGCGAGGGCAACTACGACCTCGTCGGCAACAACACCCCGGTGTTCTTCATCCCGCGACGCGATCAAGTTCCCGGACTTCATCCGCTCGCAGAAGCGCCGCGCCGACAACCACCTGCGCGACCACGACATGCAGTGGGACTTCTGGAGCCGGTGCCCGGAGTCGGCGCACCAGGTGACCTGGCTGATGGGCGACCGCGGCATCCCGCGCACCTGGCGCAACATGAACATGTACGGCTCGCACACCTACTCGTGGATCAACGGGGCGGGCGAGAAGTTCTGGGTGAAGTACCACTTCAAGACCGACCAGGGCCACGACTTCCTGACCCAGGAAGAAGCAAGCAGGCTGGCCGGTGAGGACGCCGACCACCACATCCGCGACCTGTGGACCGCGATCAAGTCGGGCGAGCACCCGAGCTGGACGCTGCACGTCCAGGTCATGCCGTTCGAGGACGCCGCGGACTACCGGTTCAACCCGTTCGACCTGACCAAGGTGTGGCCGCACGGCGACTACCCGCTGATCGAGGTCGGGCGGTTCGTGCTGAACCGCAACCCGGACAACTACTTCGCCCAGATCGAGCAGGCCGCCTTCGAGCCGTCCAACATGGTGCCCGGCGTGGGCGCGTCCCCGGACAAGATGCTGCAGGGCAGGCTGTTCTCCTACCCGGACGCGCACCGCTACCGGATCGGCACCAACTACACGGACCTGCCGGTCAACCAGCCGATCGCACCGGTGAACAGCTATTCCAAGGACGGCGCGATGCGGTTCAGCATCGGGTCGGACCCGGTGTACGTGCCGAACTCCTACGACGGCCCGCGCGCTGATCCGGCCTACGGCAACGACGACTCGGCCGCCGGGATCGAGCACGAGGTGATCCGCTCGGCGTACCGGCTGCACTCCGAGGACGACGACTTCGGCCAGCCCGGTGCGATGGTCCGCAACGTCTTCAACGACGCGGAGCGGGCGCGGTTCGTGGACAACGTGGCGGGCCACCTCTCGGGTGGTGTGTCCAAGCCGGTCCTGGAGCGGGCGCTGGACTACTGGCGCAGCGTCGACAAGGACACCGGCGACAAGATCGCCGCCAAGGTCCAGGGCTGACCGCGGCGACGCTGCTGACCACGTGCTCATGTCCCGGGTCGGCTCCCAAGACATCAGCTTTTCCCGCAGATTTCGGCAACCACGCGGTACAATCCACTGTGGACAATACGGTCGTGGTGATGAGCGGATCGCGATTGCCCGGGATCTCCAGCTCCCGGGCAATCGCGGCTTCCGGAATCGAGGCGATTCCGCTGAGAACCAGCTGGGCCGAGCAGGTTCTCGGCGCCCTGCGGGCAACCGCCGCAGGGCGGATCAGGGAAGCTGGCCGACCTCGTCCACGATCGCGTATTCCATCCGCGCCTCGAACTCCGTACCCAGGAAGGCGTAGCTGTCGCGGTCGAAGATCAGCATGTGCGGGGTGCCGTCCGAGCTGGGGAAGGAGATCCCGATGCCAGGCCTGCCGCTCGGGTCCGCCACGTCCCGGACCACCGTGATGCCGGGAATCTTGGCGGCGGCTTCGAAGAGCGCCGCTCGCGACTCCGGCCGCATGTACTGCCTGGAGATGAGGTGCCGGACAGCCTCGCCCATGTGGTAGGCGCTGTTCGGATCGCGCGTGTGCCCCGGTTCCTTCAGATAGGCCAGCATCGCGTCGGCATCGGTCGGCAGGTCCGGGATGTAGCGGGGATCCGGAGTGCAGCTCTCGAACTCGCCCGGGATGGGCTCCGGGCCCTTGTAAACAGCGGCTTTGCCGTCCCGGCAGCCTGGATGCGTTCCCGGCTCCTCCCCGTACTGCGCGTAGCGGCCGTCGTGCGTCCCGTCGACCGAACTCCAGGACTCGTGAGTGCCGTAGACGTTCTCGGCCCGCATGTAGACGAACTGATCCGGCCGTGGCGGGGTGAAGGGGGCCTTCAGCGCCGCGTCGGCCGCGCTGTGCAGCACTTGGGCCGCCTCGGCGCTCGCGACCGGTGCTCCGCCGCCGACTTCGCCTGCCGGGGCGAGCGCGAGAACACCGGAGATCGCTGCGGCGAGGCCGACGGTCATCCCGGTCGGCCAGGCCCAGCGCCGTCCCCAGCTCCGCTTCGCGGGCGCTGAACCGGCGCGTTCCGCGGCCGCGGCGACGACCAGCCGGTTTCGCGCCGGCAGGAGCTGCCTTCGGTCGGGAAGCGGGGTGGAGTCGCCGAACTCCTTGATCAGCTTCATCTCGTCAACGTCCATTGCGAACGACCTCCTGGCGGTTCGAGGTGCTGCCTTCGGCGGTGAGCACGGCGCGAGTCTTCTTCCGGGCCCGGTTCAGGCGCGACCGCACGGTGCCGACCGGAATTCCCAGCGCGGTCGCGACTTCCTCGTACGACAGGTCCTCCCAGGCGACGAGAAGCAGGACATCGCGGTCCTTCTGCGACAACTTCGCCAGCGCGGCGCCGAGCACGGGCCCCATGGCCTGCGCGCTGACCTGCGCGGCGACCCGGTCCGCGTGGCCGAGCTCGTCCGGCACCGGAGCGATGGCGTTGCGGTACCGGTAGGTGCGTTCTTCCTGGCGGCGGTGCTGGCTGACCACCTTCGTCGCGATCCCGTACAGCCACGGCCTGGCATCCGCCCTGCCCGGGTCGTAGCCCTGCCGCTTGCGGAAGGCGATCAGGAACGTCTCGGCCACCAGGTCGTCGGCCATGTCCCCGCCGACGCGGCGGGCGAGGTACCGGTGGATCAGCGGCGCGTGCCGGTCGAATATCGCGGCGAAGTGGTCGGGATCCCGCGTCGATCTCCCGATGATCGAAGCGTCGTCCTCGACGTCGCCGTCGAGCGCTGGTGAACTCATGGATGCCCTTCCCCGTCCGTCCTCGTACATCCTGTTCTCCGCACGAGAGCGGAATCCGGTTCACGGGCGATCCGGGCGCGCACCTCCGCCGAAGCCGCGGAAAGCGCCGAGCCCGTCGCGTTCCTGTGCTGGGATGTGCGGATCGACCTGTTCACCGGGAAGCACCTGGGCGACGAGTATCCGGCAGGCGGTGTCGATCAAGCCTTCGGCTGGCCGCTGTCGGTGCAGCCGGGCGATCCGCTCCCGGACCGCCGGGGCGAGTACACGCATCTCCTCCGGCTCTCCAGCAACATCGGCGGCTGGGAGTTCCCGGAAGGCGGGTCGCTGCACTTCCTCATCCCGACGCAGGCGCTCCGCGAAGGTGATTTCTCCGAGGTGCTCGTCGCTTTCGACGACGGCTAGGGCGCATCAGACCCGTCGGGGCAGCGGGACGCCGAGGTAGACCGTGAGCGGGTCGTCCGCGTAGTAGCCGAACGGCTCGACCTCTGTGTACCCGGCCGAGCGGTACAGGGCGAGCGCTGCCGGGTGTCGCTGATTGGTCTCCAGCACCATCTCCACAGCTCCGTCCGCCGCGGCCGCGTTCTCCAACCACGTGAGGATCGCGCGGGAGTAGCCGTTGCCCCGGTGCTCGTCGGGCACGTACATGCGCTTGAGCTCGGCACGTCCGCCGTCCCGCCGGCGCCAACCGCCCATCGCCACGGCGGTTCCGCCTTCGTAACCGACGCAGAAACCCCCGCTCGGCGGGCTGAACTGGGCGGCGTCGGCAGGGGATTCGTCCGGGGCGCCGTAGATCCGCGTGTACTCGGCCTGCAACCGCTCCACGAACGCGGTCACGTCGAGGTGGTCGTAAGCGCGCTGGACGATGTGCACCGCAACTCTCCAAATCCTCTGGCTGGAAACGGAATTTCTAGGGACGGGAGTGCGCGCCGGGCGGATCTTGCGGGTGCTGAGCCTGCTGCGGGGCCTGGTGCGCCGCGCGTCGGCGCCGAGGCTGTTGCACCTGCTGGGGCTGCACTACCTGATGATGCCCCGAGCGGTGCTGGCCCTCCGAAGAACGCCGTCCGCGCTGTTGCTGCGCAGGTTGCTGGTGCTGCCCAGTCTGCGCGGGTTGCTGAACGGGCTGTTGCTGCGAAGGGCGGGGCTGGGCGGGTCGCTGCGGAGCGTTCGCCTGGTTGACCACCAGGCGCTCGCAGCTGCGCAGAACGGTCCGCACCGCGTCGCGGTGGACTCGGTCGTGCAGCGGGTTCACCGACTGCTGCCGCCAGCGGGCGAGCGCGGCCGCAGCCTCCTCCGCCAGCGCTCCGTCGTCGCGGCCCAGCCGCTCCTGCGGGCTGCTCCCGAACGCGCCGAGCAGGCGCTTCGCCTCGGCCTGGAGCGGCCGTGCGAAGCGCACCTGGCCGGAATCCAGCGCCGACAGCAGTCGCAGCTCGTCCCACTCGTGCGCGTTGGCCAGCATGCGCTCGAACTCGCCCTGCAGCTGCTGCACACCAGGACGCGGGTTGGCGCGCAGCACCATGTCCACGGCCAACAGCGCAGATCGAGCCCGCAGCGCGTCCTGGCGTTCCACGAACTGCTGGTGCACGGTCTCGTGCAGCGAGTTCAGGCCGCTCTCGTCGAGCAGCGCCGTGCGCAGCTTCTTCGGCTCCGTGACCCCGCTGCGCAGGAGCGTCAGCGCGCGGCCCAGGCCGAACTGCCCGAACCGCTCGAAGAGCCGCTGCCGGATGGGCCCGGGGATCGACTCGATCTTGCTGTTGACGAACCGGTCCGCGGACAGCAGCAACGCTTCCAGGTCATTCTGGGACAGCCGGGCCAGGTTGGCCAGCGCGGTGAAGTCCTCGTCGGTCATGGTCGTCACCGCCTGCCCGAGCAGTCCGACCACCGGGATCAGGTGCTGGGCGAAGGAGCGCAGCGTCGGGTCGTTGCGGAACTTCTCGGCGATCCGCTCGGCCGCCTGCAGCCCGTCCGGTCCGCCGCTGCCGGTCTCGTCGGCGCGGGAGAACGCGACGATCGTGCTGATCGGGACGCTGCGGGCGGTGTGCAGCTCGTTGACCGACTGGAGGAACTGCAGGTCGGTCTGCCGCGGGTAGCGCGTCAGGTACAGCACGGCGTCGGCCTCGGACAGGATCTGGGCCAGCGCCGAGCGCCCGGTCTCCTGCACCGCCGCCGAAGCCACGCCCGGCGTCTCGATCAGCGTGATGGCCTGCAGCCCGGGCGTGGGCGATTCGATGACCAGCCGCGACACCTCGTCCGGGCGCCAGTGCTGCAGGTCGCGGATGGTTCCCGCGTCCAATGTGGACACCGGTACGTTCTGCACCGTGCCCTGCGGCGTGTGCACCAGGATCTTCGGTTCGGGCCCGTACTGGTAGAACGTGGTGACCTGGGTGCGCTCCTCGGCGTCGGTCGGGGCGAGCTCGGTGCCGACCAGCGCGTTGATCAGCGTCGACTTGCCCGCCTTGACCCGGCCGCTGACCGCGATGCGCAGCGGCTGGTCGAGCCGTTCCAGCCGGCCGCGCAGCCAGGTCGAGGTGCGCGGGTCGTCGCGGTAGAAGGTCATCGTGCGGATCAGCAGCGCGCGGGCGCGGTCGAGCAGGGCTTCTCCGGTCATGCCGCGGTGATCCGGTTCTGGGTGAGCACGGCGACCCGGCGGCGCAGCGAGGTGAGGTCTTCCATCTTCTGCCGGATCTCCCGGGCCCGCTGGTCGCGGTCCACCGCGCTGCGCTCGGCGGAGCGCTTGATCTCCTGGATGGCCCGGCTGATCTCCATCTGCGCGTCCTCGGTGATCTGCATGTAGTGCGCGTGCAGGCCGCGGTGCACGGTGCGGATGGTGGTCTTGGCCTCCCGGTTCACGTGGAAGATGACCTGCTCCACGTGGCGCTGGACGGCGCTCTTCACCTCGGTCTGGCGGCGCCGCAGCCGCGAGTCCTTCTCCTCGTCGAGGCTCTTGATGCCCAGCAGCACGCCTGCCGAGATCGACACCACGTTGAACAGCCCGCCCAGCGCGAAGGAGGTGATCATGCCGAACATCAGCACGCCGCCGTAGGAGCCGCGCAGCCCGGTGAGGAACTGGTCGAACCGCTTGTACTCGCTGCGGCTCGGCAGCTTCGGCTCCGGCACCTCCTCCAGCGGCGCGGGTGGGCGGATGCGGTCCAGCTCCGGGATGTCCACGCTGTGCTCGGCGCGCATCTCCGCGGCGACCAGCTCGGCGAGCCGTTCCTGCCGGGCCTCCATCCACTCGAAGGTGTCGACGATCGCGTCGGTGAGGCGGTCGGCGAGCCATTCGCGGAACTCGTCCCAGACCTTGAGCGGGTCCGCGACCTCGAAGACCTCGTTGACCTCGTGCAGGATCGCCCAGGCGCGCTCGCGGAAGTCGAACTCGATGTCGGCGTAGAGCTCGGCGATGCCGTCGTTGAGCGCCTTCTGCCAGCGGTTGGAGACGCGGCGCAGGTCTTCGGCGCGGCGCTGCGCGGTTTCCAGCTCGACCAGCGTTTCCGCCGCGGTGCGCGGGTTCTGCGCGACGAGTTCGGCTTTCAGCGCGTCGTTGACCTGGGTGAGGGCTTCGGAAACGTTGTGCGCGACCAGCCGCCGGGTGGATTGCTCGTGCTTGCCCGCCAGTTCGGTCTGCAGGAATTCCAGCAGCGGCGGAAAGCCGGATTCGGTGTTCAGCGCGGTGTTCTTGGCCTGCATCGCGCGCATCCGGATGCTGGCCGACACCGGGAAGATCTTGGCCGCGATACCGGCGTTCTCCAGGTGCTTGCGGTTGGTCTCCAGCACTGTCCGCCAGTGCGGCGTGCGGTCGATCTTGGGCAGCACCAGCGCGACGTTCGGGCACAGCGCGGTGGCCTGCTTGAGGAAGGAGAGCTCGTTGGTGGTCAGTTCCTGGGTGGCGTCGGAGACCATCAGCAGCGCATCGGCCTCGGCGACCACGGCCAGCGTGGTGGCGGTCAGCGAGGAGGACACGCTGCCGACGCCGGGGGTGTCCATCAGCGCGAGCCCGTTCTGCAGCACGGCGCGCGGAATGCCCACTTCGCCCCTGGTGACCGGGCGGCCCAGCGCGAGAGCGCGGTCCAGGTGCTCGCGGACCTGCTCGATGGGTACCGGTGTCCGGTCCAGCGCGGCCGGGCCCTGCCGGGGCTCGTGCTCGATGAGCAGCGCGGTCGGTTCATCGGCGTACCGCACGAGGGTCGGCACGACGGTGGTGACGTCGTCGCCGGAAGCGCAGACCGGGGCGTTCACTATCGCGTTGACCAGCGCGCTCTTGCCCTGCTTCGATTCGCCGACGACCAGCACCAGCTGCGTCGGGTCGAGCACCCTGGTCCGGATTTGGCGCAGGCGGTTGTGCAGATCCGCGCGCTGCTGCTCGGCGCATTCCGCAGTCGCGCGATCGATCAGTTCCACCAACGCCGTCTCGATCACGGCGTCGATTGTGGCCTGACATCGCGAAGAGATAAACCCGAACGGCTGAACTCACACAGTTTCGATCGCCCGCTGTCGTCGAAATTCCTCGGAAATGCGCGAAATGCCGGGATCCGCGCTCGGCGGATCCCGGCATTCAGTCGCTCACTGCGTTCAGAGCAGGCCGTCCAGGTCCAGCGGCAGGGCCGAGGTGGCGGTGTCGGCGACCTCGCCGACGACCGGCAGGCTGCCGACGGTGTCGGTGACGGTCTCGACCGGGGCGGCCGGAACCGCGGCGGTCACGTCGTCGACCGGCAGGATGCTGACGTCGCCACCGGTGACGCCGCCCAGCGCGTCGCCCACGACCGGGACCTCGCCCACGACGCCGCCGGCCACACCGGCCACGTCGCCGACGACCGGCAGGTCGCCCGCAACGCTGGTCACGTCACCGACGACACCGGTCACGCTGGAGATGTCGCCGCCGGCGACGTTGCTCACGACGTCGCCCACGAGCGGGGCGTTGGTGACGGTGTCACCGACGTTGGTGACGACGTCGCCGACGACCGGGGCGTTGGAGACGATCTCGGTCACGTCGCCGTTGGTGACGTTGCCCAGCACGTTGCCGACGTTGAGGTCGCCGACGATGTTCAGGGTGTCGCCGCTGATGGTGTTGCCGACCACGTTGGTCACGTCGCCGTAGACCAGGGAGCCCGCACCGGCGGTCAGGTCGACGCTGGTGTCGAAGACGTGGGTGGCGGTCGAGTTGACCTCGGTGACCGTGTTGCCCACGGTGTTGGTGACGTCGCCGAGGTCCAGGCTGTCGCCGACCTGGCCGACGGTGTTGCCCACCACGGAGCCGATGATGTTGTCGTTGCCGACGCTGTTGTCGCTCAGCACGTGGTGGATGCTGATCAGGTTGTGCGAGTCGTTCTGCTCGATGTCGACGTCCACGTCGGTGTTGTTCGACGGGGCCGGGGCCGGAGCCGGCAGGGTGGCGTCGACGTCGTTGTCCTTGCCGAAGTCCTCGGGCTGGGCGGGGGTGTTCTGCAGCATGCTCTGCTCTTCCTGATCTAGTGGATGTGCGGGATGCAGTTGGTTGAACGCGACGGCCTGGGAGCTCGCAGCGAACTTCTCGACGCTGCTCTGGAGTGAGCGCCCGTATTCCGTCACCACCTCGACCGGCGCGTAGTCGAGGACGAGCGACGATGCGTGCAGTACGTCCGTCGCGCTCATTCCCCCGAGTCCGGCCTGATCCAGCGTGGCTTGCGGATCGGTGTCGAAGGCCGACCGGGCGGCCGGGTCGCTGACGAGGCGCGTGAGGAACTCGTACAGCGTCGGCTCTTCCGGAAGGCCGGCGGAATGCGTCCCGGGGTCTGGAGTGGAGGACTCGGCCCGACCGGTCGCGTGCTGAGGGTTCATCATCGTTGGGCCTCCCGATGTGCTCAGCGGTTCTCGGCTGGGGTTTCCGAGTGAGGTCGCGCGGTCCTCACCCCTGTGTCGATCACGCTATGGGGTGAAGCGCCCCTAGCCATCGGGTACGACTCCTAGTTACTCAGATCTCTATTAGGGGATTCACTAGGTGGCCCGTTAGGGGTTTGCATGGGGCATCTCATACCTCTGCGTAACTGAGCGCGCGCTAAATTGTGTCCACCCTGCGCCACCACCGGTATCGCCCGATGGTGGCCGACCGGTGACACGAAGGGATTGCATGCCTTACGTCCTGGGCGTTCATCTGGGTGCGACGGCCACCACGGCCGCCATCGCCCGCCGCGATGGCAGCAGGTGGGCGGCCGCGGCGCCGGTTCCGCTGGCCGCCGGGCCGGTGGTGCCGACCGTGCTGTGCAAGGTGCAGGACGGTTCGTTCGTGGCGGGTGAGGCCGCTCAGCGCCAGGAGATCGCCCACCACGAGTGGGTGGTGCGCGGCTTCACCGCGCGCCTCGGCGACGACCTGCCGCTGCTGGTCGGCAGCGAGTTCGTCCCGGCCCAGCGCCTGGTGGCGGCCATGGTCGAGTGGGTCGCCGACGTGGTGGCGGGCAGGCAGGGCCACCCGGCCGAGCACATCGCGATCGCGCACAGCGCCACCTGGGGCCCGCACCGGATCCGCCTGGTGCAGCAGGCCCTGGCGCAGCTCGGGCTGAACGAGGTCACGATGGTGCCGGAACCGCTGGCGGTGGCCCTGGACTACGCGGCCAAGCAGCGCGTTGCCGAGCACGAGCCGATCGCGGTGGCCAACATCGGCGGCAGCGGGATGGACGCCACGGTGCTGCGCCGCAGGCAGCGCGGCTTCGAAGTGGTCGGTTCCACGCTGGCCGCCGACCACCCCAGCGGTCAGGACCTGGACGACGAGATCTTCGCGGCGGTGCGCGCGGAGTTCGGCGATCAGCTGGAAGCGCTGGACCTCGCCGACCTGAACCAGCGGGCCGCGCTGGCGCACCTGCGCGCCGAGTGCGTCCGGGCGAAGGAAGCGCTGTCGCAGCAGTCCGGCGCGCAGATCCGGGTGGAATTGCCCGGTGTGCGAACAGAATTCGCTTTGTCCCGATCCCGCTACGAGCAGCTCGCCCGCCCGCACCTCGAGCGGGTGCCGGAGCTGGTCCTGCAGGCGGTGCAGTCGGCGACGCTGACCCCGGACGACCTCGACGCGGTGGTGCTGGCCGGTGGCACGGCGCGGGTTCCGCTGCTCAAGCAGCTGGTCGCCGAGCGGCTGAAGGTGCCGCCGCAGGTCGACGTCTCGCCGGAGCTGGCGGCGGCTTGCGGCGCGGCATCGGCTGCGGTGCAGCTGCTTTCGACCGACAGCGATGAGGGATCGATCTCGGAGACCAGCGTGCTGGTGCGCATCGAGGGCTCGGACTTCGACGAGGAGGAGTCCGAGATCCCGGACGCGCCGCGACCGCCGATCGACGTGGAGCCGCTGCCGCTGGAGCCCCCCGACGAGGATCGCGCGCGGCGAATCAAGATCATTAAGCTGTCCGCGGCGGCCGTGCTGGTGATCGTCGGCCTGCTGCTCACCTTCCTCTGGCCGGATTCCTCCAAGGGCGGCGGAATGCTGGGCCTCTTCCAGCTGATGAGCCAATGACGGGCCGACAAGGACGGCAGGCTTGAACCACTCGACGACCTCCCTGCTCGACGGGCACGCGACCGGTCTCCGGTCGGCGGTCGCCACCTCCCCGTCCGCGCCGATCACCGCAGGTGTCCAAGGCCCCGGCGGCTACGGCAAGACCGCGCTGCTGGCCGAGCTGGCGCACGCCTACCGCGCCGCCGGCGTCCCGGTGCTCGGCGCGACCGACCTGGACCGCGCGGACGAGGGCGCGGTGCTGGTCGACGACGCGCACCGCCTCGACGAGCCCGCGCTCGCCCGGCTGGTCGAGCTCGCCCGGCAGCCGGGGGCCCGCCTGCTGGTCGCCTACCGGCCGGGCCCGCGGCCCGATGCGCTGGCCGAGCTGATCGGCGAACTCGGTGCGCCGGTGCTGCTCTCCGCGCTCAGCCCGGAAGAACTGGCGGTCCAGGTCGGAACCGCCTCCGCCGACTGGATCCGCTGGCTGCACGCGCAGACCGGCGGCGTTCCCCGGTACGTCAGCCGCGTGCTGGGCACCGTCGAACCGGGCGTCATGCAGCTGTCCGCGCGGGCGCTCGACCAGTTCCAGCACGACCTGGACCAGCTCGGCGAGGCCGGGCAGGCGTGCGTGACGGCGATGGCCGTCGGCGCGACGCCGCACCCGGATCTGCTCGCGGCGCTGCTCGATCTGGACGCCGCCACGGTCGGCGCCGCGCTGCTGGCGGTGCGCGCCGGTGGGCTGGTGGCGGCGAACGACGTGCTGCTGCCCATCGTGCGCGCGGCGGTGCTGCGGTTGACGCCGTGGGAGCGGCGGCTCAAGGTGACCCGCCGCCTGGTCGAAACGCAGCTGGCCCGGGGCGGCCCGGTGCTGCCCCTGGTCAGCCCGCTGCTGGGTGCCGAGATAGCGCTGCTCCCGGAAGCGACGCTGGCCAAGGCGTTCGAGCAGGCCGGCGAAGAGGCGATGCTGGATGCGCCGAAGCTGGCACCGCGCCTGTTCGACGCGGCGGTGTCGGCCGGTGCTCCCGCCACGTCGGTCGCTGCGCGGCGGGCGCGGGCGGCGGCCGTGGCGGGCGAGCTGGACGAGGCGCTGCGGCTGGCAGATCAGGTGATCGTCGACGCGGCGGTGCCGGACCGCGAGCTCGGCGTGCAGGTCGCGGCGAGCGTGCTGGCCCAGCGCGGGTTGCTGGAGCGCTCCGCGGAGATGTGCCGCTGGTCGGTCGGGCGGCTGCGGTGGCCGGGCGACCGGGCTTTCGCGGCCGTCGGCCTGATCGGGTCCGGTCGGCTGGCCGATGCCGACGAGCTGCTGAACTCCTCCGACGACGCCGGGCCGCCGACGTCGATGACCGGCGCCGCCGTGCAACTGGCCGCCGGCGTGCGGGAATCCGTCACCGGATCGGCCTCCATCGCGCTGTCCACGCTGGTGCGCTCGGCGTCGCTGTCGGAACCGGTGGGACGCGGCGTGCTGCTGCCCGACTCGCCTGCCTCGGTGGCCGCCCTGGTCGCCCTGCACTGCGGTGAGCTGGACGTCGCGCAGTCCACTTTGGACCGAGCGATCGACACCGGCACGGGAGGCCCGCTGCTGCACCACCGGCACCGCCTGCTGGCGGCGTGGCTGCCGCTGGTGCGAGGCGACACGGTGGCCGCGCGGGCGAAGCTCCCGAAGGGCGAGATGACCGCCCGCGACCGCCTGGTCGCGACGGCGATCGAAGCCGGGATCGCCAGCCGCGACAACGACATGGCCGCCCTCGCGGCCGCCCGGGGGCAAGCCCGCCAGGTCGTCGCGGAGCACTCGGTGGACCTGTTCTCCCTGCTCCCGCTCGGCGAACTCCTGATCGCCGCGGCCCGCCTGCGCGACCAGGAATGGATCGAGCCCTACCTGACCGAAGCGCTGGCCCTGCTCGACCGCCTGGGCAATCCGCCGCTGTGGACGTCGATGCTGACCTGGAAGCGCCTCCAGGCATCGATCGTCCTCGACGAGCTGGACACGGCTCAGCAGCGCGCGGCGGAACTCGCCGGCATGGCCCACCACAACCCGCTGGCGGCGGCGATGGCCGAAGCGGCCCGGGTGTGGCTGGGAATCCTCGCCGGTCAGGTTGACCAGGACGAGGCGGAGCGAACCGCCCGAGCCCTCCACGCGGCCGGACTCGCCTGGGACGGAGCGAGGCTGGCCGGCCAAGCGGCGATCCGGACCACGGACCGTCGCGCGATGCTGGCGCTGCTGGAATGCGCCCGGGCGCTGCAGGGCAAACCACCGCGCCCGCGAGCGGTGCGCGGCGACGAGAACGGAATGCTCAGCGAGCGGGAGAAGGAAGTCGCTGAGCTGGTCCTGGCGGGCCTGACCTACAAGCAGGTGGGCAAGCGCCTCTTCATCTCGGCGAAAACGGTGGAGCACCACATCAGCCGCATAAAGCAACGCCTGGGCGCGACCAGCAGAGAGGACCTCCTCAACCGCCTCCGCCAACTCCTCGGCCAGTAACGACCGAACGCAGCCGTCGTCGGCTTCGGCTGCCCAGCGCGTGCCGATTCCACGCGAAAACGCGGCTCGGCTTCAGCGGCGCCAGTCGAGCACCGGCTCCAGCGAGCGGAGCGAGGCCGAGTTCGGAGTCAAGCGCAGGGCCGTGTTGCGCAGCGCCACGGCGGGCCGCGACGACCACTGCGCGATCGCGCCGATCTGCCGGGAGCGCTTCGCGATCCGCTGCGTGCGAGGGCGGCGCTCCCGGTCGTAGGCCGAGAGGTCTCCGCTGGTCGCGGTTTCCGCGAGGACGACCGCATCTTCCAGCGCCTGGCAGGCTCCTTGGCCGAGGTTGGGCGTCATCGCGTGCGCCGCGTCGCCGACGAGCGCGACCCGGCCCGCCACGTAGGAGTGCAGCGGCGGCATCTCGTACAGGTCGTGGTGCAGCACCGAATCCTCGCTCGTGGCGGCGAGGAGGGCCGGGATCGGGTCGTGCCACGATCCGAACCTGCGCTCCAGCTCGGCCAATCCGGTGCGAGCGGCGCCCTCCGGGGCGTTGGCCACCGCGAAGCAGTAGACCCGCCCGTCCGGCAGCGACGCGAACCCGAACCGCTCGCCGCGCCCCCAGGACTCACCGCTGTCCTCGACCTCGACCGGCGCGGTGATCATCCGCCAGGCGGCGTAACCGGCGTAGCGTGGAGCGGGAGAACTGCCCCAGACCGAGGTGCGGACGGCGCTGCGGATGCCGTCGGCGCCCACGATCAGATCGGCCCCGGATTCCCCGGCGGAATGCACGACGGTCCCGTCCGCCCGCACCCGCTGCACCTCGACCCCGCTGCGCAGAGCATCAGACGGGACCGCGGCGCGCAGCACGTCGAGCAGCTCGGCGCGGTGCAGCATCACCATCGGCCCGAAGCGCGCCACGACCTCGGCGGTGTCCATGCGCGAGAGCCAACTGCCGCCGGCGTCTTTGAAGCCCGCTTGCCCGGACAGCACCGAGCGTTCGCGCACCGCGTCGCCCAGCCCCAGCGCGTCCAAGGCGCGCAACGCGTTCGGCCACACCGAGATCCCGGCGCCGACCTCGGCGAACTCCGGTGCCCGTTCCAGCACCTCCACCCGCCAGCCGTGCCGGACCAGCGCGGCGGCGGTGGCCAGACCGCCGATCCCGCCACCGACGACGACGGCTGAGCGCATCACGACTTCCGCAGCGACAGCCCCGCGCGGAGTGCGCCGACGATCTCGAACAGCGCCTCCTGGAACCGGGGAGCCACCTGGCGCGCGTTGATGAAGCCGTGGATCAGGTCCTCGAACCGGCGGCTGATCACCGGCACGCCCGAGTCGGCCAGCCGCTGCGCGTACTCCTCGCCCTCGTCGCGCAGCGGGTCGAACCCGGCCGTGGCCACGTAGGCCGGCGGCAGCCCGCTCAGGTCCTCGGCCAGCAGCACCGACAGTCGCGGATCGGCGCGCAGCTCCACCTCGGGCTGGTAGTGGTCGATGAACCAGGTCATGTCCGCGTCGGTGAGCAGGAAGCCGTTGCCGAACAGCTCCCGCGAGCGGCGGCGCGTGGTGCCGTCCGCCGTCGGGTAGATCAGCAGCTGGAACACCGGGTCGGCCAGCTCCGACCGGGTGGCGTGCAGGGCGACCGAGGTCGCCAGGTTGCCGCCCGCGCTGTCCCCGCCGACCGCGATCGAATCGCGGCTGGTGCCCAGCTCGGCGGCGTTGTCGACGGCGTACCGGTAGGCGGCGAGGCTGTCGTCCAGCGCGGCCGGGAACCGGAACTCCGGGGCGAGCCGGTAGCCGACCGACAGCACCCGGATGCCCGCGTGCTTGGCCAGGAACCGGCACACGTCGTCGTGGCTGTTCAGGTCGCCGATGACCCAGCCGCCGCCGTGGAAGAACACCAGCAGCGGGCTGGTGGTGGTGAGCTCGCGCGGCCGGTACAGCCGGGCGGGCAGCTCTCCGTTCTCGGTCGGGATCGTCCGATCGGCGGCGACGACGCCGTTCACCGGTGACGTGGTGAGGAGGCGGGTGGCCCGGCGCATGCCCTCGCGCGCCAGCTCCGGCGTGGGCGCGGAGAGCTGCTCCTGCCCGCTGAGCTTCTGCAGCTTGAGGAGCAGCTGCGCGTCCAGCGCGAGCTCCTGGCCGTCCAGGCGGATGGGCCGTCCGGCGATGAGCCGTCGGGCGGGGCGGGGCAGCGCGAAGATGCCGCGCAGCGCCGCGGCCTCCACGAGTTCGCGGACCTTGGACATCGTGGACCTTCCCGGGAGGCAGCAGGGCGTCACTGAGGTTACCTGCAAGTAGGTGTGTTTCAAGACACCGACGTTCCGCTTTGACCTCGACCGGACTCGAAGTCGTAGCGTGGCCCCGTCCGCCGGAAGACAGGCACGGCGAGCGGGTGGAAGGATTTGCGCATGACGCTGACCGTGGTGGGAATCGGTGGCTCGGTACGACCGGACTCGCAGTCCGAGCGCGCCCTGCACGCCGCGCTGGCGGGCGCCCGCGAAGCAGGTGCGAAGGTCCACGCGATCACCGGCAGCAGCCTCGCGCTGCCGTTCTACGACCCGCAGCTGACCGAGCGCACCGACAACGCGCTGGAACTGGTGGACGCCCTGCGCAACGCGGATGGAGTCATCCTCGCCTCGCCCGGCTACCACGGCACCGTCTCCGGGCTGATCAAGAACGCCCTGGACTACGCCGAGGACCTGCGCGGCGACGAGCGCCCCTACCTGGACGGACGCGCGGTCGGCTGCATCGGCATCGCGCACGGCTGGCAGGCCACCGTCACCACGCTGCAAGCGCTGCGCTCCGTCGTGCACGCGCTGCGCGGCTGGCCGACGCCGCTCGGCGGCGCGGTCAACTCGGCGGAGACGCACTTCGAGTCCGGCGGCGAGTGCGCCGACGAGAAGGTCGCCAACGTCCTGCGCACCATCGGCCGCCAGGTCGTCGAGTTCGCTTCTTGATCTCTCCGGAGTTTCCAGGCGTGGCGGTGCGGGTAGCGCAGTGGCCGTGACGCACGTGACGGTTCCTCGAAGTGCGTCGATGCCCGGGAAGCAGCACCCTCAGAGGTGAAGCACCTCGCGTCCGAGGAGGTTGTACCGCTCATGGCTCCGATCACCAGCCCGCTCAACGACCAGGACCAGGACATCACCGGCAAGCTGCTGCAGGCGACGCTGCTCGACCTGATCGACCTGCACCTGGTCGCCAAGCAGGCGCACTGGAACGTCGTCGGCCGCTTCTTCCGCGACGTGCACCTGCACCTCGACGAACTGGTCTCCACCGCCCGCGGCTTCGCCGACGACGTCGCGGAGCGCGCCGCGGCCATCGGCGTCTCACCGGACGGCCGCGCGGCGACGGTGGCGTCGGGTTCCGGCCTGCCGAAGTTCGAGTCGGACTGGCGCAGCGACAAGGCCGTGATCGAGGCGATGACCCAGTCGCTCGGCGAGCTGATCCGCCGCCTGCGCGCCCGCATCGACGAGACCGACAAGACCGACCTGGTGACCCAGGACCTGCTCATCGCCATCGCCGCGGAGCTGGAGAAGGCCCACTGGATGTGGCAATCGCAGCTCGCGTCGTGAGCGAGGGCGGGGAACGGTAGCTCCGTCCGCGCCGGCCGGAGCTACTGGCCCGCGTCGCGGACGAGCAGGGCCAGTTGCACCCGGTTCGTCAGCCCCAGTTTGGTGAGGGAACGGCTGACATGGGCTTTCACCGTTCCCTCGCTCATCGCCAGGTCGCGGGCGATCGCTGCGTTGGACAAGCCGAGCGCTACTGCCCGCACCACTTCGCTCTCACGGCCGGTCAGCACCGATAGCCGTTGTCGCGCTGCGGTGAGGTTCCCCGTCGCCATTCCCGCGAACGTGTCGATCAGCCGTTTGGTGACGCTCGGGGTGAGCATGGCGCTGCCGTCGGCGATGATCCGGACGGCGTTCGCCAGCTCACGCGGCGAGGTGTCCTTGAGCAGGAATCCGGCGGCCCCGTCGCGCAGCGCGGTGTGCACGTAGTCGTCCAGGTCGAAGGTCGTCAGCATGATCACACTGGGTGGGTCCGGGAGGCGGCGCAGTTCCTTGAGCGCGGTCAGCCCGTCCACGCCGGGCATGCGGACGTCCATCAGCACGACGTCCGGCCGGTGCTCGACCGCCGCCTCGATCGCTGTGCTGCCGTTCGCGGCCTCGGCGACCACTTCGATGTCGTCGGCCGGTTCCAGCACCATCCGCAGTCCGGCGCGCACCAGCGATTCGTCGTCGACCAGCAGCACGCGGATCATGAGGCCGCCGCTCCTAGCGGGAAGCGGGCGCGCACCGTGAACCCGCCGTCGGTCGGCCCGGCGGTGAACTCGCCGTCGAGCAGCTTGACGCGTTCCCGCAGGCCGATCAGGCCCATGCCGGTGCCGGGCAGCGGTTCGACGCGGTCTCGTGGCGCCTCGTTGATCACTGTCACCTCCACTTCCGTTCGGGTGTAGCGCAGTTCTACGTCGGTGCGGGCGGTCCCGGAATGCTTGTGCACGTTGGTCAACGCCTCCTGCACGACACGGTAGGCGGCTTGCTCGATCAGGACCGGCAGCGGCAGCGGCGTTCCCGCGTCGTGCCGGACCACCGGAATGCCGGCCTCGCGGGACTGCGCCAGCAGCCGGTCGAGGTCCGCCAACGTCGGTTGCGGTCCCACCTCGCCTTCCTTGAGCACCCCGAGCACGTTCCTGAGCTGTACGAGTGCTTCTTTGCCGGTGACGCGAATGAGTTCGGCGGTGGCGGCGGTGCGCGGGTCCTGGGCGTTGACCTCCAGACCACCGGCGTGCAGCACCATCAGCGACACCCGGTGCGCGACGACGTCGTGCATTTCGCGCGCGATGTGGGTTCGCTCGTGCAGCCGCGCCTGTTCCGCGCGGGCCGTCTGCTCACGTTCCAGTTGCGCGGCGCGTTCCCGCAGTCCCTCCAGCACGTCGAGACGGGCTCGGTTCCACAACCCGATCACCAGGGGCAGCCAGACGAACAGCGCCGCCCCGCCGATGGACCCGAGCGCATCATCACCGCCGAGCCCCGGCATGCTGATCAGCACGCCGAGGACCGTCGGCAGCACCGCGACCGCTGTTGCCCCGGCGAAGTATCCGAGCAACAACGGAACTCTCCGGGTGGCCTCGGTGACCAGGTACGAGCCGACGCACAACGTCACCCAGGCCGACAGCAGCAGCCAGCCCAGCAGTCCGACCGCGATCAACGGCCACCGCCGGCGCGGCAGCAGCAGAACGGCGACCAGCGACGCCGCTGCGAACGTGGCCGCGGCGACGGGGGAGCCCGCCAGCGATAGCGGAAGCCCCATTCCGTTCCGCGGCAGGAAAGCGCCGCCGACGACCATCGCCGCCAGCAGTGCCAAGCTCCCGTGTCTGCGGAGTGCCGCTCGCCGTACCACGATTTGACCGTAGGCCACCCGCACTTCGGCGTGCCTCGGCTTTCGGGCTGCCTCGGCCGCAACTTTGGATTAGCCGCGCCGCAGCCTAAATCGCAGGTAGTCCTGGCTTTTCCGCTGATGTGCGGGCCCGGTCCGCAGTCGCAGAATTTCGCTCATGACGAAGCGAACAGCCGCTGTCCGAGCGAGCGGGCTGGTGAAGCGGTACGGCGCGGGCGACTCCCGGGTGGCCGCACTTGCCGGAGTGGACGTGGAGTTCCGGCGGGGGGAGTTCACCGCGATCATGGGCCCGTCCGGCTCCGGCAAGTCGACGCTCATGCACTGCGTCGCGGGCCTGGAACAGGTCGACGAGGGCCAGGTGTGGCTCGGGGACACCGAGCTGACCGGGCTCCGCGACGACGTGCTGACCGAGCTGCGCCGGGACAGGATCGGGTTCGTGTTCCAGGCGTTCAACCTGCTGCCCGCGCTCACCGCGCTGGAGAACATCACGCTGCCGCTGGAACTGGCCGGGCGCAAGCCCGCCCCGGACGCGCTGACGGAGGTGGTCGACGCGATGGGGTTGCACGACCGCTTGTCCCACCGGCCCAGCCAGCTCTCCGGTGGTCAGCAGCAGCGGGTCGCCGCAGCGCGTGCGCTGATCACGCGGCCCGACGTGGTGTTCGCCGACGAGCCGACCGGTGCTCTGGACTCCGCGTCCTCCGCCGAGCTGCTCGGTTTCCTGCGCCGCAGCGTGGACGGGCTCGGCCAGACCGTGGTGATGGTGACGCACGAGCCGAGCGCCGCCGGCTGGTCGGATCGCGTGCTCTTCCTCCAGGACGGACAGCTGGTGGACGAGCTCGACGCACCGACCCCGGACCGCGTGCTGGAGCGCATGAAGTCCTTCGAGAGGACAGCGGTCTGATGCTGAAGAGCATGTTCCGCGACCTGCTCGCGCACCGGGGACGCGCGGCGCTGATGCTGCTGGCGGTCGCGCTCGGCGTTGCCGCGACGGTCGGCAGCTGGGTGGTCAGCGACTCGATCGCCAGCACTCTCGCCGACCGGGAAGTGCGCCGGGACGTGGGTGTTTCGGTGCAAGGACCAGGAACGCGTCCGGTGCTCACCGCTGCTGACCGGGACCGGTTGGCCGAGCTGCCGGGGGTGGCGCGCGCCGAAGGCGTGGTCGTCGGGCGGGCCGGGCTCATCGGTCAAGACGGCAAGCTGGCTCGCACCGCCACGGTCCTGGATCGGGCCGGGACGAACTGGAGCAGTGATCAGCGCTTCACCGTGACGGCGGGGCACCCGCCGACCGAGCGCGGCCAGGTCGCTCTCAACCGCACGGACGCCGAGTCGGCCGGGATCGCGGTGGGCGATTCGGTGCAGGTGCTGCTCGCTGATGGCCGAACCGACCATCCCGTGGTGACCGCGCTGTTCGACTACCGCCAGCTCGGCCCGGACGCCATTTCAGCCGTCGATCGGTCCTCCGACGCGGTTCCCGTGGTGGCTTACCCGCCAGTGACGGCCGAAGAACTCCTCGGGTCCGACTATCACCGGATCGAATTGTCGCTTGCGGAAGGAACTTCGCCGGAGGCCGTGCGGACGGCGGCGCGACAGCTCTTCCCAGCCGACCACCACGTCGAAACCGGTGACGACCTTGCCGCGGAACTCGCTGCGAACGCCGAGTCGAACGTGCTCGACTTGATGCTGATCATGTTGCCGTTCGCTGCGGTCGTGCTGCTGGTGGGGATGTTCGTCATCGCCAACACGTTCACCATGCTGATCACCCAGCGGACCCGGCAGTTCGCCCTGCTGCGCGCCGTCGGCGCACGAAAACGCCAGGTGAGGCTGGCGATCGTGCTAGAAGCCTGCTTGCTCGGACTGGCCGGCGGCACGCTCGGCACGCTGGCGGGCATCGCGCTGGCCCCGTCGCTGGTCGCGGTGCTGCGCCCGGACGAGGAGATCGAGTTCACCGTCAGCCCGCAGGCCGTGTTGCTCGGGTACGGAGTGGCGGTGCTGGGGACGGTGCTCGCGGCGTACAGCTCCGCGCGCCGCGCCGCAGCCGTGCCGCCTGTCGCGGCCATGCGTACCGACAACGCCGACGAGCCAGGGCGCCTGCGCTTCGTGCTCGGGCTGGGTCTGCTCGTCCTTGCCACGGCATTGGTGCTGGCCACAGCAGATCCAAGTGGATCGAACACCGCGCGCATCGTCGCGCTGGCCGGGGCGGTGCTCGGCGCGATCGGGCTGATCCTGCTCGCGCCGCTGCTCGCCGAGCGCATCTTGCGGCCGCTGGCCCGGATCGGACTTCGACGGCCGGCGCTGCGGCTCGGCCTGCGCAACGCGGCTAGCAATCCGAGGCGTACCGCGGGCACCGCCTCCGCGATCACGGTGGGGGTGGCGCTGGTGTGCGCGTTCGGGACGCTCAGCGCGACGTTCTCCGGCCTGATCGCCTCGACGATCCGGGCGAACGTACCAGAGACGAGCACGGTACTGCAGTCGGCCGCGGGCGGTGATTCCGCGCTGACGCCCGCCGAAGCCGTCCGGCTCCGCGAGCTGCCCGGGGTCACGGAGGTGGCGGGAAGCCGCGACGTGCTGGTCGAGGTCGGCTACCACGGCGGCAAAACGGTGCGGCGGATCTCGCTGATCGAACCCAGCGCCCTCGGCACGGTGCTCACCCCGACGCTGACGGCGGGCACCACCGACCTGACTCGCGGCGTGGTGGTCTCGAAGAACCAGGCGGACATGCTGAAGGTAGGCCTGGGCGATCAGCTGACCTTGGAACTGGATGCCACGACCACGATCACCCGACCTGTCGTCGGCGTCTACGACGCCACCGAGCTTCAGGCGGCCATCTTCGTGGACGTGGCGGACGCGCCGGAATCGCTGCACGACCAGATGACCGCGCTGTACGCGACCGGGCCCGATCCGGGCCTGGCCAGGCAGGCCATCGAGACGGCGTTCCGCGACCGACCGGACGTGCTGGTCGGTGACCGGGAAACGCTGGTCGAACAGGGGGTTGCGCAGCAGGCGCTAGGTTTCGCCCTGATGTACGCGATGTTCGCGGTAGCGATCTTGATCGCCGTGTTCGGCGTGGTCAACATGCTTGCACTGGCGGTGTTGGAACGCACCCGTGAGATAGGTGTGCTCCGCGCGATCGGGGCTGCCAGGGGCTTGGTGCGCCGCATGATCCGCGTGGAGAGCGTGGTGATCTCGATCTTCGGAACCCTGCTCGGGGTGGTGATCGGGGTTCCGGCCGGGGCGGTCATGCAGCACGCGATGTTCGGCCAGCGCCTGCTGGACTTCCAGGTACCGCACACGGTGATCGCCGCAGCACTGGTAGGCATCAGCCTTGCGGCGGTGGCGGCAGCGGTACTACCGGCTCGGCGGGCGACCCAGGCGGACATCCTCACCGCGATCAGCACGGACTGACCAGGTAGGCGTTTTCCCCGGGGTCGACGGATTCCCGGGGCGAACACCTATGCCGAAGTTCGAGTCGGACCAGCGCAGCGACAAGGACGTGATCTCGCATCGTGGCGCTTCGGGGTGCTTATGGCCCCACGAAGCGCTCACGGGTCAGGGCAGGGCGGGCTCCAGGACCTGCGCGATGTCCAGGGCCTTCGCGCAGGTTTCCGGGTCCGCCCGCCCGGTGTCGGCGTTGTACTTGATCTCCACCGAGACCGAGCCGTCGCCGACGGCGATGATCTGCCTGCACCAGGAGAACTCCGGCGCTCCGGCGGGCACCGCGCTGATCCCCTCGCGAGCGCCGACCGCGTTCGGCTCGAAGCTGCTGAACACGCCGCGCTGCCGCTCCCAGCTCGCGAGATCGGTGGTCTCCGCCTTCGAGATGCGCAGCAGGAACTCGTCGTCGCCGCGGAAGTCGCAGCCGATCTCGCCGTTCTCGTCGACCTGCTCCCCGGGCTGGGTGACGCCGACGTGCTGGAGATCGCTCTGGGAGAGCGCCGAGCACGGGTCGAACCCGGCCAGCGACGGTCCGACCAGCGGTTCCGCCTCCGATGCGGGTGCGTCGCTGTCCGCGGTCGCGCACCCCGAGAGCAGCAGGCCGGTGAGGGCCAGCGCGGCGGCTGCTGTGACTGGTGTTGTACGCATGTCCATCTTCACGTCCGGCGGGTTCCTGAGCCGAGATTACGCGAGTCGGGCCCAGCCCGGTCAACTTCGGCCGAAAGCCCCCGGGTGAATCCACTATGGACGCACAATTCGGTGGCGGGCACCTCCGGCGAAGGTGCCCGCCACCTCGGAATATCCCCTCGAACCGCCGGTCAGATGCGGCGGGCGCGCTCGTACTGCTTCGGCCAGATGTTGTCCGCGTGCAGGCGGTCGGCCGCGCGCAGCGGCCAGTGCGGGTCGCGGAGCAGCTCGCGGCCGAGCAGGACCGCGTCCGCCGAACCCGATGCGACGATCTCCTCGGCCTGCTCGGGCGAGGTGATCAGGCCGACGGCCGCCGTCGGGACGTCCGCCTCGTTGCGCACCTGGCGCGCGAACCGCACCTGGTAACCCGCGCTGATCGGGATGTCCGCCTTCGGCACCGCACCACCGGTGGAGGCGTCCACCAGGTCCACGCCGCGCTCGGCCAGCAGCCGGGACAGCCGCACCGAGTCCTCGCCGGTCCAGCCGCCCTCGACCCAGTCGGTCGCCGAGATCCGGACGAACAGCGGCCGGTCAGCCGGCCACACCTCGCGGACCGCCTCGGTGATCTCCAGCAGCACCCGCACCCGGTTGTCGAAGTCGCCGCCGTAGCGGTCGGTGCGGTCGTTGACCAGCGGCGAGTAGAACTGGTGCGCCAGGTAGCCGTGCGCGAAGTGCAGCTCGACCACGTCGAAGCCGGCCTCCTCGGCCCGGCGCGCGGCGGCCGCGAACTGGGCGGGCAGCTCCGCGACCTCGGCTTCGGTCAGGGCGCGCGGCGCGGCGTTGTTGCCGAAGGCGTTGCCGGTGGAGCTCACCGTCTCCCAGCCGCCCTCGGACGCCGGAACCGTCTGGCCGCCCTCCCACGGCGCGGAGGTGGACGCCTTGCGCCCGGCGTGCGCGAGCTGCACGCCGGTGGCCGCGCCCTGCGCGTGCAGGAAGTCGTTGATGCGCCGCCAGGCGGCGACCTGCTCGTCGTTCCACAGGCCGGTGTCCTGCGGGCTGATCCGGCCTTCCGGGGCCACGGCGGTCGCCTCGGAGATGACCAGCCCGGCGCCGCCGGTGGCGAACTGGCCGAGGTGCACCAGGTGCCAGTCGTTGGGCACGCCGTCGGTCGCCGAGTACTGGCACATCGGCGAGACCCACGCGCGGTTGCGGATGACGAGGTCGCGCAGCTTGATCGGTTCGAAGAGATGGCTCACGTCAGACACGGACAACCACGCGCAGGCAGATATTCCGCGTCGGCGACTATTTCACATGTTGGCGAGCAGGGCCTCGAACGCGCTGTCCACGCGCGCTGCGTCACCGGTGGCCAGCAGGTCGAGGACCAGCCCGCGCAGCGCGGCCAGCACCAGCGTGGCCTCCGCCTCGGAGCCGCCGAGCGCGCGTTGGAGCGGCGGCAGCCATTCGCGGACGCTGGCCTCGCCGAAGCCCTCCCACGCGCCGCCCCGCAGCGAGCGCGCGTAGCTCTCGAAGAAGAACCGGATCACGTCGTGATGCGCTGCGGAGCTGAGCCAGTGCCACAGCCCGCGCAGCGCCTCGGTGCGGTCGTGGCAGTCGGCGAGGGTGTCGGCGAGCAGCTGGAGCTGGACGTCGCGGGCGTGCCGGTGCACCTCGCGGACCAGGCCTTCCTTGGAGCCGAAGAAGTACAGCAGCATCCGCGGGCTGGAGCCGACCGCGGCCGCGAGCGGGCGCAGCGAGACCTCCGACAGGCCGTGCGTGGCGGAGTAGTCCAGGAGCTTCGCGAGCAGTTCGCTCCGGCGTCCCGTGTCCCGCTCAGTCATCGTCGCCTTCTGTTCCGGTGTCGGTCGGACTGCTAGCGTACGAGTGAAACAACTGTTTCACCGACGGGAGTTGAGATGCCTTCCGAGATCACCGTTCGCGTCGGCCCGAGGCCCGGCGACCTCGGCACCGTGCTGGCCATGCACGGCCGGTTCTACGCGCGCGAGCACTCCTTCGACGAACGCTTCGAAGCGCACGTCGCCAAGGGTCTGGCCGCATTCGCCGAGGCGCTGGGCGAAGCCCGCGACGAGCCGGGTGCCGAACCGGGGCGGCTCTGGCTCGCCGAGCGGGACGGCGAGGTCGTGGGCACCGTCGGCCTCACCGACGAAGGCGCGGGCACCGCGAAGCTGCGGTGGTTCCTGGTCTCGCCCGAGGTGCGCGGTTCCGGCGTCGGCAAACGCCTGATCCGCGCCTTGCTGGAGTACGCGCGGGAACGCGACTTCGAGCGGATCCTGCTCTCGACCGTCGGTCAGCTGGAAGCCGCCGCGCACCTCTACCTCGACGCCGGTTTCCGCTGCACCGAGCGGAGGTCCGTCCGCCAGTGGGGCCAGCACCTCGACGAGCTGGACTACCGCCTCGACCTGCGCTGACCGCTCAGCCGAGGTCGGGTTCGGAGCGGAGTTCGAGCGCTCCGCCGGGCTCGTGGAGTTCGAGCACCACCAGCTCGTTCGCCCCGCTCCTCCACAGTGGACTCGGCGCGTACAGGGTGCGCTGCGGGCCGATCGACCAGTAGCGGCCGAGCAGGAACCCGTTCAGCCACACCAGGCCCTTCGTCCAGCCCGGCAGCGCGAGGAACCCGTCCGCGGGCTCGCCGATCCGCAGCGTCGCGCGGTGGAAGGCGGGCCCGGCGGTGGTGCCGGGGCGGAAGCGCAGGCCGGTGAGGTCGTCGAGCGGCAGCGGGCGGATCTCCCAGCCGAACAGGGCCTGCGCGCCGTGCAGCACGCGGTCGGTGATGCCCTTGGGATCGTTGAGCCGGTGCCCGAAGTTGATCCGGCCGCCGGGATCGACCAGCAGGTCCAGCTGCACGGACTCGCCCGGCACCGGCACCTCCACCGATCCCTGCGGCTCGTTGCGGTCCAGCGTGCCGAGCAGCTCGCCGTCGGCGAACACCAGCGCCCGGTCGGCCAGCCCGCGCACCTTGATCCCCGCCGTCTCGCGCGGGCCCTGGATGCGCGTGCGGTAGTGGATCAGGCCGTGCGGTTGCCCCAGCGCCTCCATGTGCACCGGCGCCGACCGATGCACCGGTTCGCTCAGCACGTCGAGGGATTCCAGCAGTCCGACCGAGGCGTCGGGCCGCACGCTCTGCGCGCGGAGCCGGGGTGGCAGCGGCGGCAGCGGTTCGCCGGGCACCGGCGCGTGCTCGGCGATCGCTTCGCGGATCCGGTGGAACTTCTCGGTCAGCTCACCGGCCTCGCCGATGGGTGAGTCGTAGTCGTAGCTGGTGATCGTCGGCTGGTACCGGTCGGCGGCGTCGTCGTAGTTCGCGCCCGCCCACCAGCCGAAGTTGGTGCCGCCGACGCCCATGTACAGCGTCACGGAGGCGTTGGCGGCCAGCATCTTCGACACGTCCGCGGCCGTCTGGGCCGGATCGGTGGTGTGGTGCTGCTCGCCCCAGTGGTCGAACCAGCCGTCCCAGAACTCCGTGCACCAGATCGGGCCTTCGGGCTGGTAGCGGCGCAGCGCGGCGAACGGCTCGGTCGGATCGCCGCTGAAGTTGACCGTGGCCAGCACGTCCGGCAGGTTCCCGCCGCGCAGCATGTACTCGGACGGGCCGTTCGAGCAGAACAGCAGGCTGTCGATCCCGTTGCCGCGCAACGTGTTCTGCAGGTGCGCGAGGTGCTGCTGCTCGTTGCCGTAGCTGCCGTACTCGTTCTCCACCTGGAAGGCGATCACCGGGCCGCCGCGGGTGGCCTGCAGCGGTGCCAACCGCGGCAGCAGTTCGCCGAACCAGGCGTCGACCAGCTCCCGGTAGGCCGGATCGTCGCAGCGCAGCGGCAGGTCGGGGTCGGCGAGCAGCCAGGCGGGCAGGCCGCCGAAGTCCCACTCGGCGCAGACGTACGGCCCGGGCCTGATGACGACCTTCAGCCCGACCTCGCCGGCGAGCTCGGCGAAGCGCACCACATCGCGCCAGCCGGTGAAGTCCACCTCGCCGCGCCGCGGCTCGTGGAAGTTCCACGCGACATAGGTGTCCACGCTGTTGAGCCCGAGCGCGCGCATCCGGACCAGCCGGTCCCGCCACTGGTCGGGGTGGGTGCGGAAGTAGTGGAACTCCCCGGCGATGATCCGGAATGGTTCGCCGTCGAGCAGGAACTCGTCGCCGCGCACGGTCAGCCCGGACCGCTCCTGCGCCTGCGCGAGCACCCGGTTGGTGCCGACGGACATGCCGAGGGCGAGCCCGCCGACGCCGACCGCGCCCAGGAAGCCCCGTCTGCTGACGCCTGCCATTTCCCCACCTCGTCTGCTCGGTGTTGAGTGAAATGGCCACCATTCTTGCGTTTTCGATCAAAAGTTGACCAGCGCTGCCACCGGAACGGACCAGTCGTGGGCCGGAATCCCCTGGTAGGAGGCCTGCGCGGGGCGCATGCTGCGGACATGGAGTACGCGGTGCGCGTGCGGTGCCACTACAAGCGAGCGGACGTGCCCGCACCAGTCGAGATGCTCCAACGGTTCCGAGCCCTCACCGGCAAGCGGGCGGCCGGCCAGGTGCTCGACATCGGCGCATTCGCCCCGGAAGACCTGCTCGGCTACCGCCACATCCGGTACCTGGCGCTGCTCGGCGCCACGCCCGAAGCGCGCCGCGCCCGAGGTGACCTCGCGGTGGATCCGGTTGAAGCGGACCCGGCTCGGCTGCCGTTCCCGGACGACGCCTTCGACGTGGTCGTCAACCGGTTCTCGTTGTGCTGCGCGGAAGAACCGCGCGCAGTGCTGCTGGAGATCAAGCGCGTGCTTCGCCCGATCGGCCAGCTGCTCTTCCTCGAGCACACCCGAGCGCCCGGCGTGGTCGGGCAGGCCCAGGACAAGGCGCAGGAGATGCTCCGCGGAGCTCGCCGCTGCCGCCTCAACGTCGAAGTCCTGATCCAGATGCAGCTGGCCGGACTGGTGGTGCGCCGAGCCGAGTGGTTCTGGCCCGCCGCGCACGTGCGCGCCCCGCTGGTGCAGGGCGTCGCCACCCACCCCGATCCGCAGTACGAGCGCGAGCTGGGATGGCTGCGCCACTCCGGCCGCAGGACAGGAGAGCCGCCATGGCCAGGAAGGTAGCCGATTGCCGCAGGTTCCCGAGCGAGTCCGGCTGCACGCTCACCCTCGTCGGAGAGGAAGAGGAGGTGCTCCGCGCCGCGGTGGAGCACGCCGTGTCGGTGCACCAGCACGACGACACCCCGCAGCTGCGCGAGCAGATCCGCGGACTGCTGGAGGACGAGCACGCCACGGGTCCGGACGGCATGAACTTCGTGCAGCTCATCGAGTTCAAGACGGGCAAGCGCGAGCAGCTGGGCGAACTGCTCGACGAGTGGGAGGAGGCCACCGGCGGCAAGCGCACCGCGACGCGGACGGTGCTCGCCCAGGAGCACGAGAAGCCGGGGATCTACTACGAGTTCGTGGAGTTCCCGTCCTACGAGGAGGCGATGCGCAACTCGCGCTTGCCGGAGACCGACGCGCTGTCCCGGAAGATGCGGGACCTCTGCGAGGAGGAACCCACCTTCCACAACCTCGACGTCGTCCGGGCCGAAGCCCTGTGACGGTCCGCGGTGGGCCGCGGTCCCGTCCGGAACCGCGGCCCACCGCTCAGCGCTCAGCCCAGGCCGACGGCGCGGCGGGCGAAGTGGATCTCCGCCGCGACCTGGCGCAGCGTCTCCGACACCACGAGCGAGCCGTGGCCCGCGTCGTAGCGGTAGAACTCGAACGGGACGTCCCGCTGCCCCAGCCGGTCCAGGTAGTTCAGGATCTGCTGGATCGGGCAGCGCGGGTCGTTGTCCCCGGCCAGCACCAGCGTCGGCACCCGCACCTGGTCCACGTAGGTGATCGGCGAGGCCTTCTCGTACACGTCCGGCACGTCCTCCGGCGAACCGCCGAACAGCGCGCGGTCGTAGGCCCGCAGCGGCTCCATCTCGTCGGCGTAGGCGGAGACGTAGTCGGCCACCGGAACTCCGGCGACACCGCCCGCCCACCGCTCCGGCTGCGTGCCCAGCGCCAGCAGCGTCAGGTACCCGCCCCAGGACGCGCCGGCGACCACGCTCTGCGCCGGAGTCGTGAGCCCGGCCTCGAGCGCCCAGTCGTGCACCCGCGCGACGTCCTCCAGCTCGGTCAGCCCCGGCCGTCCCTCGATGGCGTCGCGCCAGGCCGAGCCGTACCCGGTGGAGCCCCGGTAGTTGATCTCCACCACGGCGAACCCGGCGTCCAGCCAGGCCGCGCGGTAGGCCGAGAACCGGTCCTCGTCCGCCGCGTGCGGGCCGCCGTGCAGGTTGAACACCGTCGGCAGCGGCCCGTCGGGAGCACCGGCCGGGCGGGCCACCAGCGCGTGCACCGTGTCGTTCGGCCCGTACGGGACCTCCACGAACACGTCGGTGAGGACCTCCGAACCCGGCGGCCGGTCACCGGGCGGCGTCAGCAGGACGCGGTCCTCGCCATCGGCGGACACGGTGCGGATCAGCGACGGCGTCGCCGCCGACGACCACACGTACTCCACGGCGTGGTCCGGCCGCACCGACGCGCCCGCCACCGTCCCCGGCGGCGTGGCGAGCTCGGTGAGGGTCTTCGCGGCCAGGTCGTAGCGGTGCATGGTGGTGCGCGCGTGGTGGGTGTGCGCGATCAGCAGCGCCTCGCCGTCCGGGTACCAGTCGGCCGAGACCTCGCCGGGCAGGTCGAGCTCGATCTCCGTCTCGCTGTCCGCCACGACGTCCCAGACCAGCAGCTCCTCCTTGCCGCGGCGCTCGTGCAGCACCAGCAGCCGGGGATCGCCGGTGACCGGCGCGAAGGCGAGCGCGTCCAGCCCCTTGCCCGGACCGTCCCACTTCTCGGCCACCTCGGAACCGTCGGTGCGCAGCACCCGCAGCGCCGGGTGGCGGCTGTCGCCGTGCTCGGAGTGCGAGATCACCAGCATCGACTCGTCCCAGGACATCGCGGACAGCCCGCCGTCCTGCTCGTGCTCGTAGAGCACCTCGGGCTTGCCGTCGCGCACCACCCAGACCGTCACGCCGTCATCGGTGGACATGCCCATGCCGATCATCGACCGGCCGAGTTCCAGGCCTGCCGGGTAGCCGGGGTGCGTGCCGGGCAGCGCGGGCCGGGCCTCGCCCGAGGCGAACGGCTCGACCCGCCAGCTGCCGAACTCGTCGCCGTCGGTGTCGTCGAACCACCAGATCTGCTCGCCGTCGGCGGACAGCGTGCCGTGGAACGTCCCGTTCGGACGGTCGGTGACCTGGCGGTGCTTGTCCGCGTCGCGGTCCCACGCGTAGAGCTCCCAGGTGCCGCTGAAGTTCGACACGTACAGGCTGCGCTGCGGGGCGTCGCGCGCCCAGTCCGGCAACGACACGCGCGGCGCGCTGAAGCGGGCCCGCCACCGAGCCTCCCGCTCGGGGTCGTCGAAAAGCTTCTCGGGGATCTTCGCCTCGGGGTAGGTGCTCACCCCGTCGATAGTGCCCGATGGCCCCGCGACCTGCGGACGCGACAGGCGATCAGCGCCGAACTTCGAACAGGAAGCAGCCGAATTCGACGGCCCGCACGTGCACTAGCGCGATCTCCGGATCCCGCAGCAGGTCGTCGGCGGTGCGCTCGGAGAGCTCGGTCCGCCCGTCGAGCAGGCTGCCGCCGAGGATCTCGCCGTTGCCGTTGTAGGCGCGGAGAACCCGGCGGGTGCCGCGCAGCGCTTCCGGCCACTCCGGGTTCTCCGGCCCGTCGCAGGCCTCGGCGTGGATGAAGACCGGCCCGACTTCTTCGTACGGCCCGGGTTCGGCGCCGTTGTCCCGAGCCCAGCGCCGCAGCGGCGCGTAGGAGACGAGCATGAGCCGCTCGCCCGGCTTGCTCCGCCGCAAGCAGCACCGCAGCGGCTGGCCGTACTCGTCGTCCTCGATGTGGACCCGTGGTTCCCGCCCGGCGTCATCGGACTTGCGGAGCTCGTCCAGCACGCCGGTTTCGATGGGCAGCACGCGGAATGTCATGCCTAGATCCTCGCGCCGGAACAGCCCGGAAGCTGGCGGGAAACAGCCGTCACGTGGTCGTGCGCCTAGTCCGGCGAACCGGAGTCGGGCGTCACCACCCCGCTGTCGGAAGGCCCGGTGAGGGCGAGTGCCGCGTCGAGAAGCGCGGAGGTGAGCGCGGGGAGCCGGTCGGGGGATTCGGACAGCAGGAACAGCCAGGCGAAGACGGGGCCGACCAGCAGGGCGTTGAGGGCGGCCGGGTCGGGCCGGTCGGCGACCTCGCCGCGCGCGGCCGCGCGGTCCAGGATCTCCGCGAGCGTCCGGCGCTGGGCTCCGAGGTACTTCTCGTCGAACCGGTCTAGCAGCACGGGGTCGGCGTGGATGTCGGCGAGCAGGCCGGGCAGCGTCCCCGGTGGCGGAGAGGCCATGTTGTCCGCGATGTCGGCGAGCACGGCCGCCAGGTCGGCGCGGAGCGATCCGTTGTCGGGCACCACGTCCAGGAACTGGCCCTGCACGAGAACGTCGAAGATCATTTCTTGTTTGGTGGCGTGGCGCCGGTAGATCGCCGCCTTGCCCACGCCGGCTCGTGCGGCCACCTCGGCCATCGTGAGCCGCGCGTACCCCACCTCGCTCAGCAGCTCCAGAACGGCGGAGGCGATGGCGTCGTCGACGCGACTGTCCCGGGGTCGGCCCCCCTGGTTCCGAGCTTGATTCCGAGTAGGCATGCGCGCATCATACGAGACCATGAGTATCGAAACCGACGGTTCCGTAACTGGCCGCATGGCCGGATCGAAGGGGTGACATGAACAACCCGCTGAAGACGAGGACGGATTCGAGCGAGGCGGCGACCCTTCCACGGATGTGGGCACTGGGGGCTGCCGTGGCCCTGGCGACGGTGACCGCGGTGCTGCGCACATTCGTGCAGGCCGCCCCGGTCATCGAAGCCCTGATGGCCAGCGACGCCCCCGCCGAGTCCCAGCAGGCGCTGCGGATGATGTGGCACGGCATGACGGCGATCTTCTGGACCTGTCCCGTCGTCCTCGTGCTGCTGCGGAACCGGCCGGCGTCCGTGACCAGGCCGGTCCTCGGCTGTCTTGCGCTGCTGAACGGATCCCAAGCGGTGCTGTACGCGGTGACCGGGCTCTGGGTGGTGCACGGGCCGCTTTCGGTCCCGGAATGGGCGTTGCCCGCAGCTGTGGCGGTCCTGACCTGGCTGGCCCGCCCGGCCCGATCTCCAGGTCCGCCGGCGGCTCAGGCCCGTCGCGGTCGTGGACGACTGGTGCTGCTGTGGATCGCGCTGATCAACGCCGCTTTCAACGCGGTCTTCCACACCGTCGAAGGCACACTGATGTCCTGGCCGGCCGAGCTGCTGGCGAGCGACACCGCTGCCGGCCCCAAGCTGACGCTGTACGCGATGTGGCTGTTCAGCTGCGTGCTGTTCTGCGCGGTCGCGGTGACCATGGCGCGGTCGTTGTGGACCTCTTCGGCGGCCTGCCGGTTCCTCCTCCGCTACCTCGCCGTGCTGGTGGCGGCCCTGGGGGTGTCGTGGGCCGGTGCGATCGCGTTCGGAGCCGGGCCCGATCTGCCGCTGATCGGGCCGGTGTCCCTCGCCCTCCAGGCTGTTCTCGCCGCGCTGTGCGCACCACCCGAACCCAGTCGGCAGCGCACACCGGCCCAGGAGGAATGAGGAGAATCCTGCGCGGTCGCGCCGAGGCGTGTCATCGCACGCGGATGGCCGCCAGGACGAGGTCGACGGACTGTTCGGCGAGGTGGTCGGTGAGCGGCCGGTGCCCGAACAGCACGCTGTAGTACAGGGGTGCGGCCAGGGCGTCGAGGATGAAGTCCACGTCCGTGTCGGGCTGGATCTCGCCCCGCCGGATCGCCGAGCGCAAGGTGTTGGCGGTCGTTTCGCGGCGCGCGTCGAAGACGCGGCGGCGGAACTCGGTGGCCAGCTCGGGGTCCGAGGCGAGGTCGGCGATCAGCCCTGGCAGCGCATGGCCCAGCGGTGTTCCCGACAGCGCGCGCACCAGCGTCGACATGCCGGTGACGAGGTCGCTGCGCAGGTCTCCGGTGTCGGGCGTGGGAGTCAGCCCCATCTGGCGGGCCACCGCGTCGACGACCAGGTGGGGCTTGGACGGCCACCGTCGGTACACCGCGGGCCGGTGGACGCCGGCCCTGGCGGCCACCGCGCCCATGGTCAGCTGCCGGTAGCCGACGTCGCTGAGCAGGTCGACCGCGGCGGCCAGGACGGCGTCGTCGATCCGGGCTTCTCTGGTGCGGGCCATGCGCCGGACTCTAGAAGACCGGTTTGGGCACCAGGACGACCCGCCAGCCGTCCGGATCCTCGAAGGTCAGGGCGCCGACGCCGGCCCAGTACGGGTTCTCCGCCGGGACCGGTTCGTGCCCGGCCTCGGCCAGTCGCTCGACCACGTCGTACATCCGGGCGTCGCCGTGGAAGTACAGGACCAGCAGGTTCTCCGCGGTCGGAGCCGGGCACGGGCTGCCGTCGGTGTGCGAGGTGAACTCCAGGTGGTGGCCCGTGCCGGGCAGGCCGAGCATCACACCGTCGTAACCGGCGTGGTTCTCGAACCGGCCGATCACCGGCAGTCCGATGACCTCGGCGTAGAACTGCTCGACTTCGGCGAGCCGGTCGGTGGGCCGGGCCACCCGGACCTGCGCGACGTCGAGTCCAGACGGCCATTCAGCGGGTGTAGTGGTCATAGCCATAACGGTACATGATGTACCGATATGACTGGCCAAGATTCGCCGGTTCGCTCGGGGTGGTCGTGCGGCTGTTCGATGGGCAGCACGCGGAATGTCCGCCTCGATCGTCGCTGGGCTGGCGGGAAACCGCCGTCACGCCGGGAGCGCAGCCGGGTCGGTTGCCACGGCGCGGAGGCGGTTCAGCACGGCTCGGAAAGCCTTGTCGTAGCAGGTGAATTCGTCGTGCAGCACCGATTCGGCGTTGGCCATCTCCAGGAACGCGGCGAGCTCGAAGACCAGCTGCGGGATGTCGGTGCCGGACACCACTTCGCCCGCTCGCTGCGCGTCCCGCGCGGTCTGTTCGAGGTGACGCGACCAGTCGGCGCGAGCGGCGACCAGCGCGTCGTGGACCTTGCCGCTGCGCGCGTCGAACTCGGCCGAGGCGGCGTAGAAGAAGCAGCCACCGGGGAAGACCCGGTCCCGGGAGTAGGTCAGCCAGCCGTCGCAGGTGCGCCACAGCCGGTCGATGCCCGGCGGTGCGGCGTTGGCGGGCTCGATCACGTGCTCGACGAAGATCTTGGTGGCGGCGCCGATGGTGGCGAGCTGCAGGTCCTCCTTGGAGCCGAACAGCGCGAACACGCCGCTCTTGCTCAGTTCGAGCTCGCCGGCGAGGCGCCCGAGCGACAGCCCGTCCAGCCCCTCGACGGAAGCCAGATCCACGGCGCGCCGCAAGATCAGCTGACGGGTCTGGTTGCCACGCTCGATCCGCCGATCGGCCACCTGTCCACCTCCTGCCTCGGGAGCGGCCGAGTCTAGCGAGAGAAGGTGGACGACCGTGCGGTCACTTGCGTATAAACAAGCACGAACGAGCGTGCTATTTCTTGCCGAGGAGCCACCATGACCGACATCTGGTTCGCGCGCTGGAAGCCCGGAGCCGCGAGGGCCCTCGCGACCAGCGGCGATCCGGTGATCGTGAGCGTCACCGAGTTCACGCCGCACCGACCGCGGACGACCTTCGGCGTCGCAACCCGAGGGATGGCCCTCCGGAAGACGTGGCCCGGCCTCGAAGGCGCGATCGGGATGTGGCTGTGGCTGACGCCCGACCTGCGGCGCCCGCGATCAGGCGCGATCTCGGTGTGGCGAACCGAAGCGGACCTCCACCGCTTCGTGGCCCGAGCTGATCACGTCCGCATCATGCGCGCCTACCGAGACCGAGGAGCGCTCCGCACGAAAACCTGGCAGCAGAGCCACTTCAACCCACCGGCAATCCGAGAAACAGCCCGAACCTTCCTCGCCGAACCCGCCTAGAAACAAGAGAAGGGCCTTGGCCGGAAACCGGCCAAGGCCCTTCTCTGCGTCGGGGTGGCGGGATTTGAACCCACGACCTCTTCGACCCGAATGATGCGGTCTAGTGTTGACCTGGTGTTTTTCGGTGGCGTCTGATGCTAAAGAGATTCCCTGACCTGCTGTTATGTGTTGGGTGATGCCGACACGTGACGCGCATGCTGCTGACTGTGCGCTGACTACGCCCGCGAGTTGCTCCATTGGATGCCAGCGGCCTCACACCGATCGATGAACCGCACCGTCTCGCGAACTTCTGCTAGTAGCAGCTGCAGGTTTAGCAGCTGCGCCTGGTGGAGCAGCAGGCCTGCGCCCGCATCAACCATCGCGTCGTGGTGGCGCTGCTTATCTGCATCAAGGTGCCAGATGCTTCCGTAGCCCCCAAGGTCAACAAGGTCTTCCGCAGTGAAAGTTCCCGGCTCGACCGGGCCCTCCCCCGCACGCAGGTGCTTACGCCTCCTTGCTCTTTGCAGCCGGCGCAACTCGTCGAGTTCCGCAACCCGCTCCGGATGCCCGGCTAACTCGCCTCTCAGCACGCGTGTGATGGTCGCCAGTGCGACTGCCTTGTCGTTGCGCTCGTCGAATACACGCGCGCGCATGAGCAGCGAATCCAGCTCCACCTCGTCAAGCTCAGTCCCAGTCAGCCCGGTGTCGCGACTCCAGGTTGTTCGCACCGTTGTAAAGGCCCCGGCGGATCTGTGCTCGGTGAACTCCAGCGCCTTACGGCGGAATAGATTGATCCGCTCAGCCACGGACCGATCGTCGTCACGACCTTTCGCCATGATCGCGACTATAGCGACGTAGCCACCGACTCCCGTTGTCTGCGCTGCGTGAACAGCAACGCGCCGGCCCTTGACAGGCAACCAACTTGGGTTCCCCACCTCCAAGGGAGGGCCTCTGCCCTCACCCCGTCGACCTGTCGTAGACCGATCAGGTCGTGTCAAGGGGGCAACATCCGATGCCAACGGTACGCTCCGGCGCAAGCTTGCCCCCTTGACGCGGCCTGATAGCCCTGTGGGAGGTCGATGGGGTGAGGGCAGATCAGCCACGACCGAACCGCAGCGTTCGATCTTGAACCCTCACCCTGTTGGCCTGCCCGTCCGGCGAGGACATCTCTTTGCGGTGAAGCGTGCCCCTCTGGTGGCGCGGGGCCGCCTGCCTTCCCGTCAGGCCGGGCCGCGGGGGCGCAGGGTGGCGCTTGCGCCGGGCCCCTGCGGCCCCCGCTGGCCCGGCCAGGGAAACAGCAGGCAGGCGGCCCCGCAGGGGCCGCCCTTGATGAAGAAAAGAAACTCTGAACACCGCGTGAGCTGCATGCCCGGGATAGCCGGAGAGGCAAGGTGCTCCGTGTTGCCAGAGGTACACACAGGTGCATAGATGTGTGTGGATGTGTGTGCAGGAGTGTGTCGCTCTTGGTGCGCTCAATCCCGTGGCTCAGCTGGTTTCGGTCAAGATCCACTGGAGGTAATCCGGATTGCCCGCGACGAGCCGCGTGGCGCTGACGTGCGGAACTTCGTAGGGGTGCTCTTCCCGAGTCAGCTGGGTGATCTTCGGGACCAGTCCGGCCCTCGTGTAGAGGACCGCTTTGGCCTCGACCCCCTCGTTGTCTTCGCCTCGCCAGCGGTACACCGTTGTGTGCTCGGACAGATGCCCGGCTGCGCAGAGTCGCTGCTGCGGTCCACAACCGCCGTACGTCCGGCGGGAAGGCGATCCCGTGTCGGTGCGGCGAGTTCCACCACCCCGACGACCCCCGCCTCGGTCAGCCGATCGATCCGGAGGCCTACGACTACACCGGCCACGTGCTGTGGCAGGCGCACGCCGGGGCGCTGTGGCACCGCTTCATCACCTACGTCAAGCGCCGCCTCGCCGAGGCTGCCGGGTTCCGGCAATCCACCTTCGCTGACCACGCGGAGCTGGCGTTCGCGAAGGTCGCCGAGTTCCAGCGCCGGGGCGTCATCCATTTCCACGCCGTGATCCGCCTCGACGGGCCTGACGGACCTGACGACCCCGCACCGGCGTGGGGCACCACGGACGCCCTCACCGACGCGATCCGGACCGCGCACGCCACCACCGTGATCACCTCGCCCGAGACCAACGGGCGCACCTGGGAACTCGCCTTCGGCGAACAGATCGACATCCGGCCGATCCGCCCAGTAGATGCCGACCAGGTCGAGGACGAGCACGGCGTGATCACCGACGACCGGCTGGCGTCTTACGTCGCCAAGTACGCCACCAAGGGCATCAGCACCAGCGAAGCCGCCGACCGCCGCATTCGCTCCCAGGCCGACATCGACCGGCTCACGGTCTCGACCCACCACCGGCGGATCATCCAGACCGCCTGGGACCTCGTGGAGCCGGTGCCGTGCCCGGCCTGCCACCCGGACGGGCCCCACGAGGCTGAGGGCTGCGGCTGCCAGCAGCGCACCCACGCCCAGTACTGCGTCACCTGCGATAACGGCGGCGAGGTCACCCGCACCACCCGCCGCCAGTACCTACACCCCGAACTGGGCGACAAGCCCGATCCGCTCGACGCGCTGAAGCTGCGGCACTGGGCGCACATGCTCGCCTTCCGCGGGCACTTCCTCACCAAGAGCCAGCGCTACTCCGTGCCGTTCCGGCAGATCCGCGACGACCGCCGCCGCTACCAGCGCGAACAGACCCTGGCCGAACTCGGCCTCACCGACGCCGACTCGATCACCGTCGTCAACGACTGGGCCATGACCAGCGTCGGCCACCGCACCCCCGAAGAACGCGAACTCGCCGCGGCCATCGCAGAAGGCCAGCGGGAAGCACGAAAACGCAAGTACGACAACGAAAGGAAGGACTGACATGGAACGCCAGACGTACACAGTGGACGAGGTTGCCGGGGCGCTTGGCGTGTCCCGCAGCGTCGCTTACGAGCAGGTTCGCGAGGGTGCGATCCCGGCGAGGCGGCTGGGCAAGCGGTGGATCATCCCCAAGGCCCGGTTCGACGCGTGGCTGGCCGGGGAGGGTGCCTGATGGGGTTCGTCAACTCCACCCCCGGCGGCAAGTGGCGGGCGAACTGGCGCGACCCGGAGGGCAAACAGCGCGCGAAGACCTTCCGCACCAAGCGCGAGGCCGCCACGTTTCTCGCGCAGGTCGAGACCCAGAAGGCCCAAGGTGCCTACATCTCCCCGCACGCCGGGCGCGTGCCCTTCGGCGAGCACGCCCAGCGCTGGATGGACACCTGGAACACCGAAGCCACCACCGCCGCCCGCGACGCCTCGATCATGCGCAACCACGTACTGCCCCAGTGGGGCGCGTGGCCGCTGGCCAAGATCGACCACATGGCCATACAGGCCTGGATCACCGACCTGTGCGAGAAGCGCTCCCGCGCCACGGTCGTGGAGTGCTACCGGCTGACTGCCAGCGTGCTCAAGTCAGCGGTGCGCAACCGGCTGATCCCGTTCAACCCGGCCGAAGAGGTGCGTATCCCGAAGAAGCGCACCCGCGACACCGATGAGCGGATCATCAGCCGCGCCGACCTGCGGTCCCGGCTGCTGCCGGCGGCCCCGGACTTCTACCGGGGCGTGATCGCCACCGCCGCCGGCGCGGGCCTGCGCTGGGGAGAGGTCGCCGGACTCTGCACCGACGCCCTCGACCTCGACGGCGGGACCTTGAGCGTGGTCCGCACCGTCACCGAGGTCAGCGGGCACACCACGTTCAAGTCGTTCCCGAAGTCCAAGGCCGGACGCCGCACCGTCCCCCTCCCGCCGTGGCTGATCGAGGTCATCGGCGAGCACATCCGCCGGTGGCCACCGCTCGACGAGGGCCTGGTGTTCTCCAACACGGTCGGCAAGCCGCTCCGGCGGACCCTGTTCCGGTCCCGGGTGTGGAAACCCTCCCTCGTGCGCGCCGGACTGCTCGGCAAGCTCACCCAGAACCCGGCGGGCGGCTGGACCGGTACGTGGACCAACCAGCACGGCGCAGCGGAGTCGGCCGAGTTCGCCACCCACGACGCCGCGGTACTCGAAGTCGCCAGGAAGGCCGCGGACGGGCTGAGGTTCCACGACCTCCGCCACTCCTACGCCACCTGGCTCGTAGACGACGGCGTACCGGTCAACATGGTCCAGCGGGTCATGGGCCACGAACGGGCCTCGACCACCCTCGACCACCCTCGACCTCTACACCCGCCGCACCGACGACGGGGAGCGCATCTTGCGCGCTCTCACCGATGAGGACGACGAGGGCGGATCAGCCGGTTTGGTGCCGGTCGGCTGATCGTGCTGCTGACTGATTGCTGACTCCGCCCGATGCGGGGAACGAGGAAAGGGCCTGGTCGGAACTTCTTGCGAAGTCCTGACCAGGCCCTTTCACCTGTCGGGGTGGCGGGATTTGAACCCACGACCTCTTCGACCCGAACGAAGCGCGCTCCCAAGCTGCGCCACACCCCGATCTTTCAGCGGAGGAGCATCTCGGGTGCTCGCCCCAACCGCTGAAGATAGCTTACCGGACGCTCTCGCCGGTTCCGAAGGGGGTCCTCTTAGTGGCGTTTTCGCTGTTCAGGGCCGGTTTTTCGGAGCGGGGCAGCAGGGTCAGCAAGGTCGCCTCCGGCGGGCAGGCGAAGCGCACCGGGGCGTACGGCGACGTGCCCAGGCCGGCCGAGACGTGCAGGTGCATCCGCTCGCCCCAGGTGGACGCGCCGCGGGCCCGGGCGCGGTCGAGGTCGCAGTTGGTCACCAGCGCGCCGTAGCCCGGCAGGCGCAGCTGGCCGCCGTGGGTGTGTCCGGCCAGCACCAGGTCGTAGCCGTCCTCGGCGAAGCTGTCCAGCACGCGCGGCTCGGGGGAGTGCGTCACGCCGAGGCGCAGCTGCACGCCTTCGGGCAGCGGGCCGGAGATCAGGTCGTAGCGGTCCGCGTGCAGGTGCGGGTCGTCCAGGCCGGCGATGTGGATGCGGACTCCGGCGACCTCGATCTCGTGGCGCCGGTGCGTGGCGTCCAGCCAGCCGCGCTCGGCCATCGCCGCGCGCAGGTCCCGCCACGGCAGCGGTTCGCCGTGGATGCGCTTGGTCTTCGCCGAGGGCAGCAGGTAGCGGGCCGGGTTCTTCGCGGTCGGACCGAAGTAGTCGTTGCTGCCGAAGACGAACACGCCGGGCCGGTCCAGCAGCGGCCCCATCGCGCGCAGCGCCGCGGGTACCGCCTGCGGGTGCGCGAGGTTGTCACCGGTGTTGACCACCAGGTCCGGGTCGAGGTCCACCAGCTCGGACACCCACCGCTGCTTGGACCGCTGGTTCGGCGTCATGTGCAGGTCGGAGATGTGCAGCACCCGCAGCGGGGCAGTGCCCTCGTCGAGCACCGGCAGTGAGACCTGCCGCAGCGTCCAGTGCCGCCGTTCGATCGCGGCGGAGTAGGTGACCGTCGCGGCGCCGAGAGCGCTCGCGCTGAGCAGAAATCGCCCGAACTTTTTCACCCCACCAACCCTACGACGACACGCGTGCCCGCGACGGACCGCGTGCGCGCTCAGCGCGATAATCAACACATGGCCGAGCTCAAGGACAAGCTGCGGGCGGACCTCTCCGCCGCGATGAAGGAACGCGACACCGTCGTCACCGGCGTGCTGCGGATGACGCTGGCCGCGGTCGGCAAGGAGGAGGTGGCCGGTAAGCAGGCGCGCGAGCTCTCCGACGAGGAGGTGCTGCGCGTGGTGAGCAAGGAGGCCAAGAAGCGCGACGAGGCCGCCGAGGCGTTCCGCGGCGCCGGGCGCGCGGAGCAGGCCGACGCCGAGGAGCGCGAGGCGGAGATCCTGCGCCGCTACCTGCCGAAGCCGCTGGGCGACGACGAGCTGGCGCAGCTGGTCTCCGACGCCATCGGCGAGGTCGAGGCCGAACTCGGCGAGCGCCCGGGCATGAAGCAGATGGGCCAGGTCATGAAGGCCGCCAACGCCAAGGCCGCGGGCCGCGCGGAAGGCGGCAAGGTCGCGGCCCTCGTCAAGGCCCAGCTCGCCGGCTGAGCCCTCCGGCTACGCGATTTCAATGGAAATCAGACGTGCGATTTCCATTGAAATCGCACGATCCCGGACTCGTACTCGGCGTGTCGGGGAGCGACACGCCGACGGGATGTGCAACTTCCATTGAAGTTGAAGCTCCAATTTCCATTGAAATTGCGGAAGTCTCGCCGATCCGTCGACGTGTCGTGGCCGACGCGTCGACGGGGTGGACGTCCGTGCGCGCCGATCCCGCAGTCTGGTGGTGTCGGATTCACCGCGAAAAACCTTCTGGGGCAAGGGCTCTCAGTCGCCTGCGGTGTTGCGGCGCCAGTAGGCGAGGGCGTAGAGGCGGCGGCGCTCGAGGCCCAGCTCGCGCTGGCAGTGCTCGCGGAGCTCGTGCACGATCTCGGCTTCCGCGCCGATCCACACGTGCGGGTTCGGGCCGAGGTCCGCGGCGCGCACCGCGTCGACGAGCAGCGTGCTGTCCTCCGCCGGCGTGCCGTTGCGGTGCAGCCAGTGCCATTCGACGCGGGCCGCCGAGTCGATCTGCTGCTCCTCGGCGCTGTCGGCGACCTCGGCGAAGACCTGGACCTCTGCCTCGGCGGGCAGCTCCTCGAGGATCGCTGACATCGCGGGCAGCGCCGTTTCGTCGCCGACCAGCACCAGCGGGGCCGCGTCGGACTGCGGTTGGTACGCGGGGCTCGGGCCGACCGTGACGATCTGGTCGCCCGGCGCCGCCTGCGTCGCCCAGCTGCTGCCCGGACCGTAGTGGTCGTGCACCACGAAGTCGATCGCCAGCTCCTGCCGCTGCGGGTCGAACCGGCGGACGGTGTAGGTGCGCTGCCGGGGCTGCTGCTCGCGGGGCAGCGCGAAGACCTCGGCGCGGGTGCGGCCCAGCGGCATCGGCTGGCCGGGCTGCGGCAGGCACAGCTTGATCCGCTGGTCGCTGCCGTTGCTGACGAAGTCGGCGAGCTCCTCGCCGCCGAGCACGACCCGCACCATCCGCGGGGTGATCCGCTCCGCGGCCCGCACCTCCAACAGCCGGTACCGGGATCGCGCGCGCCTGGTGCTCACCTGCGTGTTCGTCACATCACCGAGTCTAGGAACCCGCACGGCGCCCCCGTCCCCGGCTCCGCCCTGCCGTTCCGTTTCCGCTGGTCAACTGCCGTGAGTACTTCGAGGGGCTATAGCGCCACAAAACACTCACGGTCGCTGAGCAGGGAAAACAGCAGTGCGGGCGCCTCCGGATCGGAAGCGCCCGCACTGGTCGGTCACGGTGGGAAGATGCCCGGCGGGATGCCCGGCGGAGCCGGTGTCTCCGGCGGCCGTTCCGGTGGTTGCTCCGGTGGCCGCGACGGCTGGGGCGGTGGCCGCTCCGGCGAGGGCGGCGGGACGTAGCCGGTGCTCACCGAGAGCGTCACGGTCTCGCCCGGCAGCGCGAAGCCGCGCGGCGTCTGGCTGACCACCGTGCCCCGCTTGCGCGGGCTGTTCACCGAGCGCTCCTGGACCTTGTAGCCCGCCTTCGCCAGCTCCTCGCCGGCGCGCTGCGAGGTCAGGCCGACCACGTTGGGCACCTGGAACTCGTCGCCGCCGGTCTCGTAGCGCTTGGTCGTCGGCGGCAGCTGCGCGACCGGTGCGCCCTCGTGGATGACGGTCATCGCGTCGAAGAAGGTCCGCGCGGGCACCTTGCCGCCGTAGATGTTTCCGCCGTTGACCCCGCAGAGCCGCGGCGGATCGCTGTCGCAGATGCCCTGCGGCGAGGTGCCGTCGCTGAAGGTCAGCACCGCTCCGGCGTACTGCGGCGTGGCGCCGAGGAAGCCGGCCGACTGGTGCGCCTCGGTGGTCCCGGTCTTGGCCGCCAGCGGCCGGGTCCAGCCCGCGGCGGACGCCGCCGCGGCCGCGGTGCCGCCCTGCTGGTCGTCCTTGCTCATGCCGACCGCCATCGCGTTCGCGAGGCCTTCGTCGACAGCCTGCTCGCACGGGTCTTCGGTGATCGACACCGGGTTGCCGTTGCGGTCCAGGATCTGCTCGATCGGCGTCGGCGGGCACCAGGTGCCGCCGCTCATGATCGTGGCGGCGACGTTGCTGAGCTCCAGCGGGCTGGTCGGCGCGTACCCGAGGGTGAACGCGCCGATGTTGTGCTCCTTGACGTGGTCGGCCTGCGAGACCTTCGAGCCGCTGGCGGCCACCGGATCACCGGCCGCGGTGTAGTTCTGCAGCGTCTGCCGCATCCCGAGCCGCACGGCCATGTCCACCGTCTGCGCCAGCCCGGCGCGCTCCTGCAGCGCGACGAACGCGGTGTTCGGCGAGGTCGCCAGGGCCATCTGCAGCGTTCGCGGGCCCGGTCGCACGCCTTCGGCGTTGCCCACCGTGTAGGGCGCGGTGCCGTTCTTGTAGACCGACGAGGTGTAGGAGCCCGGGGACTGGATGGTGTTGTAGATGCCCATCCCCTTCTCCAACGCGGCGGCCGCGGTGAACACCTTGTAGATCGACCCGGCGCCGAACTTGATCACTCCGCTGGGCAGCGCGTAGGCGGTCTGCCCCTGCGAGGCGTCGAGGCCGAAGTCCCGGTTGGCCACCAGCGCCCGCACCCGGTGCTTCTCCTTGCCGGGTTCCACCACGCTCATGACGTTGGCGATGCCCTTGGTCGTCTTCGGCACGCCCTTCTCGGCGGCCGCCTTGGCGGCGTCGGTGGCCCGCTTGTCCAGCGTGGTGCGGATCGTGTAGCCGCCGGTCTTGAGCTGCTCCTCGGTGAACCCGGCGCGCTCCAGGTAGTCGATGACGTACTTGCAGAAGAACCCGTCGGACGGCCCGGCGCCGATGCAGCCGTTGGGGATGCCCCGCAGCGGCTGGGCCAGGTCGAGCGGCGAGTTGCGCGCCTCCTCGGCGGCCTCCGGGGTGATCCGCCGCTGGTCCTCCATCGCCTTGATCACCAGGTTGCGGCGACCCAGCGCCTCGGCCGGGTTGCTCTGCGGGTTCAGCGCGCTGGGGCTGTTGACCATGCCCGCCAGCAGCGCCGCCTGCGCGATGGTCAGCCGGTCCGGCGTGGTGTTGAAGTAGGTGCGCGAGGCGGCCGCGATGCCGTACGCCTGGTTTCCGTAGGGCACCACGTTGAGGTAGCGGGTGAGGATCTCCTCCTTGGACAGCTGCTTCTCCAGCTGCAGGGCGATCCGGATCTCGCGGAGCTTGCGGGCCGGGGTCTGCTCGATGGCCTTGTGCTGCTTGACCGGGTCACCGCCGGCGACCACGTGCACCAGGTAGTTCTTCACGTACTGCTGGGTGAGGGTGGAGCCGCCCTGGGCGATCTCGCCGGACACCTGGTTGGTCACCGCGGCGCGCACCGTGCCCGCCCAGTCGACGCCCTGGTGGTCGAAGAACCGCCGGTCCTCGATGGCCACGATGGCGGCCTTCATGGTGTCGGCGATCTGGTCCGGAGCGGCCGGCGTCCGGTTCTGGTCGAACAGGTACGCGATCGGCCGACCGTCCCGATCTGTGACGGTCGTCACAAGAGGAGGTTCCTTGGTCATCAGGTCCGCCGAGATGCTGTTCACCGCATCGCTGGCCCGGTTGGAGACCACGCCGAGTGATCCCGTCGCCGGGAACAACAAACCGGCGACCAGTACGCCAGCCAGCACACACAGACCGAAAAGCTTCAACAGGCCGTCCCGGACACGCACTTCGCCAGCGTAAAACGGAACCGGTTCGTGACGGAGTGTCACGGGCAAAATCCGCCCGATGTGATGAGTTCGAAAGATAACGGAGCGACAACCCTTGGTTGGTTGTGGAACCGAGGGGCTCTACAGTCCGTCTACGTCCAGCGACAGCACTGCTGCGGGGAAGCGTACGCCGCAGCATCCGGTGCCGGGGGGCTCCGGACGAAATACGGTCGCCGACGATCCAGTGAGGAGCTGGGGGAACTCTATGTTCGAGCAGGGGGACTGGCGGGTCAACGCCGCTTGCCGTGACCAGAATCCGGACCAATTGTTCGTCCGCGGAGCCGAGCAGCGCAAGGCGCGAATGGTCTGCTTCGGCTGCCCGGTCCGCACCGAGTGCCTCAGCGAGGCGCTCGACAACAAGATCGAATTTGGCGTGTGGGGTGGAATGACGGAGCGGGAGCGGCGTGCGCTGCTGCGCCGTCGGCCCGACGTCCGCAACTGGCGGGAATTGCTTGAAGCGGCTCGTCAGGAATACGTCGATTTCGACGAGTACCAGGTGAGCTAGTCCATTCGGGTCGGGGCCGGGCAATTCGCCATCGCGGATTGTCCGGCCCCGTTACCCGTTATTCACCGGCCAGTCGCCTGCCGATCTCCTGCAATCCCGCCAAATCGTGCACATCGGACGGAAGTGCGGGAACTCCGACCAATGCGACTTCCGGGTGAGCGCGGGTGAACCGGGCCAGCAACCGCTTTTCCCGTTCGGCGATCGCCACCCGATCGGCGTGCACCCGGAGCGCGGCGGAGGCCATCGGATCCGAACCGCTCGCCTCGATCTCCTCGGCGACCGCGGTCGCGCGCGCCCCGGCCAGCCCGGCGAAGACCGGGTGCGTCCGGTTGGCCACCAGACCGGCCAGCGGCATCTGCTCACCGGCCAGCCGCTCCACGAAGTAGGTGGCCTCCCGCAGCGCGTCCGGTTCGGGCGCGGCCACCACCAGGAACGCCGTGCCGGGCGAGCGCAGCAGCCGGTAGGTCTGCTCGGCGCGCTCCCGGAACCCGCCGAAGGTGGAGTCGAAGGCCTGCACGAACCGCGCCGCGTCGGCCAGCAGCTGCCCGCCGATGATCGTCGAGACGGCCTTGGCGAAGATCCCGAACCCGGCCCCGACGATCTTGCGCAGGCCCTTGCCGCCGACCCGCGCCGGGCTGGACAGCATCTTGATCAGCCGCCCGTCCAGCACGGTGGACAGCCGCTGCGGGGCGTCCAGGAAGTCCAGCGCGGACCGGCTCGGCGGGGTGTCCACCACGATCAGGTCCCACTGCCCGGAGGCCGACAGCTGCCCCAGCTTCTCCATCGCCATGTACTCCTGCGTGCCGGAGAAGGACGTGGAGATGGTCTGGTAGAAGGGGTTGTTCAGGATCTGCTCGGCGCGTTCCCGGCCGGCGTGCGCGAGCACCATGTCGTCGAAGGTGCGGCGCATGTCCAGCATCATCGCGTTGAGGTCGCCCGCCGGTTCGAAGCCCTCCACCACCACCTGCTTCGGCTGGTTGCCGAGCTCCCGCAGCCCGAGCGCCTGGGCCAGCCGCCGCGCCGGGTCGATGGTGAGCACCGCGGTCTTGCGGCCGCGCTCGGCCGCGCGCACGGCGAGCGCGGCGGCGGTGGTCGTCTTGCCCACACCACCGGAACCGCAGCAGACGATGACGTGGGTGCTCGGATCGTCCAGCAGGGCGTCGACGTCGACCTGCGCGGGACGCAGCGGTTCGCTCATCGGGGGCTCCGGATGCCGTGTTCGGTGAGTATCTCGGCCAGCTCGTAGAGCTCGGCGACGTCGATCCCGGCGGTCAGGTCGGGCAGTGCGACGGTCGGCAGGTCGGTCTCGCCGAGCTGCCTGCGGGCGTTGTCCTCGGCGCGCACCCGGATCGCGTGCTCGATCGTCTCGTGCACCAGCCCGTCGAGGTCGTCGTCGTCCACGCGCAGGCCCGCGGCGTCCAGCCCGGCGCGCACCTGCTCGGCGTCGACCTGGCCTTGTGCGGCGGCCGCGGCGGCGTGGGCGGGTAGCCGGTTGGGGCGGACCCGGTTGCACAGCACGCCGCCGGGCCGCAGATCGGCGGCGTCGAGCTCGGCCACGGCGTCCAGGGTCTCCCGCACCGGCAGCTCCTCCAGCAGCGTCACCAGGTGCACGACGGTGCTGCTGGAGTGCAGCAGCCGCACCACGCCGTCGCTGTGGTCGCGGATCGGGCCGACCTTGGCCAGATCGGCCATCGCCCGGGTGACGTCCAGGAACTTGACCACCCGCCCGGTCGGCGGCGCATCGACGACCACCGCGTCGTAGACGTAGCGGCCGTGCTCGTCGGTGCGGCCGACGCACTCCTTGATCTTCCCGGTGAACAGCACGTCGCGCAGGCCCGGCGCGAGGGTGGTGGCGAACTCGATGGCGCCCATCTTGCGCAGCGTGCGGCCGGCGAAACCGAGGTTGTAGAACATCGACAGGTACTCCAGCAGCGCGGCCTCTGCGTCGATGGCCAGCGCGCGGAGCTCGCCGCCCCCGGGCGCCGCGGCGATCCACTCCTCGGAGTAGGGCAGCGGTGCGGTGTCGAAGAGCTGCGCGATGCCCTGGCGGCCCTCGACCTCGATCAGCAGCACCTTGTGACCGCCGGTCGCGAGGGCGAGCGCGAGCGCGGCGGCGACGGTGGTCTTCCCGGTACCGCCTTTGCCGCTGACCACGTGCAATCGGGCGTGATTCAGTTCCCCGTTCCAGTCGGTCACGCGATCAGCGTAGGTCCCGGACTCGCGAAATGTCTCCGGGTCGCACCGTGCCGTGGCGCTCAGCTCACGCCAGGACGCGCTCGGCCAGCTCGCAGACGCCTGCGCGCAGTCGTTCCCAGCTGTAACCCGCCTCGCGCAGCGCGGCGTTGAGGTCCGCGTCGACCACGGCCAGCAGCGCGTGCGCGAGGTGGTCGGGATCGGCTGCCCCGGTGCAGTGGATCGCCAGGTGCCGGTGCCAGAAGTGGTAGGCGCCGATGCGGTACCGGGCACCCGGCGCGGCGGTCTCCGAGAGCCGGATCAGTTCGAGGTGTTCGGCCAGGTAGTCGACGTAGGCGCCGAGGAAGGCCAGCATCCGCTCCTTGTCCGGTGCCTCCGGGCCGAGCGGTGGTGGCCCGGACAGCACGGCTTCCTGGAGTTCGCGTTCCCGCTCGTCGAGCAGCGCCACGACCAGCCCGGACTTGTCGCCGAAGCGGCGGAACACGGTTCCCTTGCCGACTCCGGCGGCTTGCGCGACGGCGTCCATGGTCACGCCGTCCACGCCGTGCTCGGCGAACAGCCCGGCGGCGGCGGTCAGCACGCGCTGCCGGTTGCGCGCAGCATCGGCTCGCTCCTGCGGCGGTCGGTTCGCGATGCGGTGCAGCTCCTCGGCCATGGCGTCGATCCTACTCGACAACCGGACCGCGGTCCGGTAGCGTTCCCGGCGTTAACCGGACCGTGGTCCGGATGGATCGAGGAGGAACCGATGACGGAGTTGATCAGCCGGGACGAGCTCAAGGCGCGGATCGATGCCGGGACGGTGACGGTCGTGGACGCGCTCGGCGGGTCGTACTACGCCCAGCAGCACCTGCCGGGGGCCGTCGAGCTGACCGCGGGCCAGGTCGCGGCGAAGGCGGTCGACGTGCTGCCGGACAAGGACGCGACGATCGCCGTCTACTGCTCGAACCCGGCCTGCGGGAACAGCCAGGAGGTCGCGGTGAAGCTGGAGCAGCTCGGCTACACCGACGTCCGCAAGTACCGGGAGGGCATCCAGGACTGGGTCGAGGCGGGCCTGCCCGTCCAGTCCGCCTAGCCGCGAGTCGTGAGTGTTTCGGGGTGCTGCAGAACCCCGAAGTGCTCACGAGTCCCCTCCGCAACCGCAGCTGCCGCGGACGTGTCTCCTAAGCTGCCCGCATGCAGAAGTGGGAGTACGCGACCGTGCCGTTGTTGATCCACGCGACCAAGCAGATCCTCGACCAGTGGGGTGAGGACGGCTGGGAGCTGGTCTCCGTGCTGCCCGGCCCGACCGGCGAGCAGATGGTGGCCTACCTCAAGCGGCCGAAGGAGGCCTGACATGGGGCGCTGGACGGATCGCCTGGCGGAGCTGGGCATCCCGCTGCCGGAGGTGGTGGCCCCGGTCGCCGACTACGTGCCCGCGGTGCGCAGCGGCTCGCTGGTCTTCACCGCCGGCCAGGTCCCGATCGTGGCGGGCGAGGTCGCGGCGACCGGCAAGGTCGGCGCCGAGATCAGCGGGGACGAGGCCAAGCAGTACGCCGGGATCTGCGCGCTGAACGCGCTTGCGGCGGTGGACGGCCTGGTCGGGCTGGACTCGATCGTCCGGATCGTCAAGGTCGTCGGGTTCGTCGCCTCCGCCGAGGGCTTCACCGGACAGCCTGCGGTGGTCAACGGTGCCTCCGAGGTGCTCGGCGAGATCTTCGGCGACGCGGGCAAGCACGCCCGCTCGGCGGTGGGCGTGGCCGAGCTCCCGCTGGGAGTGCCGGTCGAGGTCGAACTGGTCGTCGAGGTCGAATGATCCGATCTGCTCTTCGCGGCGTCGCCCTTTCCGGGTGACGCCGCGTTTTGTTCTCGACACGTCGGGTGATCCACGACAGTTTTTCGGCGGCTGGGCCGCGAACTGGTCACCACGACCAGTACGCTGCGATCACCCCGTGATTGAGTTCGCCGGAAACGGTTAGCCCAAACGGGGGAGTGATCAATTCCAGTGAGTGGCGAAACGGTCGGTCAAGGCTTGATTGATCGAGCCGACGCGACCATGGTTCACCTGGACGGGTGTAACCAGAGCCGGGGGGCGGCGGGCGACACCCGCATCGACGGAGACGAGGCTGGAGGGGCCGACGTTGGCGGTGCGTGAGAACGAGTTGCGGTGCCACGAATTGCTGCTTCGACTCGCCGACCGGTTACCGGATCAGCACCTGTGGCGATTCCGCGACTGGCTCGCCGGTGACGCGGCGGACGTGATCGCGCAGCTGCTCCCGGGCACGCTGGTGCGCGAGCGGATCGGCCTCGAGGACGACGAGCACCGGCTGCTGGCCGAAGCGCTGCTCCCGCTGGGAGCCGACCCCGCGATGGTCAACGCGGTTCTCCCCGCGGAACCCGGCACCACCCCGCAGCACGCGTTCACCACCGAGAGCCCGGGCAACCCGGTCGCCGACTCGGCGCTCCTGGTGCTCGGTGCCACGCTGCGCAGCCGACCGGGCGTCCGGGAGGTGCGCAACAGCTGGCGGAGCACCGACGGCGGTGCCGCGAAGCTGGTGCTGCTGGTGACCGCATCCGCCGACGTCGTCGGCCTGACCGGGGAGATCCAGCGCGTCCTGCGCGCGCTCGGCGAACCCGAGCCCCGCGTCGAAGTGCTCCCACCGGAGCAGGAACCGACCGCCTACCACCGCGCAGCGCTCGCCGAATCGGCGCTGGTCTGCGCGGGAGCCGAAGAACTCGCCGGTCGTCGTGGTTGAGCGGCAGACATCCGAAGGAGGCAACGTGGTGCACGTGGCTGAGGGGGCCGGACCGGAGGACCGGCTGCACAACCTCTTGCTGGCCATGGCCGGACGGGTGGACGACGACGGGATCAACTCGGCCCGCGAACTGCTGGGCGCCGGGCTCCCGGCGGCCGCGGCGGAGTACCTCACCGGCTGCCTGATCGCGGGCCGCATCCAGGTCACCACCACCGAGCAGCACCACCTGCGGCGCGTGCTCGAAGAAACCCGCGCCGCCCAGGCCCTCGCCGACCGGCTCACCGCGGTCGACGCGGTGCAGCTCGGCGAACACCGCTTCGGCGACCCGGGCCGGGTCGACGCGGACCTGGTCGCCGCGCTCGCCCCGGTCGCCGGCCGCCTCCCCGGCCTGCGCGGCCTGTGGTGCGCGGCCCGCAGCACGCCGGCAGGCGTCAGCTACGGCGCAGTGCCCCGCCGCGTCCTGCTCGCCGAGGTCGGCGCGGACGGCTCCACCGCGGCCATCGCTTACCAGCTGCTGGAGGCGCTGCGCCGGTCCGGCATCAACTGCTCGGTCGAGGTCTTCGACAGCGGCACCGAACTGCCGGAGTACCACCGCGAAGCCCTCGCCGCGGCCCACCGCGTGCACCTGGACGCGGCCCCGGCCGAACAGCAGGCCCCGGAAATCCCGGCCGTCGAGCAGCGCCCGGCGGTTGAGCAGCGTCCGGTGGTTGAGCAGCGTCCGGTGGTTGAGCAGCGTCAGGTGGTTGAGCAGCGCGAAGCGCCGGCCGCCGCGCCAGCGGCACCCGTCGCGGAGCCGCGCAGCGAGCAGAGCGAGCGGCGGCGCAGCGTCGCGCCGCAGCGCGAGGCGGAGCCGCAGCGCGAGGAAGCTCCAGCGGAGCCGGCGCTCGCGCGGAGCGCCGAGGCGGTAGCCGAGGGGCAGGGGATGCGCGTGCCCGCGGCGGTCGACGCGAAGCTGACCGACCGGGAGCGCAACCTCCTGCGCAAGCTGCACGAGGAGCTGGCCCAGCGCGAGCAGGACCGTTCCACCCCGCCGCCGCGCCGCCAGAACGGGGCGAACGGCGAGGAGGGCTGGACGTCGACCATGCCGGGCGGCACGGGCGGCTTCCCCCCGATCGGCGCGGCCCCGGCCAACAACCAGGCCTACGCGCCCCAGCAGCAGCGCTCCTGACCCGACCCCGCGACACCGCTGTCGGCTCCGTTTCCGCTGCTCAGGCCCCGTGAGCGTTTTGTGGTGCTATAGAGGTTGTTTTGGATCTTGTTGGGTGGTGTGTGGTAGGCGGGCGAGTCTGCGTGTCATGTGGATGATGGCGGCCCAGCAGACGATGGTGGCGTGGTGTTCGGGGAGGCGTTCGTAGTCGCGGGCGCAGCGTCGTCGTCGGCTGATCCAGGCCAGGGTGCGCTCGACGACCCAGCGGCGAGGCAGGACTTGGAAGCCTTTCTGTCCGGGGTGTCGGTAGACGATGTTCACGGTCAGGCCGAGGACGTTGTTGGCGTGTTCGGTGAGGGGTCCTTCGTAGCCTTGATCGGCCCAGACGTGTGTGAGTCCGCGTGAGGCGGCTCCGTGGAGTGCGGGCCAGGCGGCGTCGCGGTCCTGGACGTTGGCGGGGGTGATCACCACGGAGACCAGCAGGCCGAGGGTGTCGGTGACGATGTGGCGTTTGCGGCCGTTGACTTTCTTGTGGGGGTCGAACCCGCTGCTGTGGCGGGGCACGGTGGCCTCGGCGGTCTTGTGCACCGACTGGGAGTCGATGCAGCCGGCGCTGGGACGGGCGTTGCGGCCCAGGGCGGTGCGCAGCCGTCTGCGCAGCGTGTCGAGGAGGTGATGGGTGGCCAGATTGCGGGACCAGCGGCGCAGCATGCCGTAGACGGTCTGCCAGGGCGGGAAATCGGCGGGCAGGTTGCGCCATTTGTTGCCGTTGTCCACCACGTAGAAGATCGCGTCGATCATGGTGCGGCGGGAGTGTTTCTCCGGCCGTCCACCCAGCCCGGTGGTGGTCAACGGTGCCGGGAGCAGGGGTTTGAGGATCTCCCACTGGGCATCGGTGAGATCCGAGGCGTAGCGGCGTCGGCGGGTCCAACAGCCGCACGTGCAGCGGCACCCCCGCCGATCGACGGCGACAGGTACAGGGTTCAATGGCATGGCGGGTTCTTGTGATCGCAGGCTTAGACAACCTCAGCGATAACAAGAACCCGCCCTGCTTTTCAGCCCCTGAGCCCCACCCGTGATGATCTTGAGCCCATATCACAACCACCCAACCCAAGATCCAAAACAGCCTCTATAGCCTCGCAAAACACTCACGGCCCACCACCAGCGGAAACCGGGCCACCGAAGGGACGAGTTCGGCGGGCTGCTCAGCGGGCCTTGAGGATGGCGGCGATGACGCGCTGCAGGTGCAGGCCCCGGTGGACGCCGCAGGGGTGCTCCACGCGGTTCTCGCGGATCATCACCAGCAGGTTGTCGAGCAGCTGCGCGTAGCAATCGAGGGCCGCCGTGCGGCGACCCGTCAACGGGGAGCAGCCGTGCTCGCCGTACACCGCGAAGTCCACCAGCGACGGCTGCACCGGCATCCGAAGCGAGAGGGTCAGCGTGCTGGTCGTGCCGCCCTCGTGGCCGAACACCAGCTGCCAGAGCCCGTCCGCGCCGCGGTGGGCGAAGTGCACCTGCTCGATGTCGCCGAGCGCCGCGTCGAGCAGGTCGATCGCGTGCGGGCCGGCGTCGATCAGCGCGCCGTCGTCCTGCTGGCGCCACTCCGACGCCGCGTAGTCGCCCGCCAGCAGGCCGCCTGCCAGCCAGCGGCCGGTCGCACCCTGGAAGCTGCCGAGATCCGGCAGGTCGGCCAGCCACCTCTGCACTCCCGGGTCGAACCGGCGGGTCAGCATCAGCAGCGCCGCCACGCCGGACCCGGTCACCGCGTCGACGATCGCTTGCGCTCCGGCCAGGTCGTCGGCCAGCGGCTTCTCCAGGATCAGGTGCTTGCCCGCGCGAGCCGCGAGCGGTGCCAGCTCGGCCTGCACCGCGGGCGGCACCGCGAAGGCGACCGCGTCGACGGATCCGAGCAGCTCGTCGAAGCTGCCGGCCACTTCGGCTCCGTGCTCCCCGGCGAGGGCTTCGGCCGCTTCGGTCCGCCGCGCCCACACCGACGCCAACCGCGTTCCCCGGTGCGCTTGCAGCCCAGGTGCGTGCACCCGGTGCGCCCAAGGTCCCGCTCCGATCACGCCGACCCGCAGTGCTTCGTCCATGCCGCCAATGGTGCCGATGCCCCGGTGCGGTCGCGGCAGTCGGGGTGCACCCAGGGCTCCGGCAAGGTCCGGCCGCGCTGGCAGGCTGTCAGTTTTGCCGAAAACTGGCGCACAACCCCACCCAGGACGACTTTGCCGGGCCCGAGTCCCGAGCCCCACCCAATCGCACCTCAGGGGACCGTGACGCAACCCAGCCACAAGAAACCCCGAAAACGCGAGCTCACCCCCAATCGCCACCACCACTGAAAATCGCGGAGAGGCGGTACTGAGGGGCGGTACTGTGTCCGGCATGGTGTTAGATCCCGGAGATCGCTCCCTGCCAACGGGATTCGCGCCCGGAGTGCCCGCAGGACGAGTGGTCGCGCCGAAGGATGCGGCGACCGTGATGCTGGTCAGGGACGGCTCCGCGGGTCTTGAAGTCTTCCTGCAGAAGCGGGTGAAGGGCATGGCCTTCGCCGCCGGGATGACCGTCTTCCCCGGTGGCGGGGTCGATCCGCGCGACGCGGACGTCTCGGTGTCCTGGCACGGGCCCGAGCCGGACTGGTGGGCGCAGCGCTTCGGCTGCACGCCGGAAACCGCGCGGGCGCTGGTGTGCGCGGCCGTGCGCGAGACGTTCGAGGAGTCCGGCGTGCTGCTCGCCGGCCCGGACGCCGCGACGCTGGTCGGCGACACCGGCCACTACGCCGCAGCACGAGCGGCGCTCGTCGCCCGCGACCTGTCGCTGGCGGAGTTCCTGGCGGGCGAGGACCTCGTCCTGCGCGCGGACCTGCTCCGCCCGTGGTCGAACTGGGTGACCCCGGAAGGCGAACCGCGCCGCTACGACACGCGCTTCTTCCTCGCCGCGATGCCCACCGGCCAGCAGGCCGACGGGAGCACGTCCGAGGCGGTCGAGGCGTACTGGGCGACACCGCGGCAGGCGCTGGCGGACTTCGCCGACGGCCGCTGCCACCTGCTCCCGCCGACGCGCGTCACGCTGGAAGAACTCGCCGAGCACAGCGGCGCGGGCACCGCGCTGGAAGCCGAGCGGACGCTGGCGAAGATCATCCCGAAGCTGGTCCAGCGCGACGGGCGCTGGCACGTGCTGCTGCCCGGCGAGCCCGGGTTCGAGGAGGCGAAGTGACCGAGCACCCCGCCTACGCCACGCTGCGCCCGGTCACCCGGTACGCCTCGGTGCTGCTGGCGCACAACCCGTCGCCGATGACGTTGGAAGGCACCAACACCTGGGTGGTGGGCGAGCCGGACGCGGTCGGCCGCGTGGTGATCGACCCGGGGCCGGAGGACGCCGAGCACCTGCGTCGGGTCGCCGACCACGGCCCGGTGTCGCTGGTGCTGCTGACCCACCACCACGGCGACCACACCGACGGCGTCGAGCGGTTCGTGGAGCTCACCGGCGCTCCGGTGCGCGCTCTGGACCCGGCGCTGTGCCGAGGAGCGGATCCGCTCCAGGACGGCGAGGTCATCGGGGCGGGCGGGCTGGAACTGCGCGTGCTCGCCACGCCGGGCCACACGGCGGACTCGGTCTGCTTCGCGGTCGACCACGACGACCCGGCGGTGTTCACCGGCGACAGCGTGCTCGGCCGCGGCACGACGGTGGTCGCCCACCCGGACGGCCACCTGGGCTCCTACCTCGACTCGCTGCGCCGCCTGGCCGACCTCCCGGAGGGCATGCGCGTGCTCCCCGGCCACGGCCCCGACCTGCCGGACGTCCGGGCGATCGCGACGCACTACCTGCAGCACCGCAACCAGCGCCTGGACCAGGTCCGCGCGGCGCTCGCCGATCTCGGCCCCGGTGCCACCCCGCGCCAGGTCGTGGAGCTGGTCTACGCGGACGTGGACCGAGCGGTCTGGCCGGCCGCGGACCTCACGGTCCGCGCCCAGCTCACCTACCTCCAGGAACCCAAGTAGCAAGGTTTCCGCTGGTAAAGGCACGTGAGTGCTTTGGGGTGCTATAGCCCCTCAAACCGCTCACGGTCCTTGACCTGCGTGAACGGGTCAGACTCCGGCCAGCGAGACGTCGTTGCGCGTTGTCGTCAGGAGGGTTCGGCGGCGCAGCCAGAGGACCACCGCGACGGCGATGCCCACCGCGCTCGCGGCCAGGAAGGACGCGGCCGGGCCGCTGAGCTCGACCAGCTGGCCGCTGACCGACTGGCCGATGGCCGCGCCGAGCGTCACGGAGGTGACCACCCAGCCGAACGCCTCGGTCGCGGTGCCCTCCGGCGCGGCGATCTCGATCGCCATCGAGTGCGCCGTGGACTGCGGGGTGATCAGGCTGCCCACCACCAGCAGCGCGATGCACAGGCCCCACAGCGAGCTGGGCAGGGCCAGCAGCGCGAGCAGCCCGGCGAAGCCGAACAGCAGCGCGGGCAGGCGCAGGTGCATCGGGCGCGGCCACGGGCGCAGCCCGTACAGGACGCCCACGATCACCGAGCTGATCGACAGCACGCTCAGCAGCAGACCGCCGGCGGTCGGGTAGCCGGCTTCGACGGCCGCGGCGGGCACGCCGACCTCGATGAACCCGATCAAGGTGCCGAAGCCCAGCGCCGCCAGCGCCACCGTCCGCATGCCCGGGGTGGCGATCGCGCCGAGCAGGCTGGTGCCGCCCTGCCTGGGCTCCGGCCGCTGGGCGCGCGCGGCGCGCGTCGAGGCGAAGCCGACGCTGCCCAGCACCATGCAGGCCGCGCCGACGACGACCCCGGTCCCCGGCCACGGCATCGCGACCATCAGCCCGGCCAGCCCCGGCCCCAGGATGAAGAACGTCTCCATGCTGATCGCCTCGTACGAGTACGCCGCGTTGCGCGCCGGGCCGGGCGGCAGCAGCTGCGACCACAGGGCGCGGGAGGCCGGTCCCACCATCGGCTCGCTGAGCCCGACCAGGAACGCGAGCCCGGTCATCAGCGCCACCGGGGCGTGCGCCTCGATGACCAGCACCTCGACGGTCACCAGGGCGGCGAACACCGCGGACATCACGTAGAGCGGCTTCGTCGGGCCGACGCGGTCCATGATCCGGCCCTGCGCGACCGATCCGCACGCGACGCCGATCAGCGCACCGGCCGAGACCAGGCCGGCGGCGGCGAAGGAGCCGGTCTCGCGCTGCACGTAGAGCATCAGGGCGAGGCCGACCATGGCGATCGGCAGCCGGCCGAGCAGCGAGGTGATGACCGGTCCGCGGGCGCCAGGTGCGGTCAGAGCGGTGCGGTAGTCGGCGAGGGACGCGGATTGGGACACGGGACCAGTATCCAGATACTGGTACGCCAGTACCAACCTGAGCGCGGGTAATTCGGCTCACGCGGCGCTCACCAGCGACGAGGCGCATGACCAACTGGGTCAAGAGGGGACTTTCGGCCCGGTTCGCGGGGCTCGCGGACGCGGCACACTTGCCGAGGACTAGCCGGAACGGGTGAACTCTGCAACCCCGCGCTGACTGGCTGCGTCCTGAAAGGTGAGAGGGGTCTTGCTGGCGGCACCCGTCGTCCAGCATCGTCGAAGGTGTGGAGCTTTCCTCCGGTGTCGAGGATTCGGGGCCGAAGCACTGGAGGATCGGGGGAGCGTGGTTGGTCGTCGGGGGATTAACCACGCACATGTGAAGGGGCTGGAGCGCCGCGTCGGGGGTGGCGCCCAGCCCCTTCGCACGTCCGGGGCGACCTCAGTCGCCACCGCCTCCGCCGCCCGAGTCGCCGCCTCCGCCACCGGAGTCACCTCCGCCGCCCCAACCGGAGTCGCTGCCGCCGCCCCAGCCGCCGTCGCTGCCGCCGCCCCAGCCGCCGTCGCTGTGGACGGTCCAGTCGCTGCTGAAACTCGCGTCGCCGCCCGACCGGGCGCGCTTCCGCGGGTTCGCCCTCCGCGCGCCCTGGGAACGCGCCACGAGCGCGAGCAGCGCCACGAGCACCCCGAGCCCTGCGAGCCCTGCGATCAATCCGATCCAGTACATGCCCCGCCCCCAAGATCCGATTGCACCAGTTCATACCAGGCGCGGAGGGCGCGGGACGGCAAAACGACCTACATCCGGGCACGCAAAAGCGCGCGTCGACTGAAGGATCCAGGAAAGCTCCCGGATCCGTCGGCCGACGCGCGTCAGTTCGCGCGTCTTGCGGCTTCGATCAGCGGGCGCGGCGAGCGAGCCGCTCCGGGTCGAGGATGAGGACGCTCTTGCCCTCGAGCCGCAGCCAACCGCGGTGCGCGAAGTCGGCCAGCGCCTTGTTCACGGTCTCCCGGGAAGCACCGACGTACTGTGCGATCTCCTCCTGCGTCAGGTCGTGGGTGACCCGCAGCAGGCCCGCCTCCTGGCTGCCGAAGCGCTGCGCGAGCTGCAACAGCGCCTTGGCCACGCGGCCAGGCACGTCGGTGAAGATCAGGTCCGCCAGCATGCCGTTGGTGCGCCGCAAGCGGCGGGCCACCACGCGGAGCAGCTGCTCGGCGATCTCCGGCCGGGTGCCGATCCACTGCCGCAGCGCGGAGCGGTCCATGCTCAGCGCGCGGACCTCGGTGACCGTGGTCGCCGTCGACGTCCGCGGGCCGGGGTCGAAGATGGACAGCTCGCCGAACATGTCCGACGGTCCCATGATCGCCAGCAGGTTCTCCCTGCCGTCGGGGGACTTGCGCCCGAGCTTCACCTTGCCGGACTGAATGATGTAAAGCCGGTCACCCGGCTCGCCCTCGGCGAAGATCACGTGCCCGCGCGGGAACTCAACTGGTTCCAGCGACTGTGCCAGGGCCTCCGCCGCGGCCGGCTCCACTCCTTGGAAGATGCCGGCCCGGGCCAGGGTCTCGTCCACCTCGTCCCTCCATGTTGAGACGCGGCGGCTTGCTGTGGTGCCGGGCCCGCCTGCGCGAGTCCGGCGATGTGCCGCCGATCACTACCAGCAATTCTAAGACTGGTCGCGCGAACGGCGAGTACGCAGCCTACCGGCGCGTCCCACTCTGCGAAGCTGGAACAGCTCCAGCGCTCGTCCAATACCTTGCCGGAACAGTGCCCGCACCTCGTCGGGGCGGGCGTTCTCCAGCAGCTCCTCCACCTCGTTCTCCTGCACCGCCACGTGCCGCAGCCGAGCCTCCACGCGCTCCATGAAGAGCGCGAAGAACATGATCACGACGGGCACGACGATGACGAACCAGGCAGCCACCATGATTTACATCCTCACGCATGCCGTCGAGCAGGGTGCAACCGGGGTCGGGTTGCCGGGTGGGTGAGTTCGGTACGGCCACCGTCCGCGTCGGCCGGATCCGTAGTCTGGTGGGGTGTCGGATCTGGCTCGAACCAAGAAGACCAAGTCCCGTGCGGGCGGTGAAACCCGGCTGGGCCTGGTGAGGCGGGCTCGCCGGATGCTGCGAACCCTCAGCGAAGCCTATCCGGACGCGCACTGCGAACTGGACTTCGACACGCCGCTGGAGCTCGCGGTCGCGACCATCCTGTCCGCCCAGTGCACCGACAAGCGCGTCAACGAGGTCACCCCGGCGCTGTTCGCTAAGTACCCGACGGCCGCCGCCTACGCGGGCGCCGACCGCACCGAGCTGGAGGAGATGATCCGCTCCACCGGCTTCTTCCGGAACAAGGCGACGTCGCTGATGGGCCTGGGCGCGGCGCTGGTGGAGCAGTACGACGGCGAGGTGCCCGCGAAGCTCGCGCAGCTGGTGAAGCTGCCGGGCATCGGCCGCAAGACGGCCAACGTGATCCTGGGCAACGCCTTCGAGGTGCCGGGCATCACGGTGGACACCCACTTCGGCCGGCTGGTCCGCCGCTGGGGCTGGACCGAGGAGGAGGACCCGGTCAAGGTCGAGCACGCGATCGGCGAGCTCATCCCGCGCAAGGAGTGGACGATGCTCTCGCACTGGGTGATCTTCCACGGCCGCCGCGTCTGCCACTCCCGCAAGCCCGCCTGCGGTGCCTGTCTGCTGGCCAAGGACTGCCCGTCGTACGGGCTCGGGCCGACCGAACCGGCCGTCGCGGCCAAGCTGGTGCGCGGCCCGGAGACGCCGCGGCTGCTGGAGCTGGCCGGGGTGGTCGACGAAGTCCCGGAGAGCACCATCGAGCAGGCCGCGGCCAAGGAGCCGATGGCGTGAAGCTGAGCGCCTACCGGACGGAGATCCGCTGGACGATCGTCGTCGTCGTGCTCGCGGTGCTGGGCGTGGTCGCGCTCTGGCCGCGCGACGCCGAGCAGCGCGCCGACTCCACGACCGCACCTGCCCCGCCACCTGCGGCGAAGCCGGTCGACCCGGCGCAGCGGGCCGCCGCCGCGCTCGAACCCTGCCCCACCGGGGAGGGCGCTCCGGCCCAGCTGGCCGGGGTCACCGGCAGCTGTCAGGCCGACGGCAAGCCGGTCGACGTCGGCGCGGCCGTGGCCGGCGAGCCGACGCTGGTGAACGTGTGGGCGACCTGGTGCGGGCCGTGCCGCACCGAGCTGCCCGCCCTCCAGGCCTACGCCGAGCAGCCGGGCGCGATCCGGGTGCTCGGGGTGCAGGTGCAGAGCGATCCCGGCGATGGTCTTGACCTGCTCGCCGAACTCGGCGTTCACTTCCCCAACGTGCATGACGGCGACAACCGCATCCGGGCCGCGCTCAAGGCGCCCAACGTGCTCCCGATCAGCTACGTGGTGACCGGCTCCGGCGAGGTCCGGCGCATCGACCCGCCGGTCGCGTTCGAGACGCCGGACGAGGTCCGGGCCGCCGTCGAGCGCACGCTGGGGGCGAGGTGACCCCGAAGCTGCTCGTCGACCCCGCTGAACTGCCCGGATGGCTGCGGCCGCTGATCGAGCGCGCCGCCGAGCTGGACCCGGGCCACTTCGGCTGGCCGCGCGAGAACCCGCCTGCCGACGCCCGGCCCGCCGCGGTCCTGGTGCTCTTCGGCGAGGGCGCGGCCGGCCCGGACGTGCTGCTGCTGCGCCGCGCCGACGGGCTGAACTCGCACCCGGGTCAGGTTGCCTTCCCCGGCGGCTCGCTCGACGATGTCGATCGCGGACCGGTCGACGCCGCACTCCGCGAAGCCGTCGAGGAGGTGGGGCTGCGACCGGAGGGCGTCCGCCCGCTGGTGGCGCTGCCCGAGCTGCACGTCCCGCACAGCGGCTTCCGGGTGACCCCGGTGCTCGCGCACTGGGCCGAGCCTTCGCCCGTCTCACCGGTCGATCCGGGCGAGACCGCGGCGGTGGCGCGGGTGCCGATCTCCTGGCTGACCGACCCGGCGAACCGCCTGCGGGTCGAGCTGACCGGGCGGCACGCAGGCCCAGCCTTCCTCGTGCCCGGCATGTTGGTGTGGGGTTTCACCGGCGGCCTGCTGTCCGGTTTGCTCGACCTGGCGGGCTGGGCGCGCCGCTGGGACCGCGCCGACGTCCGGGAGCTGGACGAGGACTGGCGGGCCGCGGAGGAGGCCGATGACATCGGCTTCGGGCGAACTTGACCGGTCTGAGAGCCTGTCGGCGGAGCCGTCCGCGCTCTTGCAAGCGGCGGCAGCCGCTTGGGGTGCGCATGCAGGGTGACCACTGGCGGGTACTGAGTGGTTTCCTGGCGAGGACGGCCCCTCCGCCGTGTATCGGGCATACATCGGGAGGGGCACCCGCAGTCCAGGGAAGCACTCAGGTTCCGCCGAGCGACCACCCGAGCAGAGCAACCACTAGCAGGCTCTGTGAGACCGTAGTGCGGTCTGATCGCCGGGTGGAGGGGTGAGCGGGTGAACTGGGTCGACCTGCTGGTGGTGCTGCTGGCACTGCTCGCCGCAGTGTCGGGTGCGCGGAGCGGCCTGGTCACGGCGTTCTTCTCCTTCCTCGGCGTGTTCATCGGCGCGGTGGTCGGCTTGAAGGTGGCGCCGCTGCTGCTGGACCGGCTGGACAGCCCGGTCGCCCGGCTCGGCTTCGGCGTGGGCATCGTGGTGCTGCTGGTCGCCTTCGGCGAGACCTTCGGCATGTGGGCCGGGCGCGAGCTGCGCGACCGGATCACCTCCCGCCGCCTGACCGGCGTGGACAACGCGCTGGGCTCGGTGCTGCAGTTCTTCGCGGTGCTGGTGGTGGCGTGGCTGGTCGCGCTGCCGTTCACCTCGGCGTCCGCGCTGCCCGGGCTGGCCGCCGCGATCAGCCGCTCGCAGGTGCTCAGCGCGGTCAACTCGGTGATGCCCGACTCGGCCCGGCAACTGCCGAACGATCTGCGCGAGATGCTCGGGGTGTCCGGTTTCCCGCAGGCCTTGGAGCCGTTCTCGCAGACACCGGTGGCCGAGATAGCGCCGCCGGACCCGGCGCTGGCCAACAGCCCGGTGGTGCGCGATTCGCGGGCCAGCGTGGTGAAGGTCCGCGGCCGCGCGACGTCCTGCGCGCGGGCCCTCGAGGGCACCGGTTTCGTGATCGCGCCGCACCGGGTGATGACCAACGCGCACGTGGTCGCGGGCACCGACCGGGTGGCGATCGAGATCGGCCGCGGCCAGTTCGACGCCGAGGTCGTCCTGTACAAGCCGGACGTGGACCTCGCGGTGCTGTCGGTGCCGGACCTGGACGCCGACGCGATGACCTTCGCTAACGGCGAGGCGGCACCGGGCAACGACGTGATCGCCCTGGGCTACCCGCTGGACGGCCCCTACACGGCGTCCGAAGGCCGCATCCGGGAGCGGATCAGGCTGCGCGGCCCGGACATCTACGAGGCGCAGACGGTGGTCCGCGACGTGTACACGGTGCGCGGCAAGGTGCAGAGCGGGAACTCCGGCGGTCCGCTGATCGACCCGAACGGCAACGTGGTCGGCGTGGTCTTCGGCGCGGCGGTCGACGACCCGGAGACGGGTTTCGTGCTGACCGCGGCGGAGGTGGCCGACGAGGTGGCGGCGGCTCCGCGCCTGACCACCCCGGTCTCCACCGGCGCCTGCACCAGCTGACCCGGCGCGACTTCCATTGAAATCGGACGTCCGATTTCAATGGAACTCGCGAACCCTCCGGTGCGTCGGCACCGGACACACCGACGGTGCGTCCGGGTTCATGCGATTTCAATGGAAATTGGACGTCTGATTTCCATTGAAATTGCGCGTGGGGACCAGCCGAGCGGGGTCCGGTGGCCGACGGTTCCCGGGTGGGATCCGGCAGCGGGCGCGGGACCAGCGGAGCGGGTGCGCCGACGAAAACGCGCCGCACCTGCGGTGAGGTGCGGCGCGAGGAGCGTCTTTACGCCGAGTGGGTCGGCTCTTCTTCCTTGTGGCGCTTGGCCAGCTGGGAGGTTTCCTTGAGCGACTCGATGGTGCGCTTCGGTGCCCTGATCTTGCGGACCCGGAGGTAGCCGAGGAAGGCCATCAGACCTGCCACCACCAGCATCAGCAGGAACACGATGCCGAAGGCCGCCCACCGCCACAGGCCGAGCTGGGCCAGCCCCTCGGCCAGCGTGAAGAACAGGAAGAACATGCTGAAGGCGAGCACGGTCAGCGCGAGGATGAAGTAGACGCTGCCCTTGACGGCCTTCTTCATCTCGCCGGCGAGCTCGGTCTTGGCCAGCTCCACCTCGGACCTGACCAGAGTGGACAGGTGCGTCGTGGCATCGCGGACCAACGAGCCGATGGACTGCCCATCAGGAGCAGTGCCCTCTTCGGACAGCGGGATGGACGTGACCGCGGTCCACCCCGCACCGTCACGGCTGCCGTTGGTGCTGTTCTGGGCGCTGTTCACGTGCCCATCGTGCCACGCGCGATCAGCGGGCGACCGAGCGACTCGCGGTGCGTTACCCGTGAGTGACTTCCGGCGGGCCCCCACCAGCAGCGAGGCCCCCCGGGAGCCGGAGCTCGCCGACGGGCCTCGCCGGGCGGATCAGGAATCGGCCTCGGCCTCGGCGTTCTTGTGCTTGCGGCCCCGGCGGAGCAGGATCGCGGCGGCGACCAGCGAGGCGATCGCCGAGGCGATCAGCACCGCGGCCTTGGCGCGCTCGGCCGCGGCGCCCTCCAGCGACAGGTCCGCGATCAGCAGGCTCACCGTGAAGCCGACGCCGCCGAGCATCGCCAGCGCCGCCATGTCGCTCCACCGGACCGAGTCCGGCTTCGCCCCGATGCCCAGCTTCACCGCGATGAACGAGCTGCCGAAGATGCCGATCAGCTTGCCGACGACCAGGCCGATGATCACCGCGATCGCCACCCGGTCCTCGCCGATGGCCGTCAGCGCGTCGCCGTCCACCGGCACGCCGGCGGCGAAGAACGCGAACACCGGCACGACCAGCCCGGCCGACCAGGGCTGCAAGCGGTGCTCCAGGCGCTCCGACGGCGAGGCCTCCTCGTCCGGGTCGCGGCGGACGCGGGTGAGCAGGCCGAGGGCCACGCCGGCGATGGTGGCGTGGATGCCGCTGGTGTGCACCGCGACCCAGACCGCCACGGCCAGCGGCACGTAGATGAACGGGCTGGTGACGCGCTTGCGCTGGAGGTACCAGTACAGGACGCACAGCAGGACGGCGGCCAGCAGGGCCAGCACGCTCAGGCCGTCGGTGAACAGCACGGCGATCACGATGATCGCGCCCAGGTCGTCGACCACGGCGAGGCTGAGCAGGAACACCCGGGCGGCGGTGGGCATCCAGGACCCGGTCAGCGACAGCACGCCCAGCGCGAAGGCGATGTCCGTGGCGACCGGGATCGCCCAGGCCGCGTGCGCCCCGGGCGCTCCGTGGCCGATCGCGAACGCGAGCACGGCGGGGACGATCATGCCGCCGAGCGCGGCGATCACCGGGAGCATCGCGTTCTTGCGGTTGGACAGCTCGCCGACCACGAGTTCGCGCTTGAGCTCCAGGCCTGCGACGAAGAAGAAGATCGCCAGCAGGCCGTCCTTGGCCCACTCGCCGATGCTCAGGCTCAGGTGCAGCGCTTCCGGCCCGAGCTCGAAGTCGCGGATGGCCCGGTAGAACTCCGACAGCGGGGAGTTGGCCATGAGCAGCGCGAGCGCGGTGGCGGCGAGCAGGACCATCCCGCCGACGGTTTCGGTGCGCAGGTAGGAACCGAAGTCGAAGTTCCTGGCTGAGGACGGCTGGGGCTGGCTGTGGTCGGCTTTCGACACGCAACGGCTCCGATCGCGGGTAGCACGGACTACGGACGCCGACCAGACTTCCCGGCACACCTTTGGCGAAATCCTAACATCCGGCTCCCGGACGTTTGCCGCGCGAAACATTCCCGGCTCGCCGTCTTCGCAGGTCAGAAGGGTTATTCCGAGGTGACCTGACGGGAACTTCACGTTCCTGTTGACAGCAGCAGGGGCGCCCTCCGGCTGGAGGACGCCCCTGTTCGCGACTGTTCGGTCAGTCGTCGCTGCCGGTCTTCAGGCCCTTCGAGATGAGGTCCATGACGCTGGAGTCGGCCAGCGTGGTGACGTCGCCGACCTCGCGGTTCTCCGCGACGTCGCGCAGCAGCCGACGCATGATCTTGCCCGAGCGGGTCTTGGGCAGCTCCGGCACGATCATGATCTGGCGCGGCTTGGCGATCGGCCCGATCTCGCTGGAGACGTGCTCGCGCAGCTCCTTCAGCGCCGCCTCGCCGGAGGCCGCGTCGTCGACACCGCCGCGCAGGATCACGAACGCCACGATGCCCTGGCCGGTGGTCGGGTCGGACGCGCCGACGACCGCGGCCTCGGCGACGTTCGGGTGCGAGACCAGCGCGGACTCGACCTCGGTGGTGGAGATCCGGTGCCCGGAGACGTTCATGACGTCGTCGACCCGGCCCAGCAGCCAGATGTCGCCGTCGTCGTCGTACTTGGCGCCGTCACCGGCGAAGTAGTAGCCGAGGTCGGCGAACTTCGACCAGTAGGTCTCCCGGTAGCGGGCGTCGTCGCCCCAGATGCCGCGCAGCATCGACGGCCACGGCTTGTCCAGCACCAGCAGCCCGCCGCCGCCGTTGGGCACCTCCTCGCCGGCCTCGTTGACCACCTTCGCCGAGATCCCCGGCAGCGGGCGCTGCGCGGAACCGGGCTTGGTGGAGGTCGCGCCGGGCAGCGGCGAGATCATGATCGCGCCGGTCTCGGTCTGCCACCAGGTGTCCACGATCGGCGTGCGGTCGCCGCCGATGTTCTTGCGGTACCAGATCCAGGCCTCGGGGTTGATCGGCTCGCCCACGCTGCCCAGCAGCCGGAGGCTGGACAGGTCGTACTTGGCGGGGATGTCGGCGCCCCACTTCATGAACGTCCGGATGGTGGTCGGCGCGGTGTAGTAGATCGTGACGCCGTACTTCTGCACGACCTCCCAGTGCCTGCCCTCGTGCGGCGAGTTCGGGGTGCCCTCGTAGATCACCTGCGTGGCGCCGTTGGCCAGCGGCCCGTAGACGATGTAGGTGTGCCCGGTGACCCAGCCGATGTCGGCGGTGCACCAGTAGACGTCCGACTCCGGCTTGAGGTCGAAGACGTTGCTGTGCGTGTAGGCGGCCTGGGTCAGGTAACCGCCGGAGGTGTGCAGGATGCCCTTCGGGCGGCCGGTGGTCCCCGAGGTGTAGAGGATGAACAGCGGCTGCTCGGCGTCGAAGGCCTCCGGGGTGTGGGTCTCGGGCTGGCCCTCCAGCACGTCGTCCCACCACTTGTCCCGCGCGTCGTCCCAGGCGACCTCGCCGCCGGTGCGCTTGACCACCACGACGTGCTCGATGCTCGGCGTCTCCGCGACGGCGGCGTCCACGTTGGCCTTCAGCGGCATCGCCTTGCCGCGCCGGTACTGGCCGTCGGCGGTGATCACCACCTTCGCCTCGGCGTCGTTGATGCGGGTGCGCAGCGCCTCCGAGGAGAACCCGCCGAATACCACGCTGTGCATCGCGCCGAGGCGGGCGCAGGCCAGCATCGCGAACACCGCTTCGGGCAGCATCGGCAGGTAGATCGCCACCCGGTCACCGGCACCGATGCCCAGCGCGGCCAGCGCGTTGGCGGTGCGCGAGACCTCGCGCTGCAGCTCGGCGTAGGTGATCGTGCGGGAGTCGCCGGGCTCGCCCTCCCAGTGGATGGCCACCCGGTCGCCGTTGCCGGCCTCGACGTGCCGGTCCACGCAGTTGTAGGCCACGTTGAGCTTGCCGCCCACGAACCACTTCGCGAACGGCGCGCCGGACCAGTCCAGGACCTGGTCCCACTTGGTCTCCCAGTGCAGCTTCTCCGCCTGCTCGGCCCAGAACGCGTCCCGATCGGCATCCGCGTGGGCGTAGAGATCCGCGGTGGCGTTCGCCTGCGCCGCGAACTCCGCCGAGGGCGGGAACGTCCTGCTCTCGTTCAGCAGGTTGCTGAGCTCGTTGTTCTGCCCGTCGGGCTGGCTCATCGCCGAGAACCTCCGTGGTCGTGGGGTAGCCAGTGCTAACCGCACCGTAATGCGATCGGGCTCACTGCAACAGAGGGTTAGCGCTATTGGTACAGACCAATCAGGCGTACGGTCCGAAATCACTGCGTCACGCAGGGCTGACGGACGATTCACTGTGGCACACGTCGCATCCGGCCTGGGCGGCGGGGGCTGGGCCGGACGGTAGCGTCAGCGGGCGTGAACGACAAGCCATCGCTGGCACCGCTGGTCGAGCTGGAGGGTGTGGCCGACGCCGTGGCCGCCGCCCGCGCGGCCATCGACGAGGTCCACCGGCACCCGGCCAACCGCCGCGGCTGGCCGACCACCGCGGCGGAGGCATCGGTGCGCGCTGCGCGCGCGTCCGCGGCGATCGCGGGCGGCGCGGCGGAGATCCCGGAGTCCGGGGAGGTCACCGACCCGCTGCTGGCCGGTTCGCTGCGGATCGCGGAGGGGATGGGCGGCCTGCTGCCGACCTGGCAGCGCGCGCCGCGGCAGGCGCTGGCGCGGATGCACGTGCTCGCCGCCGCGGACCTGGTCGACGACCCGGACCTGCTCGGCCGCCCGCAGGCGGACCCGGAGATCGCCGAGCGGCTGGACCTGCTCGCCGAGATCATCACCGACCCGAAGGCGCAGGGCCCGGGGCCGGTGCTGTCCGCCGTCGTGCACGGCGAACTGCTCGCGCTGCAGCCCTTCGGCCTGGTCGACGGCGTGATCGCGCGCGCGGCCGCGCGGCTGAGCGTGATCGGCAGCGGTCTGGACCCGAAGGGCCTGGTCGTGCCGGAGGTGGCGTACTTCCGGCGGCAGGAGGAGTACGCGGAGCTGGCGCTGGGCTTCGCGACCGGCGACCCGGACCAGGTCGCGGCGTGGATCGTGCACTGCTGCAAGGCGCTCGAAGCGGGCGCCCGCGAGGCGAAGTCCATCGCCGACGCGGTCCAGGAAGGCTGACCGCCGAGGGCGGTCCCAACCGAGCAGGTCGAGCACGGCCGGAGGAAGACGTGGCGAAGAAGATCCTGATCGACTGCGATCCGGGCATCGACGATGCGCTGGCGCTGGGGCTGGCGCACGGCAGCCCGGAGCTGGACGTCGTCGGCGTGACCACCGTCGGCGGCAACGTCGAGCTGGAGCACACCACCGACAACGCCCTGCGGTTGCGGGACTTCTACGGCATGGACGCGCCGGTGGCGCGCGGTGCCGGGCGGCCGCTGGTGCGCGAGCCGCGGACGGCCGGGGAGGTGCACGGCAACTCCGGGCTCGGCGGTGCGGTGCTGCCGGAGCCGAAGTCCGAGCTCAGCGGGCAGCACGCGGTCGACTTCATCATCGACACCCTGGCTGCCTCGCCCGGTGAGATCAGCCTGACCGCCGTCGGGCCGCTGACCAACATCGCGCTGGCCCTGCGCAAGGAACCGCGGATCACTGAGTGGGTGAAGGAATTCGTCATCATGGGTGGTTCTTTCACCCGTGGGAACACGAATCCGGCCGCCGAGTTCAACATCGTCGCCGACCCGGAAGCCGCCGCGGTGGCCTTCGGGGCGCCGTGGCGCACGGTCATGATCGGCCTCGACCTCACCCACCAGGCGCGCGCGAGCGCCGAGGTGCGCGCCGGGTTCGCCGACCTCGGCAGGCTGGAGGCGGAACTGCTCACGCCGTGCCTGGACTTCTACGGCAGCCACATCAGCTACCAGGAGAAGGGCCCGGCGATCCACGACGCGTGCGCGGTGGCGTACGTGATCGACCCCGGCCTGTTCGAGTCGGTCCCGGCCCGCGTCGACGTCGAGACGCAGGGCCGGTTCACCTCCGGCATGACGGTCACCGACTTCGCCGCCCCGGCCGACATCCACAACGCGATCGTCCCGACCGCGCTGAACACCGAGGGCTTCTGGAACCTGGTCACCGACGCCTACCGCAACGTCGCCGCCAGCCTCCCGGCCTGACCGGCTGCGCGAGTCCCCTGATCAGCACTGCCGCCCCCGAGGCGAACGTGAGATCTTTTCAAGATGGTGGACCCGCGGTACATCCGGATGTTCCACGCCGTGGTCCGGGCCGGTTCGTACGCCGGTGCGGCGCGCGAGCTCGGTTACAGCCAGCCCGCGGTCAGCCAGCAGATGCGGGCCCTGGAGCGAGCCGTCGGCACGCCGCTGTTCACCAGGGCGGGGCGATCGCTGCGGTTGACCGCGGCCGGTGAGGTGCTGGCCAGGCACGCGGGTTCCGCGCTGCGCGACCTCGCCGCCGCGCAGAACCAGATCACGGCGATCCGGCAGCTGCGCACCGGGCACATCCGGATCTGCGCGTTCCCCAGCGCCAGCGCCACGATCGTGCCCGCTGTGGCGGCGCGGATCGCCCGCCACCACCCGGACCTGCGCATCCAGCTCGTCGAGGCGGAGCCGCCCGATTCGGTGGAGACGCTGCGGCGCGGCGAGTGCGACGTCGCGCTCGCCTTCACCTACCCGGGAGCGGCCGAGGAGCTGGACGACGGCGACCTGCTCGGCGTGGCGGTGCTGGACGACCCGGTGGTCGTCGTGCTGCCCAGCGGGCACCGGCTGGCCGAGCGGCGGTCGGTGGAGCTGGCCGATCTCGCCGGTGAACGGTGGATCGCGGGGTGCACCCGCTGCCGGGACCACTTCGTGCAGGAGTGCCGTGCGGTCGGCTTCGAACCGGACATCGCGTTCACCACCGACGACAACCTCGCGGTGCAGGGCCTGGTCGCGGCGGGCGTCGGGATCGCGCTCATGCCCGGCCTGGTGCTGTCGTTCCTGCGGCACCCGAAGGTGACCAGCCGCCGCGTGCGCAGGCTCGACGACCGCCGGGTGTCGGCGTACGTGCTGCGCGACCACCACCGCATCCCGGCCACCGCGCTGATGCTGGAGACGTTCCGCCAGGTGGGCACTGCTGCTCGCCGGTGATCTCCAAGCAGGGCTTTGGGAGCGGCCAACTTTTCTGCCGTCGACGCGAGGTTTCCTTGCCGGGCAAGGTGATTCGCATGACGACGCAGCTGATCGAACTGGCCGGAACCATTCGCGAGCAGGTGCGGCGCGGCCTGCCGGCGGCGCAGACCGCGGAACTGGTCGAAGACGCGCTGAAGCCCTTCCTCACCGCCCCCGACCTGCTGAGCCCGGTGCAGCGCGTGGGCGACCCCGACCACTACCGGCAGCACGTGCTGCACGTGGAACCCGACGGCAGCTTCTCGATCGTCGCGCTGGTCTGGCTGCCGGGCCAGCAGACGCCGGTGCACGACCACATCTCCTGGTGCGTCACGGGAGTGCACGAGGGCGTGGAGCACGAGCAGCGCTACGTCCTGCGCGAGGGCGACCTGGTCCCGGCGGAGCAGACCACCAACCACCCCGGCGAGGTGTGCGGTTTCGCGCCGCCGGGGGACATCCACCTGGTCCGCAACGCGGGCTCGGTGAAGGCGATCTCGATCCACGTCTACGGAGCGGACATCGCCGTTCTGGGCTCCAGCGTCCGCCGCTGCTACGAGCTCGGCGCTACGGCCTGATCTGCCCGGACTGCGAGCGGAGCAGTGCTTCCGGACACACCGGGTTGACCTTCACGCCTGACGTCAACGCGGACGCTCGGCGGTATGACCGGAACGCTTCTCCCGCACCGCGCGCTGCTCCTGGTGCTGACCGGCTGCGCCTTCCTGCTCGGCACCGGCGAGATCATGATCGCCGGCCTGCTGCCGGAGATCGCGGCAGGGCTCGGCGTCTCGTTGCCGCTCGCCGGAACGCTGATCAGCGTGTTCGCTCTGACCGTCGTCGTGGGAGGGCCGCTGCTCGCGCTCGCCACCGGCGGCGTCGACCGTCGGCCGCTGGTGCTCGGGCTGCTGGGCGTCTTCGCCGCGAGCAACGTGATCGCGGCACTGTCGTCGTCCTACCTGCTGCTGGTCGGCTCGCGCGCGCTGGCTGCGTTCGCGCACGCCGCGCTGATGCCGCTGTTCTTCGGCGTAGCCGTGGATCTCGTACCTGCGGACAAGCGCGCCACCGCAGTGGCACGGGTGTCCCTCGGCCTCGGTCTGGCCACTGTCGCCGGCCTGCCGATCGGTGCTGCCGTCGGGAACCGGCTCGGCTGGCGGGCGACGTTCTGGGGGCTGTCGGCGCTGGTCATCGTGGTAGTGGCGCTCCTGTGGGTTCTGTTGCCGCCAGGACAGCGGGCGGCTGAGAGCCGGCTCGCCGAGTTGCGCGTGCTTCGCGAACGCGCGGTGCTGCTCACCGCCGCGACGACCGCGCTCGGAGCAGGAGCGGCGTTCACGGCGTACACCTACATCGCCCCGCTGCTCACCGAGGTGACCGGTTTCGCGCCGGTCACCGTCACAGCTCTCCTGCTGGTCTTCGGCTTCGGCGGCACGATCGGCAACGTGCTCGGCGGGAAGCTCGCCGATCGCGATCTGATGCGCACGATCTGCGGCTCGCTGGCCGTGCTCGGTGCGGCGTTGCTGCTGCTCGGGGCGGTCGCGACGAACAAGCCGCTCACCGCTGCGGCGCTGTTCGCCTTCGGCACGGCCTACTACGCGGTGATCCCGGCGGTGAACACCCGCATGCTCGAAGTGGCATCGCAGCAGGCCAGGACGCTTGCGCTGACCGTGCAGAGCTCGGCGTTCAACAGCGGGATCGCCGCTGGGGGCTGGTTCGGCGGCCAGTTGATCGGACGCGGGCTCCCGCTCCAGGCGGTGGCGGTCGCCGGTGGAGGGCTCGCAGTGGTGGCCGCCCTGGTCGCTGCGTTCGACGCGGTCGGTGCTCGGCGGGGGATCGGAGCGTTGCGGTGAACGAGCAGGTGATCCGGGAGTTCCGGGCGAACGGCGGGAAGGTCGGCGGGAACTTCGACGGGGTGCCGTTGCTGCTGCTCACCACCACCGGGGCGCGGAGCGGCCGGTTGCGCACCAACCCCGCCGTCCACCTCCGCGACGGGCACCGGCTCGTCGTGTTCGCCTCCAACGGCGGCGCACCGGTTCCACCCGCCTGGTACTTCAACCTGGTGGCGAACCCGCAGGTCGTGGTGGAGGTCGGTGACGCGACCCGTACGGCGGTGGCAACGGTCGTCGACGGTGCCGAGCGCGACCGGCTCTGGGCTCGGCAGGTGGCGGCGTATCCGCAGTTCGCGCAGTTCCAGGAGCGCGCGGGACGGCTCATCCCGGTGGTCGCCCTGGAGCCGGTGGCTTGACCTTGACGTGGGCGTCGAGGTCTACGGTCGGATCCGGACCAGGGGAGGGACGATGCGGATCGGTGAACTGGCCGAGGCGACCGGCACCACCACGCGGGCGCTGCGCTACTACGAGGAGCAAGGACTGCTGCACCCGGAGCGGTCGGCCAACGGCTACCGGGTCTACGGCCCCGGCGCGGTCGCGGTGGTGGAGAACATCCAGCTGCTGCTCGCGGCCGGGCTCACCACCGAGGACCTGCGGGCGATCGACGGATGCCTGTTGGATCCGGTGCACGCCTGCGCCGATCCGACCACCAAGATCCGGCTGTTCGAGCAGCGGTTGGCGGTGGTCCAGCGGCGGATCGACGAGCTGTCCCGGGTTCGGGGACGGCTCGTCGACCAGCTGGCGGAACTGGGCGGTGCGTCGGTCGCGGCCTGATCCGGCTGCGCACGGGGAGCCGGTGCGCAGTTCGGCTACTGCGTGAGGGCGCGGAGGGCCTCCCGGACCTGGCCGTCGGCGACCGCCAGCGCTGCCGCCGAGCTCTCGACGTCGGCGCCGGTCAGCAGGTGCACCAGCGCCGTCTTCAGGTCTCCGTCGGAGGCCGTCAGCGCCGCTTCGCAGATCTCCTCGGAAGCGCTGGTCGCCTCCTGCAGGATCCCGATCGTGCGGCCGCGCAGCTTCGCGTTGGTGGCGAGCATGCTGACCATCAGGTTCGAGTAGGTGCGGCCCATCCGGATCATCACCGCGGTGGAGAACGAGGTGAGCACCAGCTTCTGCGCGGTGCCCGCCTTCATCCGGGTGGAGCCGCTGATCGGTTCGGGACCGGTGTCCACCGCGATCACCACGTCCGCGGGCACCTGCCCGACGTCCGGGTTGGAGGTGACCAGCGCGGTCTTCGCCCCGAGCTGTTGCGCGGCTTCCAGCGCGGCCAGCACGAACGGGGTGCGCCCGGACGCCGCCAGGCCGATCACCAGGTCGTCGGGCGATGCGCTCTCGCGGATCTCGGCGGCACCGGAGGCGACGTCGTCCTCGGCGTTCTCCACGGCCCGCCGGAAGGCGTCGGGACCGCCCGCCTGGTGCGCGACGATCCAGTCCGGGGGCACGTTGAAGGTCGGGATCAGCTCCGCCGCGTCGAGCACGGCGAGCCTGCCGGAGGTCCCCGCGCCCACGTAGTGCACGCGGCCGCCCGCGCGCAGCGCGGTGACCGCCATGTCCACCGTGCGCGCCAGCTCGGGCAGGACCCGGCCGACCGCCACCGGGACGGTGCGGTCCTCGCCGTTGAGCACGTGCAGGATGTCCAGCGTCGGCAGCAGATCTATGTCCCGCGTCCGCGGGTTGTTGCGCTCGGTCGGAGCATCCACCCGCACTGCGCGGTCCTGGCTCATCACGCCTCCTTCTGCCGCCGGCGGTCCGGTCGGCTTTCGAGGCGGTGGCCGCCCACCGCTTCGTACGTGGCTTCCAGCGCCGCCCGGGCCTGGTCCAGGTGGCGCTGCGCGACGCCGATGAACAAGCAGTCGATCACGGTGAGCTGGCCGATCCGGCTGGCCATGGCCCCCGATCGGTAGGTCGTCTCGCGGACCGCCGTGGTCAGCACGTGGTCGGCGACCTCGGTGATCGGCGAGCGGGCGAAGTTGGTCAGCGCCGCCGTCGTCGCGCCCCGCCGCCGCGCCTCGCGCAGCGCCTCGACTGTCTCGGCGGTCGCGCCGGTGTGCGAGATGCCGATCGCCACGTCGCCTTCGCGCAGCACCGCCGCCGAGGTGAGCGCGTTGTGCGTGTCCGACCAGGCGAAGCAGGTCAGGCCGATGCGGTGCAGCTTCTGCTGGAGGTCGAGCGCGACGAACGCGCTGGCACCGACGCCGTAGACGTCGATGCGGCGGGCCTGCGCGACGTCCTCGACGAGCGGTTCCAGCACCGCGGCGTCCAGCTGGTCCGCGGTTTCCTCGACGGCCTTCGCGTCCGCGTAGCCGACCTTCTCGATGATCTGGCCGAGGTCGTCGTCCGGGGCGATGTCGCTGCCGAGCTCGCGGTCGCGGGTGGAGGTGCGCGCGGTGTCGGCGGCCAGCGCGATGCGCAGGTCGGGATATCCGCCCACGCCGATGGCCTTGCAGAACCGGGTGACCGTGGTCTCGCTGGTGCCCGCCGCTTCGGCGACCTCGGTGATGCTGCGCCGCGAGATCGACGCCGGGTCGGCGAGCACGATGTTGGCCACTCGCTGCTCCGCTCGGGCGAGACCGGGCAGCAAGGAGCGGATCTTGACGAGGGGGCTCGCCTCGCCCGATTCGCGGGACGTGTCGTCACTGGCCATGTGGGAAACTTACTAACCGTTGCTTCTGGCGGTCAATGGCCCTCTTCCGGGTTTCCACCGGGTAGACGGGGCAACTTCCTACCCAGGTTGCATCTGTCAGCAACTACTCCGAAAGGGGTAATAGGTAGGTTTTCCCGCACCAGAACGTCATCGGCCCTGAAAACGAGCACGAAGCCCCGAACCGCCGCGCTCAGAACCCCCTGCACCAGGGAGGAGCAGCGGTGCGCGACTGCTCGGCCCGCCCGACCGGCTCCGTCACCCGGGGACGTGTCGATCTCGCGAGAGATCGACGTTCACCCGGGTGACGGTCGATTTCGTGGGAAATCGACACCGCCAGGCGGTCACTGCTTGGTGGTGTGCTCCGGTTCGACGTAGACGATCACGCGCTCGTCGCCGGGCTGCGGCCACGGGTACTCGTCCTCGTCGAGGTACTTCTTGGCCATCTTGTCGATGAACCGGTTGTCCTGGTCGTCCTCGACCTTGGCGACCCGTCCGCGCACCTCGACGTAGCGGTAGGGCTGGTCAGGGTCGTGCACCGAGACGGAGATGCGTGGTTCCCGCTTGAGGTTGCGGTACTTCTGCCGCGTCTTGGTCTGGCTGAACTTCAGGTACCGGCCGTCCCAGTCGATCCACACCGGGCTGGACTGCGGTTCGCCGTGCGGGCCGATGGTGGCCACGTGCCCGAAGGCCCGCTTGCCCAGGATGTCCTCCCGGTCCTGCGGAATCCCCGACATCTCGACTCCTTCCGACGGTTGCGGTTCGCATCCGACCCTGCCCGCCGGTCGTGGAGCTCGCGACTCGGCGTCAGGGCCGCACGGCGACGGCGTCGATCTCGAAGAGCATGCCCGGCAGCGCCAGCGCGGCCACGCCGGTGAGCGTCTGGGTGGGCGGCTGATCGCCCCAGATCTCGCCGATGAGCCGGCCGATCACGGCGAGCTTGTCGAGGTCGTGGTCGACGACGTAGGTGCGCAGCTGCACGACGTGGCTGAAGTCCAGGTCGACCGCGGCGAGCGCGGCGCGCAGGTTGGCCAGCGACTTCTCGACCTGCTCGGCGAAGTCCGCCGAGGTCACCTCGCCGTTGCCGTCGGAGGCGTACTGGCCGGCGATGAACACCAGTCCGGTGGAGGTGTCGGCGACGTGGCTGTAGCCGAAGCGGACCGGGTCGTGCAGGGCCGCCGGGTTGATGATCTGGTGGGACACGCGGAGTTCCTTCCGAGCGACGTTTCTCGATCTTGAGAACGCATCCGGGCCCGTGGAATTCCTCAGCGGTCGGACAGGGCGCGTCGCAGGAGCTGGTGCAGGCTCTGCTGCTCGTCCGCGTCGAGCCCGGACAGCGGTGTGTTCACCGAGAACCGCTCGATGATCCGCGTCCGCTGCCGCACGCCCTCCTCGGTCAGCGCGATCTCCTTCGCACGCCGGTCGGTCGGGTGCGGTCGGCGGGTGACCAGGCCCTGCTTCTCCAGCCGGTCGATCACGAAGGTCACGTTCGAGGTCGCGCAGTGCATCCGGTTGGCGAGTTCGCGCATGCTCAGCGGTTCGGCCAGCTCGCGCAGGGCGATCGCCTGGGACGCCGTGAGCTCGCTGTCCGCGACGCAGCGCCGCACGTGCTCCTCGATGTTGTGCGCGAGCTCGCTGATCAGGCTGCAGAGCTCGCGGGTTTCCGCGGACCGGTCCATGCGGGAAGTCTACCAAGTTAGAGATGTTGCAATTAGAATAGTTCTAGTTGTAAGTTCACCGCCGTGATTGCGGAACAGCGGTGGAGCACAGCGGCGGGCATCCGGTCGATCGAACTGGGTGACCTGCGGATCAGCTACGTCCCGGACGGCGTCGTCGGCCTCAAGCCGCGCGGCTGGTTCCTGGAGACCTCGGCGGACGACTGGCGCGAACGAGCGCAACACCTCGACGGTGCCGGACACCTGGTCGCCAGCATCGGCGGCCTGCTCGTCGAGCACGGCTCGCGGGCGATGCTGATCGACGCCGGATTCGGCCCGGCGAGCAGGCCCGACGACCCGGGCAACCAGATCATCGGCGCGATCCGCGGTGGTGACCTGCTGGAGAACCTGGCGGTGCTGGGGCGCGCTCCCGAGGAGATCGAAGCGGTCGCGATCACCCACCTGCACACCGACCACATCGGCTGGGCGCACCAGGGCGCCTTCCCGGCCGCCCGGTTCCTGCTGGCGGAGCAGGAGTGGAAGCTCCGCGACGAGCACGCCGAGGACGTCACGGACGAGATGCTGGCCGCGCTGGAGCGGCAGGTCGAAACCGTCCACGACGGGCAGGAGATCTTCCCGGGCGTGCGCGTGCGCAACTCGTTCGGCCACACGCCCGGCCATGCGTCGTACACGCTGACCTCGGGCGATCAGCGCCTGATCGCCTTCGGCGACGCGCTGCACAGCGCGGTGCAGATCGCCGAACCGACCTGGCCGGTCTGGGCCGACGTCGACCGCGCGGAGGCCGTCCGCACCCGCCAGGAACTGGTGCGGGAACTCCGGGAGCCGGGCACCATCGGCTTCGGCATCCACTTCGCCGACGTCCAGTTCGGCCGCGCGATCGCCGACTCCGGCACCACCCGCTGGCAACCCCTGCCGTGACGGGAGCGACGCGATTTCAATGGAAATCGGACGTCCGATTTCCATTGAAATCGCGGGAAGTCCGGTGCGTCAGCGGTCGGTGGAGACCCAGCCCTCGGGGTGCAGGCGGTCGGCCTGGAGCTCGCCGTCCAGCAGGGTCGCGTCGCGGTCGGCGGCCAGGATGCCGTCCACGTTCACCCCGCGCCCGGTGTACTGGCCGTCCGGCGCGTACCGCCACCGCAGGCGCACCTGCTCGCCCGGCTCCGCGGCGACGGATCCGCGCACCTTCCACCAGTTCCGGTGCCCGGATCCGGCCAGCTGCTCCTGGGTGCCTTCCGGCGCTCCCGGGCCGGCGGCCCGCACCGCCACCGGCCGCCAGGTCGTACCGTCCACACTGGATTCCAGCAGCAGCGGGTCGACGCCGTCGGAATCCCGCTGGGTGTCGACGAAAGCGCTGTAGGTGACCTGCACCGGACCGCTGACCGGCCCGAGCGGATCGGTGGTCAACGTGCCCGCGCGGTCGGCGGACCATGACTCGGAGCCGAACTCCGGCCGCACCGCCAGCGCCCGCGCCATGCCCTGCGCCAGCGCCTGCCGGGCCTGGTTGTTCGAGCCCCACTGCCGCGACGGGTGCACGCGGTTGGTGAGCAGCACCACGACCGATCGCGACAGCGGGTCGATCACCAGCGACGTCCCGGTGTAGCCGGTGTGCCCGGCGGTGTGCGGGGCGCTGAGCCCGGCCATGTACCAGCGCTGGTCGAGCTCGAAGCCCAATCCGTGCGCGTTGCCGGGGAATTCGCCGTTGAAGTCGGTCAGCATCCGGGCCACGCCGTCCTCGGACAGGATGCGGTTGCCCGCGTAGGTGCCGCCGTTGAGCAGTGCCTGACCCAGCGTGGCCAGGTCGTCGGCGGTGGAGAAGACGCCGGCCTGGCCCGCGACGCCGCCCAGCGCCCAGGCGTTCTCGTCGTGCGCTTCGCCGCGCACCATGCCGCGCGGCGGATCGGCCTGGAACTCCGTGGCCGCCACGCGGTGCAGCTCGGCCGCGGGCGGGTTGTAGCCGGTGTCCCGCATGCCCAGCGGCCCGGTGATCCGCTCGGCCACCACCCGGTCCAGCGGTTCACCGGTGATGCGCTGGACCAGCACGCCGAGCGTGATCATGTTCGGGTCGGAGTAGGTGTAGTTGGTGCCCGGCGGGTGCTCCGGGGTGAGCTGCATGATCGACGGAATCCGCTGCTCCGGGGGCAGCTTCCACAGCTGCGCCTCGGCCTGCAGCCCCGAGGTGTGGGTGAGCAGCTGCTCGACGGTGATCGACTGCTTGCCGTTGACGCCGAACTCCGGCACGTACTCCGCGACCGGCGCGTCCAGCCGCACCGCGCCGTCGTCGACGAGCTGCAGCGCCGCGATCGAGGTGAACAGCTTGCTGATCGAGGCGACGTCGAAGATCGTGTCGACCTGCATCGGTTCCCGCTGGTCGGCGGGTAACTCGGTGCCCTTGCCGTCGGAGTAGCGCACCTCGTGCCCGACGGCATCGCGCCGCACCACGACCCCGTCGTGCACCAGCAGGCTCACGGCACCCGCGTACATCGGGTGCTCGCGGCCCGGAGTCCGCTCGGTCCAGGCCGCGATCTGCTGCAGCGCGGCGTCGATCGGGGCGGGATCCAGCCCGACATCGGCGGGGGAGCCGTCGCGCAGCACGGTCCCGCTGGGGGCGAATCCCCGCTGCGGGCGGTCGAAGTGGCCGTCGGCGTTGCCCGGTGACGCCGTTGCCGAGCCGGCCAATGCGGTGACCGACAGCAGCGCTACGGCCGCCAGGATCGTCCTGCCCATCCGTTCCCCCTCAGTGCCTGTTGGTGGTGTGCCTCGCCGGGGTGATCGCTTGGCGGAACCTGTGCGGGTGCCCCTCGACCAGTACACGGCCGAGAGGCCGTCCTCGCCAGGAAACCGCTCGGAAACCGTCGAATGCGTGCTCGACGCGGCTGCCGCCGCTCGAATGAGCACCGACAGGCTGTCAGCGGTAAAGCAGATCCGGTTCGCGTTGTCGTCGGAAGTCCTCGACCTCGTCCTGCCACGAGTCGACGATCTCGGCGGCGTCGGCGCCGCCGTCGACCATCGTGCGCAGCCGGTCGGAGCCGGAGAGCTTGTCGATCATGTTGTCCGGGCGCCAGCCGAACACCTGCGGGTACAGGCGTCGCGCGGTGACGAGCATGGTCACCGCGGTGCGGATCGCGTCGACCTCGCCGAGCCGGTGCACCTGCACGCCGCCGCAGGTGACGTCGGCGTGCTTGGAGAAGGTCGGCACGAAGTAGGTCTCGCGGAACCGGACTCCGGGCAGCCCGGCCTTGTTGAGCTCCTCCGCCCACCGCCAGTCGATGCCCGGTGCGCCGATGATCTCGAACGGCCTGGTGGTGCCCCTGCCCTCGGAGAGCACGGTGCCCTCGAACAACCCGGTCCCGGGGTAGAGCAAGGCGGTGTCCGGTGTCGGCATGTTCGGGCTGGGCGGAACCCAGGGCAGGCCGGTGCCCGCCGCGCGCCCCTTCCAGCCCTCGACCCGGACGACCTCCAGCTGCGGCAGCGGTTCCGGCAGGTAGACGCGGTTGAACATCCGGGCCAGCTCGCCGACGGTCATCCCGTGCTGCTGCACGATCGGCAGCAACCCGACGCCGGAGGCGAACCGCGGGTCCAGGCGCGGCCCGGCGACCTGGTCGCCGAGCGGATTCGGCCGGTCCAGCACCAGGAACGAGGCCCCGACCTGCTGCGCGGCCTGCATCGCGGTGTACATCGTCCAGATGTAGGTGTAGAAGCGGGCGCCCACGTCGGCGATGTCGAAGACCACCTGCTCGACGCCCGCCTTGCGGAACATCCCGGCCAGCTTCGCCGCGTCGGCCCCGTACGCGTCGTACACCGGCAGCCCGGTGCGCGGGTCGCGGTAGTCGCCCTCGGAGCCGCCCGCCTGGGACGTGCCGCGGAATCCGTGCTCGGGCCCGAAGACCGCGGCGATGTCGACCGCACCGCTGGCGTGCATGACGTCGACGAGGTGCTCCAGCGACGAGAGCACGCCGGTCGGGTTGGTCACCACCCCGATCCGGCGGCCCTTGACGTCGTCCCAGTTCCGCCCGGCGAGCACGTCCGCCCCGGTTCGCACCGCGAACCCGAGGTCGGTGGGCTGCTGCGGCGCGGCGCAGGCGGAACTCGCCGCGATCCCGACCGCGGGCACGGCCAGCGCAGCCGCGGTCAGCATGCCGCGCCGGGAGAGCTGGAACTCAGCCACCTGCCGTCACCAGCCCAATCCGTGGCCGTAGGGATACGCGTCGGTGCCGGGCTTGTTCGGGTCCGGCACCGGAACCGGGAGCTTGCCGACCGGGGCGATCTCGCCGAAGAGCACCTTGGTCAGCGACTCCATCGCGACCGGCTTGTCCGAGTAGGTGGCGAGCCAGGCGGGGGAGTCGGCGCGCGCCGCGTCGTAGGGGTCGCGGGTGGCGACCGCGATGACCGGCTTCCCGGTCTGCTGCAGGGCGCGCACCAGGTCCAGCTGCCCGGCGTTGGCCTCGCTCCAAGCGGCGTTGGTGAGCACGACGGTGACGTCGTTCTGCCTGGCCTGCTCGACGGCCTGGTCGATCTGCTCCTTCGTCGGCTTCAGGCCCGTGGCCAGCGCCGACGTCTGCGGTCCGCGCGCCCCGATCTGCTTGGCCAGCGCGGCGGTCGCGTCGTTTCCGGCGCCGGTCACGAACATCTTGGCCGGCGGCTTGAGCGGCAGGACGCCGTCGTTGCGCAGCAGCGTGGTGGTGCGGTCGGTGATCGCCTGCGCCTCGGCCAGGTGCTGCTTGCTGCCGACGATCTTGTCCACTTTGGACACGTCGACGAACGGGTTCTCCAGCACGCCGCGACCGGCCTTCAGCGCCAGCACGCGCTCCACGCTCTGGTCGATGCGCTGCTCGCTGAGCTCGCCGCTGCGCACCGCGTTGAGCACGCCGTCGATGGCGACCTGCAGGTCGTTCGGCATGAGCAGCATGTCGGCGCCCGCCTTGAGCGCCAGCACCGGGATCTCGGCGTCCGGGTGCTTCTGCCGCACGCCGTCCATCTGCAGCGAGTCGGTGATGATCACGCCCTTGTAGCCGAGCTCCTCGCGGAGCATCCCGGTGAGCACCTTCGGCGACAGCGTCGAGGGCTCGCCGGAGTCGTCCAGCTTGGGCACCACGATGTGCGCGCTCATCACCGCGTCGGTCCCGGCGGCGATGGCCTCCTTGAACGGCGGCGCGTCGAGCTGCTCCCACTGCTGGCGGTCGTGCTCGATCACCGGCAGCGCGGTGTGGCTGTCCTGGCTGGTGTCGCCGTGCCCGGGGAAGTGCTTGACCGAGGCCGAGACCGTCTCGCCGGGCCCGGCGGAATCCTCGTAGCCGCGGATCTGCGCCGCGGTGAGCTGCGCGGCCAGCGCCGGGTCGGAGGAGAAGGAGCGCACTCCGATCACCGGGTTCGCCGGGTTGACGTTGACGTCACCGCTCGGCGCGAAGTTCTGGTTCAGCCCCATCGCGCGCAGCTCCCGGCCGGTGATGGCGGCGGCGCGCTCGGCGTCCTCGGGGCTGCGGCCGGAGCCGAGCGCCATGTTCCCGGGGAACTGGGTGGCGGGCTCGTGGATGCGGGTGACCTGGCCCTGCTCCTGGTCGGTGGAGATCAGCAGCGGCACCTTGGAACCGGAGTTGACCGCGGCGTTCTGCAGCCCGTTGGACAGCTCGGCGATCTGCTTCGGGTCGTAGAGGCTGTCGGTCCAGGTGAAGTGGATGATGCCGCCGAGGTGGTACTTCTGCACCACCTGGGCCGGGGTGTCGACGCCGAACTCCTCCTTGTTCTTGGGGTGCGGGGTGTCGGCGGTGCGGCCGTAGGCGTAGGTGACGAAGAGCTGCCCGACCTTCTCCTCCAGCGTCATCTCCTGGAGGATCTCGGCGGGGCGCTGCGGCGTGCTGGCGCCACCGGTGGCGGTGAGCGCCACCGCTCCTGCGGCCAGGGCGCTCAGCGCTATTGCGGCGCGGCGCGTTCGGGGCTTCGGGGACACGGTCGCCTCCCTGCGGGGCAGATCTTCGCCAGGCGGTAAGAGTTCACCACGAAATCGGACGATTTCGGAAGTTACTCACACCACCACGGCCGGTCAACGCTGCCGGTCGGCGTGGGCGAAAGATGCCACCGCGGAGACTGCTCCGCTCGGCGGAATCCGGGGGCGGACGTGCGGCGGCGCCCGCCGAACAGATCGGCGGGCGCCGCCCCACTGCGCGAGAACTCGGGTTACCAAGCGTGCACTCGTGTCGTAACTTCCGGGCTAGGCGTCCGGCGTCCCGGTACGCAACCCCGTGAACGACCAGCCTTGTGTGCGGCAACGCGTGGGTGCTCCGGGCCTCGCGCGCGGAGTCCGATCGGGGTGGACGCTACTTCTCCTCCGTAACGTCCCTGGCCAACCGTGGTCCGCACCTCCATTTGTAGACGGTGACGCCCGTCACTGCAAGGGTTCCGGCCGGTGTGGCCCCGACGAGTTCGCGGTCTGGCGATCACCGCGCGCTCTCCGCTACGGGACAAGCGAAAACGCCGGTCAGCGGCGGCGACGCCAGGCGCGCAAGCCCCACCACGCGGCACCCGCCGCGGCGACCGCGCCCATCCCGACCCCGGCCGCGGTGACCGCGGCGCGCGAGGGAGTGGGGATCCGGGCCCGCAGCGACACCGGGTGGTCGAAGGCCAGCGACGGCCAACCGCGCTGCACCGCTTCCTTGCGCAGCGCGCGATCCGGGTTGATCACGGTGGGGTGGCCGACTGCTTCCAGCAGCGGCAGGTCGGTGATCGAGTCCGAGTAGGCGTGGCACTCGGCGAGGTCGTAGCCGTGCTCCTCGGCCAGCTCGCGAGCGGCGATCGCCTTGTTCTCCGCCGAGCAGTAGAAGTCGACGTCGCCGGTGTAGCGGCCGTCGACCACCACCATCCGGGTGCCCGACCAGTGGTCCGCGCCGAGCAGCTTGGAGATCGGCGCGACGACCTCCTCGCCGGAGGCCGACAGCACCACGATGTCGTGGCCCTGCTCCTGGTGCTCGGTGATCAGCTGGGTGGCTTCCTTGTAGACCAGCGGGTCGACGATGTCGTGCAGCGTCTCCTCGACGATGGCGTTGACCTGCTCGACGTCCCAGCCGCTGCACAGCGAGGTGATGTGCGCGCGCATCCGGTCCATCTGGTCCGCGTCGGCGCCGGCCAGCATGAACACGAACTGGGCGTAAGCGCTCTTCAGCACGGCCCGCCGGTTGATCAGCCCTTCCTGGAAGAACGGCCGGCTGAAGGCGAGCGTGCTCGACTTGGCGATGATCGTCTTGTCCAGGTCGAAGAACGCTGCCACCCGGCGTCCGGTGGCGGGCGATGGGTTCGCGGGCTCTGTCACGCCGCACAGCATACGAGCCGGGCCGGGCCGCGGGCGGGCTGCGCACGCACGGTGGCATGGACCACCGATGTTTCACGCTGCGTAAATTCTTGGCCGGATATTCCGACTAGTGGGATAAGTTTCTTGACTCGAATGATTGCCAGTCGGCGATACGTGCGCACCGAGAGCAATAACGTTCCCTCAAATGGACGGGGGGCAATGCGGGTGATCTGCGGGATACAGTGTGTGGAGTCCGGCACGACCGGGCAGGTTCAGCTCGACCCCCCGGAGCTGAACTGACGACGACCCCCGCCCCTCCCCCCTGGCGGGGGTCGTCCCATTTCCGCGGTGCGCGGGCGGTGTCCGATTCGCGAAGCCGGCCAGGCGTGCGCGGGCTGGGATCCGTGCCCAGGAATGATCTTGTCGGGCGGCGGGGTGCCCGGCGTTCTGCGGACGGTTCACCGGTGATCTGCGGGCGAAAGCGAATTCGCGCCACGCTTTCGAGTGAGCGGAGTTATCCACAGGGCGGAGGTTTGTCCACAGATTCCGAAAACCCGCTTGGCATCGGCCGGAGTTCGGGCCACCTTGGTTATCGAGCGGAGCCGTTTTCGCTCTCGACCCCGAATCGCCGGAAGGCTTTTGCCATGACTGCTGCACGCCCGCTTCTCGTTGCGCGAGATGCCGAACTCGCCGAAGAAACCACTCGCCTGGCCGCTGCGTCCGGCAGCGAGCTGGTGCGCACCCGGGAGCTGTCCGCGCCTGCTTGGCGCACCGCGCCACTGGTGCTGCTCGACGCCGCCGCGGCAGCAGCCGGGGTGGCCGGTGGCCTGCCGCGAAGACGCGGTGTCGTCGTGCTCTGCCGAGATCCGACGCCGGAGCTGTGGCAGATCGCGTTCGAAGCCGGCGCGGACCAGGTGATCACCCTGCCCGCCGAGGAGACGAAGCTGATCGAGCTGCTGGCCGATGCCGCCGACGTCCCGGTGCAGGACGGCCGCATCCTCGCGGTGCTCGGTGGCTGCGGCGGCGCCGGTGCGTCCGTGCTGGCCACGGCGTCGGCGGTGCTGGCCGCACGCGGTGGAGCGCGGGCGCTGCTGGTCGACTGCGATCCCCTCGGCGGCGGCGTCGACCTCGCGGTGGGCGCGGAGGCCGACGACGGGCTGCGCTGGTCGGGGCTGGCGGTCAACGCCGGTCGGCTCGGCGCGACCGCGCTGCACGAGGCGCTGCCCGAACGCCGGATCGGGTCCGGCGCGATCACGGTGCTGTCCTGCGACCGCGACGGCCCTTCGACCGGACTGACCGCGGAGGGCGTGCGAGCGGTGCTGGCTGCGGGGCGCCGAGCTGGTGACGTCGTGGTGTGCGACGTGCCGCGAGTGCTCCCGGAACCGGCCGTCGCAGCACTGCGGGAGGCCGATCTCGTGGTGGTCGTAGTGCCTGCGGAGCTTCGTGCCGTCGCCGCGGCCGAGCGAGTCGTGGCCGCGGTCGGGGAGCACGCCGCGGGGCCGATCCGGCTCGTGGTGCGCGGTCCCGCGCCGGGCGGGCTGCGGACGGCGGACGTGGTGGGAGCGGTCGGGGCCGAGGTGCTGACCGGGATGCGGCCGGAGCCGCAGCTCCCGGCGCTCCTCGACTGCGGCGGGCTGGCGGCCCGGCTGCGCCGTCGCGGACCGGTGGCCCGAGCGGCTCAGCAGGTGCTGGCAGAGCTCGCTCGCCTCGAACCGGTCGCCACGGCCTGCTGATCTCCTGACCGGCGATTTCCATTTTGACGCACTGATTTTCTTCCGGCTTTGTCCTGCGCAATGGCGGGACGGCAGCACCTGCCCAACTTTTGGATTCCAGGTCGATGCGTGGCTGCTGAGTCCTGCACTTTCGCCGAGTGCGGGAGGCGATTTCGGCACGCCACGCGGACGAGGCCGGAAAAACCGCATGGGAAAGGAGAGTTGAACGGTCATGTCCACGAGTCGTGTTCTGGAACCCGTCGACGGTGCGGTGGACGGCGAGCTGCTGGCGCGAGTCCGCAACCGCTTGGTCGGCAGCGGTGCCGCGCCGACCTCCAGCGCTGTCGCCTCTGCGGTCCGGGAGGAATCTGGCGGACTGGTCGCCGACGCCGATGTGCTGGCAGCGCTCCGACTGGTGCAGCAGGAATTCCGCGGCGCGGGAGTGCTGGAGCCGCTGCTGCGCGACCCGGAGGTCTGCGACGTTCTGGTGACGGCGCCGAACAAGGTCTGGGTCGATCGGGGCAACGGTCTCCAACGGGCAGCGGTGCGCTTCGCCGACGAGGACTCGGTGCGCCGCCTCGCGCAGCGCCTCGCGATGTCCACCGGTCGTCGGCTCGACGACGCCCAGCCCTGGGTCGATGCCTGGTTGCCGCAGGAGAGCGCCTCCGGGGCGGTGCGGTTGCACGCGGTGCTGCCGCCGGTGGCGGGCGAGGGCACCTGCATCTCGCTGCGCGTCCTCCGCCCAGCGGTGCACGACCTGGCCGCCTTGCAGCAGTCCGGCGCCTTCGACGGGCCGACGGCCGACGTCCTGCGCGAGATAGTCGCCGCGAGGTTGGCCTTCCTGGTGGTCGGTGGCACGGCCAGCGGGAAGACGACGCTGCTGGCGGCGATGCTGGGCGAGGTCGCCGAAGCGGAGCGGATCGTCTGCGTCGAGGAGGCGGCCGAGCTGCACCCGCGGCATCCGCACGTGGTCCGGCTGCTCACGCGGCCGCCGAACGTCGAGGGAGTCGGCGAGATCCAGGTCCGCGACCTGGTGCGCCAAGCCCTGCGGATGCGGCCGGACCGGCTGATCGTCGGAGAGGTGCGCGGCGGCGAGGTCCGCGAGCTGCTCTCGGCGCTGAACACCGGCCACGACGGGGGCGGCGGCACGCTGCACGCCAACTCACCGCAAGAAGTCCCGGCTCGGATGGAAGCGCTGGCGGCGCTGGGCGGTCTGTCGCACACCGCGCTGCACAGCCAACTCGCTGCGGCGGTGCAGGTCGTGCTGCACGTCCGGCGAAGTGCGCAGCGCGGGCGGTACCTGGCAGGCATAGGCGTGCTGCGGCGCGACGGCGAGCGAGTTCAGGTCGTCTCGGCCTGGCAGCGCGATGAAGGCTGGACATCGGGACGGGAAGACCTGGCCGCGCTGCTGGCCGCCCGGGGAGGTGCGTTGCCGTGCTGATCCTCGCGCTGCTGCTGGCCGCGGTCGCCATGCTGTGCTGGCCCGAGATCAGCGCTCGCGACCGGCTTCGCCCTCGACAGGTGCGGACGGTGCTCGGGCCGGTGCGCAACACGCGGTTTCTCGTCGTGCCGACAGCGGCGGTCGGCGGGCTCGTTCTCGCTGGCCCGGCAGGACTTTTGGTTGGGACCGGGCTGGCCTTGCTCGGCGGGCACCACTGGCGATCTCTGCGCGGGCGGCGGGCCCGGCTCGTCCGGGCCGACGAGCTGACCGCCGGGCTGCGGCTGCTGGTGGCGCAGTTGCGAGCGGGCGCGCATCCGGCTTCGGCAGCGGAAGGTGCTGCGGCCGAAGCCGGGCCGGCGGTCGCCGGTGTCTTCCGGGACATGGCGGCCACGGTGCGGCTCGGCGGTGATGTGGCGGCGGTGCTGCGCTGCCACGATCTCGTCGAGCTGCGCGCACCGCTGGGGCGGGTCGCCAGGGCGTGGGTGCTGGCGGAGCGGCACGGCGTCGCGCTGGCCGATCTGCTCGACGCGGTTCGCCGCGATGTCGAGCGGCGCACGGCGTTCCGCCGCGGCGTCGAGGCGAAGCTGGCCGGTCCGCGTTCGACGGCGGCGGTGCTCACCGGGTTGCCGGTCTGCGGCCTGCTGTTCGGCGAAGCCCTCGGGGCGGCTCCGCTGGCGGTGCTCAACGACGGGATGTTCGGGCAACTGCTCTTGCTGGTCGGAGCGGCGTTGCTGGCGGCCGGTGCGAGCTGGACGTTGCGGCTGACGGAGGTGGTGCAATCGTGATCGAAGCGGCGCCGGTGCTCGTGGCGGCCGCGGTGCTGATCGCTCCCACGGGCTCGGCGCGGCACCGGCTCCGGTCGCTGCGCCCGCGCTCCCGGCCCCGGCAGCGGGCTGCGGTCACCGCATGGGCGCTCCCGCTGGCCGTGGGATCGGTCGCGGTGCAGGTGTTCGGCCTGGTCATGGGCGTGTTGATCGGGCTGGCGGCCGCGCTCGCCGCACGCCGCTGGTCAGCGCTGATGGCGCGAAGACAGGAACGGACGGACCCGCTGGTGCTGGCCGCGGGCTGGGATCTGCTCGCGGCGGGGATGCGGGCGGGCCTGCCGGTGCCGGTGGTCGTGCGGGCGGTGGCCGAGGAACTGACCGGCGTCGCGCGGCGGACCCTGCGCGAAGTAGCCGCTCACCTCGCGCTGGGATCGGACGCGGTGACGAGCTGGGAGCCTGCGCTGGCCAACCCGGACACCGCCGAGCTGGCCCGCGCGGCGCGGCGGACCGCGCGCACGGGTCAGGGCCTGGCGGAGGTGGCGGCCGAACTCGCCGAGCACGCCCGCGCCACGGTCGCCGAGCAGGCCGAAGCACGCGCGCAACGAGCAGCGGTGTGGATCTCCGCGCCGCTCGGCCTGTGCTTCCTGCCCGCTTTCCTGTGCCTGGGCGTGGTGCCAGTGGTCGCGGGAACCCTGAACCGGCTGACTGTGCCCGGGTAGCTGGCTGCGGAGCCCTGGCCACGGTTGGTCGTCGGCGGTGTCAAGAGGAGTTCACCGGTAAACCGAAAGTTCCTGTGTCGATTGGTTTTCGGGTGATCAGACCGCGGAGGGCGGTCAAGTCTGGATCAGTTCAATGTGGACGGACGAATGGAGGAGAACATGACGAAATCGATCACGGCTGTCCGGTGGGTGGCGGCCCGGAGGCTGCGGGCGTTGCTGCACGGCGATGGCGGGATGACGACCGCCGAGTACGCGATGGGAACGGTGGCTGCGGTCGCGTTCGCCTCGCTGCTGTTCGAGATCGTCACCGGCGGCACGATCAAGGAAGCCCTGACCGGCCTCATCGAACGCGGTCTGGAGGGTGGCGGCATCTGATGGATGCACAGGTGGCTCCGGCACCGCGCGGTGCCGGAGCACCCGACCGCGGCGCGGTGACGGTCGAAGCGGCGCTGGGCATCTGCTCGGTGATCGCCGTGTTCGTGCTGGCACTGGTCGGCACCAACGCGCTGATCGGCCACCTCCGCTGCACCGATGCGGCGGTGGAGGCGGCCCGTCTGGTGGCGCGCGGTGATCGGGCTCGGGTCGACGAGGCGGTGCACCGGATGGCCCCGGCCGGTGCCGTGCTGGAGGTGCAGGTGGACGGCGACGTCGTCCGCGCGGAGGTGAGCATGCCGTTGCCCGCTCAACTGCCCGGTCGCTGGCTGCACGCGCGGGCGGTGGCCGTGCTCGAACCGGGTGTCGAGGAGCAGGTGGTGCGATGAACCGCGACAGAGGAGTGGCGACGGCGCTGTCCGCGATCCTGGTGCTGGCGCTGCTCGCGGTGCTCGTGCTCGTTCTCCAGATCGGTGCGGCTACCATCGCCCGGCACCGCGCGGAAGGTGCCGCCGATCTCGCGGCACTGGCCGCCGCTGCACACGCACCGAGTGGGGCGGAGCTGGCGTGCGAGCGGGCCGCGCAGGTGGCGGACGGCATGCGCGCGGCGGTCGTCGAGTGCCTGCTGGAGGGCTGGAACGCCCGCGTCACGGTCGAAGCTGATCTTCCGGCCGTCGTGCTGCTGGCCGGAAAGGCCAGATCAAGGGCGCACGCGGGGCCGATCGAATAGTGATCGGTCCCGCCACGACGAACGGTCGACGAACGGTCCGGAGCGGACGGCAACGCGCGCGCCAGCTGCAGTTCGAGAGCCGTTCACCTGGTTGATCTTTCGGTGGTCGTGTTCTGCTCGGAGGCGTTCGTCGCGGCTGGACGACCGGTCGCCGACGCGGGGTGTACTCACCGGGGTGTCATGCCGTTGATTGGAGGTGTGAGCGGGAAGACTCGAAGTTCACGACAAAGAGGTCGCGAACCAGGTGGTTCCCCGAGACCACCGGTCCACCGCCCACTGTGGAACGAGGAGGCGGAACAGATGCAATGGTCGGCGGAGAGGTGGCAAGGTGCCTTCCGCGGCGTCCCGGCCCATCCGGCCGGGTTGACCAGCAGCCGGATCGAACTGCGCGTGCAGGCAATCGGATTCGCTTCGCGCGGTTGGCCGGTCCTTCCCGGAACCTACCCCGATGAAGACCACTGGATCGGCCGGCACGGCCGCCAGGAGCACGGCCCGATGCCGGTGCACCGCGACTGGCAGACGCGGCTCGGTACCAACCCCGACGAGGTCACGGCCTGGTGGGCCGAACACCCCTACAGCCTGCTGATCGCCACCGGGCACACCGTTGACGCGCTCGAGGTCGACGCGGCTCTCGGCCGTGCCGGTGCCTCGGTGCTGCGCGCCCTGGGCTTCCCGGTGCCGATCGTGGCGACCCCGCTAGGTCGCTGGTACTTCCTGATGACCAGCGGCGGCGAGCTCGCCGCGGAACTGGCCGACGTGCCCGGAATCCGCTTGCACGGCAAGGGGAGCTGGGTGGCCATGCCGCCGACCGCCTACCCGGGTGGCGCGGTGCACTGGCGGGTCAAGCCGGAGGTCTGCGCCTGGCGGCTGCCCACCCCGGACTTCGTGCAGGACGCGCTCCGCACGGGTCGCGAGAACCTCGACAACAACGCAGACGTGGCGGAACTCCTCGCGGCACGCAGGTGACGAACCTGCCGACCGTGCCGGCGCCGACCGGATCGGCACCCGCGCCCGGGCTCCCCGACACGACCGGACACCGCACCTCCCCCGAGCACGCACTAGTTCCTCTGTGCTCAGACCCGTTGCGGACCGTTGTGCAGCCCAGCCGATCCACCGGTGCCGCCCCCGAGCACGGTCGACACCGCATCGAGAACAGCCACCGCCCCTGCCTTGTCCAGCGGTTCGTTGCCATTCCCGCACTTGGGCGACTGAACGCAGGACGGGCAACCAGCCGGGCAGTCGCAGGAAGCGATCGCTTCCCGCGTCGCGGCCAACCACGGGACCAATGCGGCAAAACCGCGATCGGCGAATCCGGCCCCTCCCGGATGCCCGTCGTGCACGAACACCGTTGCCTCCCCGGTGTCGGCGTGCATCGCGGTGGACACCCCGCCGATGTCCCAACGATCGCAGGTCGCGAACAGCGGTAGCAGGCCGATCGCCGCGTGCTCGGCGGCATGCAGCGCGCCGGGGATGCGCGCCGGTTCCAGCCCGGCGCCCCCCGGCGCGCTGCTCATCAGCAGTTCCTCGCTGGCCGTGTACCAGACGGCGCGGGTCAGCAGGGTTTGCGCCGGGAGGTCCAGCGCGACCTGGTCCAGCACCTGCCCGGACGGCCGTTTCCGCAGGTAGCCGACGACCTGCGAGGTGACTTCCACCTCGCCTAGGCAGACCGTCACGCCCCGGCCGGTGTCGTGCTGCTCGATGGTCCGCAGCACCGAGATGTCCACGACGTTGCGCGGTGAGGTCGTCCAGTCCGGGCTCTCCGCGTGCACCAGCGCGATGCCGGTCTCCAGGTCCAGGTCGTCGACCACGAAGGACTCGCCGCGGTGCAGGTAGACGGCACCCGGGTGCACGGTGCCGCAGGCGGAGTCCGGGTCCACGGTGCCCAGCATCCGGCCGGAGTCGCCCTCGACGACGGCGATCGGGTGGCCGCCGGCGCCGCGCAGCTCCACGTTCCGGTGTGGACGTTCGCGGGAGGTCCAGAACCAGCCGTGCGGGCGCTTGCGCAGCACCCCGTCCGCGGTGAGGGCCTGCACCGCGCGTCGCGCGGCCTCGCCGCCGAAGATCGCGAACGACTCCTCGTCGAGCGGCAGTTCCGCGGCGGCGCAGGCCAGGTGCGGTTCGAGCACGTACGGATTGGTCGGGTCGAGCACCGTCGCCTCGACCGGCCGGTCGAGCATCGCGGGCGGGTGGTGCACGAGGTAGGTGTCCAGCGGGTCGTCCCGCGCCACGAACACCACCAGCGCGCCCTCACCGTCCCGCCCGGCGCGACCGGCCTGCTGCCAGAAGGACGCGAGCGTGCCCGGGTAGCCGGCGACCACCACGGCGTCGAGGCCGGAGATGTCGACGCCGAGTTCGAGCGCGTTGGTGGTGGCCACCGCGCGCAGCTCGCCGGTGAGCAACGAGCGCTCCAGCTCGCGCCGGTCCTCGGGCAGGTATCCGCCGCGGTACGCGGCGACCTTGCCGGGCAGCGAATCATCCACTTCGGACAGTGCGCGCTGCGCGGCGATCGCGGCCAGCTCGACGCCGCGCCGGGAGCGGATGAACGCCAGCGTGCGGGCGTCCTCGATGACCAGTTCCGTCATGATCCGCGCGGCCTCGGTGCCCGCGGCACGGCGCACCGGAGCGCCGTTCTCGCCGATGATCTCCTCCAGCAACGGCGGTTCCCAGAGCGCGATGGTGCGCGCGCCCCGCGGTGATCCGTCGTCGGTGATGGCGCGGCACGGCGCCCCGGTGAGACGTTGTGCCAGCGCGTCCGGGTCGGACACGGTGGCGGAGGCGAGCACGAAGACCGGATCCGCGCCGTAGTGCTGCGCGATCCGGCGCAGTCGGCGCAGCAGGAGCGCGACGTGCGAACCGAACACGCCGCGGTAGGTGTGGCACTCGTCCACCACGATGTGCGTGAGCTGCCGGAAGAACCGGGCCCAGCGGCTGTGCCCGGGCAGGATTCCGTAGTGCAGCATGTCCGGGTTGGTGAAGATCCACCGGCCGTGCGCGCGGATCCAGTCCCGCTCCACCTGCGGTGTGTCGCCGTCGAAGGTGACCGCGCGGATCTCCTTCAGACCGAGTTCGTCGACGGTGCGCAGCTGATCGGCTCCCAGCGCCTTCGTGGGCGCCAGGTAGAGCGCGGTCGCGCGGCGCTCTTCGAGCAGCCGGGACAGCACCGGCAGCTGGTAGACCAGCGACTTCCCCGATGCCGTGCCGGTGGCGACCACCACGTTCTCGCCGGCCCGGACGGCCTCCGCGCCTTCGACCTGGTGCACCCACGGCGCGTCGGCACCGCGTTCGCGGAGCGCCTCGATCAGCTGCGGCGGGACCCACTCCGGCCAGTCGGTGGTGCGGGCCGGTCGGTTCGGCAGCTGCGCGACGTGGCGGATCGGTGACTCGCCGGTCGGCACGCCCGCCAACACGCGGTCGAGCAACCGCTTCCCTCTGTTCTGCTCCGCAGCGCGCACAGCAGCGAGCCTCGCACAGAGCGGTGCGGGAGCCGCGCACGAGTTCCGGGTTTCCGCAGCTGTGTCGGTATCGCCCGATCGGCTGGTTCCGGTCGACGGCAGTCCTATGTCGCGTCGCAGCCCGCGAAACGGCGCTATATACCTCATGTCACCCGATTGGGCCAAATCAAGATCGGGCCGAACGGGTGATCAAGTAGGCCTCTGAATCGATAAACAGGTAACAGATTCCCACGTCGGAGAGAGGTGCGTATCACACCGTGAGGTAAGCCACTCGTGGCCTGAATAGACTCCCGAGCCACGACGTCGCCACGGACGGCCAGCGGACGATCACGGGCCGTACCAGGCGGGGCCGCCTACCGCGCACTGGAGCCGGTCGCGAGCCGGCAGGACTCCGGTGCTGAACCGAGCACAACCCAGGAGGACGGATGTCCCTGCTCACCCCGGTCCAGCACGGCTGGGCCCAGGGCGCTGCACCACCGAGCTCGCAGACCCGGATGGACCTCGCCCAGCAAGCCTCCGGAATCGAACTCGGCGGCGCCGACTACGCGGTGGTCGGCGTGGTCATGGTGATCGCTCTGGCCGCGTTGGCCTTCGGCTACGTCCTGATCAAGGAGGTGCTGGCCGCCGGCCAGGGCACGGCCAAGATGCAGGAGATCGCCAAGGGCGTGCAGGAAGGCGCTTCGGCCTACCTGAACCGGCAGTTCCGCACCCTGGCGATCTTCGCGGTGCTCGTGTTCCTGCTGCTGTTCGCGCTACCCGCGGAAACCGTCGGCGAGCAGATCGGCCGCTCGATCTTCTTCCTGTTCGGCGCGGCGTTCTCCGCGGCCATCGGCTACCTCGGCATGTGGCTGTCCACCCGCGCCAACGTGCGCGTCGCGGCGGCCGCCCGCGAAGCCGGTGAGGGACGCGAGAAGGCGATGCGCGTCGCGTTCCGCACCGGCGGCGTGGTCGGCATGACGACCGTCGGCCTCGGCCTGTTCGGCGCCGCGCTCGTCGTGCTGGTCTACGCCGGTGGCGCGCCGCGCGTGCTGGAGGGCTTCGGCTTCGGCGCCGCCCTGCTGGCCATGTTCATGCGAGTCGGCGGCGGCATCTTCACCAAGGCCGCCGACGTGGGCGCCGACCTCGTCGGCAAGGTCGAGCAAAACATCCCCGAGGACGACCCGCGCAACGCCGCCACCATCGCCGACAACGTCGGTGACAACGTCGGCGACTGCGCCGGGATGGCGGCCGACCTGTTCGAGTCCTACGCGGTGACCCTGGTCGCCTCGCTGATCCTCGGCACCGCCGCGTTCGGCCTGCACGGCCTGCTGTTCCCGCTGATCGTGCCCGCCATCGGCGTGCTGACCGCGGTGATCGGCGTCTACATCACCAAGGCCCGCGGCGGGGAGAGCGCGCTGGTCGCGATCAACCGGTCGTTCTACATCTCGGCCGCGATCTCGGCGGTGCTCTGCGTGGTCGCCGCGCTGCTGTACCTGCCCAGCTCCTTCGCCGACCTCAACGGCGTCTCGCCCGAGCTGCAGGCGACCCCGGGCAACCCGGCGGTCATCGCGATGGTCGCGGTGATCATCGGCATCCTGCTCGCGGTGGTCATCCTCAAGCTGACCGGCTACTTCACCGCGACCGAGCACCGCCCGGTGCAGGACGTCGGCAAGTCGTCGCTGACCGGCGCGGCGACGGTGATCCTCTCGGGTCTGTCGGTCGGCTTCGAGTCCGCCGTCTACACCGCGCTGATCATCGGCGCGGCGGTGTTCGGCGCGTTCCTGCTGTCCGGTTCGCTGCCGGTGGCGCTGTTCGCCATCGCGCTGGCCGGCTGCGGTCTGCTGACCACCGTCGGCGTGATCGTCGCGATGGACACCTTCGGCCCGGTCAGCGACAACGCCCAGGGCATCGCGGAGATGTCCGGCGACGTCGAGGGCGAGGGCGCGAAGATCCTCACCGAGCTCGACGCCGTCGGCAACACCACGAAGGCGATCACCAAGGGCATCGCGATCGCCACCGCGGTGCTGGCCGCGACAGCGCTCTTCGGCTCCTACACCGATGCGATCGGTGTGGCGCTGGCAGACGTTGCGGGCACGCTCAGCCGCTCGGAGTTCTTCGTCTACGCGCCGAACGTGCTGGTGGGCGTGGTCATCGGTGCCGCCGTGGTGTTCCTGTTCTCCGGGCTGGCGATCAACGCGGTCTCGCGCGCCGCCGGTGCGGTGGTCTACGAGGTGCGCCGCCAGTTCAGGGACAAGCCGGGCATCATGGACGGCTCCGAGCGCCCCGAGTACGGCCGGGTCGTGGACATCTGCACCCGCGACTCGCTGCGCGAGCTGGCCACGCCGGGTCTGCTCGCGGTGCTGGCGCCGATCGCGGTCGGCTTCGGCCTCGGCGTCGGCCCGCTGGCGGGCTACCTCGCCGGTGCCATCGCCACCGGCACCCTGATGGCCATCTTCCTGGCCAACTCCGGTGGTGCCTGGGACAACTCGAAGAAGCTGGTCGAGGACGGCCACCACGGTGGCAAGGGTTCCGAGGCGCACTCCGCCACGGTCATCGGCGACACCGTCGGCGACCCGTTCAAGGACACCGCCGGACCGGCGATCAACCCGCTGCTGAAGGTGATGAACCTGGTGTCGGTGCTGATCGCGCCCGCCGTGGTGGCCTTCTCCGTCGGGGCCGACGCGAACCACCCGGTGCGCATCGGCATCGCGGTGGTGGCGGTCGCGGTGATCGTCGTCGCGGTGGTGATCTCCAAGCGCCGCTCGACCTCGATCGCCGAGTCATCGCCTTCCGATGACAAGGCGGTCAACGGCGCGCCCTCATAACGCGCCGGAACGCCATCGAAGGGCGTCCTCCTCGCCGGGGAGGGCGCCCTTCGCCGTGCGCAGGGGTTTCGGCCGTGCGCGCACCCCGGGCTCCGGAGCGTGATCGCGGGTGCGGGAGAGTCTGGGCCGCACGCCGAAGGCAACTCCGATCTGTGCGAGGAGTGCGCATGAAGTTACGTTCCACCGCCGTGCTGGCCGCCGTTCCGCTCGCGCTGGCAGGTTGCGCCGGGGGCCCGGCGGGTGCCCCGCAGCCGCCCGCGCCGCAGGCACCGAGCGCGGAGGCGGTCGCCTGGACCGGCAAGATGTGCGGCCTGATCAGCGGTTTCAGCGCGGCCCAGCAGAACCTGCCTGCGCTGGACCAGAGCAACACCGGGACGGTGAAGGACTCGGTGATCACCCGCATCGATGCCGCCTCGAAGGCCGCCGACGACGCGGCGCGCGGACTGCAGGACCTCGGTGCACCGCCGGTCAAGGGGGCCGAGCAGCTCGGCGTCGGCTTCCAGGAGAGCTTCGGAGAGGTCCGGGATCTCCTGCACGGCGCCAGGGCGAAGGCCGAGCAGGTCGACCCGACCGACAAGCAGCGCTTCCAGGAGGGCATGACCGCGGTCCAGCAGGAGCTCGACAAGGGCGGCCAGCTCGACCTCAAGGACAAGCTCGTCCAGCTGGAGCAGAACCAGCAGCTCAACGCGGCGGCCCACCAGGCCCAGGAGTGCCGCCCCTTCTTCTCCAAGCCCCAGCAGCAACAACCACCACGCTGACCTGGCCCGCGACTTCAATTGAAATCGGACGTCCGATTTCAATTGAAGTCGCGGCACCCGAGCGGTTCGGCTCGCACGTTCGGGTGAAGGCATGGCGCATCTCGAACTGCCGTTCTACGATGCGGGCCGTGGGCCAGCTGTCCTTCTACTCGGCCGAGGCGCGGCAACCCGTCATCGCTGATCTGGCGGGCATGCTGTGCGGGCCGGGGCAGGCCGTCGGTTTCGGGCGCGGCACCGCCGCCCGGCTGTCGGTCGTGGTCGACGCCGAGTGGCGCGCCCGGTCGCTGGTCGACGCCTGCGCGCAGCGCGGCGTGGAAGCCGAGCTCGGCCGCTCGGACGAAGGCCGTCCGCTGATCCGCACCGCCTTCCGGGCCGACCTGACCGGCCTCGCCAAGCACTGGCTGCGAGGTGCGGTGAAGTCCGTCCCGGCCGGTTACGTCCCGGACGGCGCCGCCCTGCGGATCTGGGCGCTGACCGCGGGCTCCGCCGAGCCCACCGGCTACCGCCTCGGGCTCGACCCGCACGCCCCCGACACGCACGAGCCGCTGGCCGCGGCGCTGCTCGGCTGCGGCCTGCCGGCCAAGCCGATCGGCCTCCGCGCGGGCGGCCCGGCGCTGCGCGTCACCGGTCGCCGCCGCCTGGCCCGGCTGGCCGAGCTCGTCGGGCCGACTCCCGATGGTGCGATCGAGCGAACGTGGCCGCTCGTTTCGTGACCGATTTGACGCATATCACGCCAGGTCACGCAACGGAACACGTTCGTCACCCGATACGTTCGTAAGACAAGACGCCGACGTACATGGGCGTGTTATGTGCAACCCTGTGCCTTCCCGGGCGGCGGTCGGAACCGCGCACGGGGCACACTGAGGAACTTGTCGGGTAGCAAAGGATGCTTCCGGGAGAAGAGAGCGGGTAAGCGTGGCTGGGTCGACACGGACGAAGAAGGCCGGCGGGACCGGCCGGGCTTCGGGGTCCGCCAACGGGGCGGGCTCCGGGGGCCGGCGCCTGGTGATCGTCGAGTCGCCTGCGAAGGCCAAGAAGATCGCCTCCTACCTGGGCTCGAACTTCATCGTGGAGTCCTCCCGCGGCCACATCCGCGACCTGCCCAAGAACGCCAAGGACGTGCCGGAGAAGTACAAGGGCCAGGCGTGGGCCCGGCTCGGCGTGGACGTCGACAACGACTTCGAGCCGCTGTACCTGGTCTCCGCCGACAAGAAGTCCACCGTCACCGAGCTGAAGGACGCGCTCAAGCAGGTCGACGAGCTCTACCTCGCCACCGATGGTGACCGCGAGGGCGAGGCGATCGCCTGGCACCTGCTGGAGACGCTGAAGCCGAAGGTCCCGGTGCGCCGGATGGTGTTCCACGAGATCACCGAGTCGGCGATCCAGGCGGCCGCGGCCAACCCGCGCGACCTGGACCACGACCTGGTCGACGCGCAGGAGACCCGCCGCATCCTGGACCGGCTGTACGGCTACGAGGTCAGCCCGGTGCTGTGGAAGAAGGTCATGCCGAAGCTGTCGGCGGGCCGCGTGCAGTCGGTGGCGACCCGGATCGTGGTCGAGCGCGAGCGCGAGCGGATCAAGTTCGTCCCGGCCGACTACTGGGACATCTCCGCGACCATGGACGCGGGCCCGGACGCCTCGCCGCGCCGCTTCGGCGCCCGCCTGGTCACGGTGGACGGCGCGAAGCTGGCCACCGGCCGCGACTTCGGCCCGGACGGGCAGCTCAAGAACGCCGACATCCGGGTGCTGACCGAGACCGAGGCCCGCGCGCTGGCCGCGGCGCTGACCGACGCGCAGCTGAGCGTCTCCAGCGTCGAGGAGAAGCCGTACACGCGGAAGCCGTACGCGCCGTTCATGACCTCCACGCTGCAGCAGGAGGCCGGCCGCAAGCTGCGCTTCTCGGCGGACCGCACGATGCGCACGGCGCAGCGGCTGTACGAGAACGGTTACATCACCTACATGCGTACCGACTCGACGACGCTGTCCGAGACGGCGATCACCGCGGCGCGCAACCAGGCCACCGACCTCTACGGCAAGCAGTACGTCTCGGCGCAGCCGCGCCAGTACACCCGCAAGGTCAAGAACGCGCAGGAGGCGCACGAGGCGATCCGCCCGGCGGGCGAGAGCTTCCGCACGCCTGGCGAGGTCGCCGCTGAGCTGGGCAACGACGTCGACGGCTTCAAGCTGTACGAGCTGATCTGGCAGCGCACCATCGCCTCCCAGATGGCCGACGCCAAGGGCACCACCCTGTCGGTGCGCATCACCGGCACCGCGACCAGCGGCGAGGAGTGCACCTTCGCCGCCTCGGGCCGCACGATCACCTTCCCGGGCTTCCTGAAGGCCTACGTCGAGGCTGTCGACACGGAGGCCGGTGGGGCCGCCGACGACGCCGAGTCCCGGCTGCCGCAGCTGGTCGAGAACCAGCCGGTCACCGCGCCGGAGCTGTCGCCGGACGGGCACACCACCAACCCGCCGCCGCGCTTCACCGAGCCCAGCCTGGTCAAGACGATGGAAGAGCTGGGCATCGGCCGCCCGTCGACCTACGCCTCGATCATCAGCACCGTGCAGGAGCGCGGCTACGTCTGGAAGAAGGGCTCCGCCCTGGTTCCGTCGTGGATCGCCTTCGCCGTGGTCGGCCTGCTGGAGAAGCACTTCGAGCGGCTGGTGGACTACGACTTCACCGCGGCGTTGGAGGACGAGCTCGACCGCATCGCCGAGGGGCGCGAGCAGCGCACCAGCTGGCTGTCCGGCTTCTACTTCGGCGGCGACGTGGGGCCGGAGGGCTCGATCGGCCGCGCCGGCGGGCTGAAGAAGCTGGTCGGCTCGAGCGTCGAGGAGATCGACCCGCGGGCGGTCAACTCGATCCCGATGTTCACCGACGACCACGACCGCACCGTCTACGTGCGCGTCGGCCGCTACGGGCCCTACCTGGAGCGGACCCTGGAGGACGAGTCGTCGCAGCGGGCGAACCTGCCCGACGACCTGCCGCCCGACGAGCTGACCGTGGAGATCGCGGAGAAGCTGTTCGCCACGCCGATGGAGGGCCGCAGCCTGGGCACCGACCCGGAGTCGGGCCACGAGGTGGTGGCGAAGGAGGGCCGGTTCGGCCCGTACGTCACCGAGGTCCTGCCCGAGGGCAGCAAGAACAAGCCGCGCACCGGCAGCCTGTTCAAGTCGATGTCGCTGGACACCGTGACCCTCGAGGACGCGCTCAAGCTGCTGTCGCTGCCGCGCGTGGTCGGCAAGGACCCGGAGAGCGACAACGAGATCACCGCGCAGAACGGCCGCTACGGCCCGTACCTGAAGAAGGGCACGGACTCGCGCTCCCTGGAGACCGAGGAGCAGATCTTCTCGATCACACTGGAGCAGGCGCTCAAGATCTACGAGCAGCCCAAGCAGCGCGGACGGCGTGCTGCGGCGGCGCCGCTGCGCGAGCTCGGCGAGGAGCCGGACACCGGCAAGCCGCTGGTGATCAAGGACGGCCGGTTCGGCCCGTACGTCACCGACGGCGAGACGAACGCGTCGCTGCGCAAGGGCGATGACGTGGAGTCGTTGTCCATGGAGCGCGCGGTGGAGCTGCTCGCGGAGCGGCGGGCCAAGGCCCCGGCCAAGAAGAAGGCCCCGGCCAAGAAGTCCACCGCGGCCGCGAAGAAGACCTCCACCACCGCTGCGAAGAAGACGACCAGCACGGCGAAGAAGACCACGAGCACGACGGCCAAGAAGCGGGCCAGCTCCTCTTCGAAGTCTTCGTGACGCGGCGCGACGCGCTCTCCGGCCAGGACGGCACGCAGGCACTGCCGCCGCTGCTCCACTACCCGGATGCGCTGACCGTGGCACGAGCGGCGCCGCCGACCACCACGTCGGCGGCGCCGCCTGCTCCGCCACCGGCCGTCGACCGGGAAGAGCCGTTCTCGCTCCCGCCTGCGCGCAGGCAGAACGCACCCGCGCAGCAGCGGCAGAAGAAGCCGAAGAAGAAGCAGCAGACGAGCGCCGGCGCGAAGATCGGCTGCCTGGTCGCGCTGGCCATCCCGCTGCTGGTGATCCTGGCCGCGCTCTTCGGTTAGGCCTCAGTCCGCGGTCGGGGCGGCACCGTAGAGTCGTGCGTGCGAGCACGCACCAGACACGGGAGGCGACGCGATGCGGACCGACGCTCCGGAGCAGCTGAACACCGGGGTGTGGGCGGAGGTCGTCGGCCAGCCCGACGCCGTGCAGACGCTTTACGCCGCGGTGAGCGCGGCCCGCCGCCAGGTCCGTGGCGAACCGGTCCCGCCAGGTGCCATGACGCACGCCTGGCTGTTCACCGGCCCGCCCGGTTCGGGGCGCTCGGTCGCGGCCCGCGCCTTCGCCGCTGCGCTGGAGTGCACTGACCCTGATCTCGTGGGCTGCGGAAGCTGCACGGCGTGCCGGACGGTCATGCACGGCACCCACGCCGACGTGCGCCTCGTCGCGCCGGAGGGCCTGTCGATCTCCGTCGCGGAAATGCGCTCTTTGGTCCAGGCGGCGGCGCGCCGGCCGACCACCGGTCACTGGCGCGTAGTGCTCATCGAGGACTCTGACCGCCTCACCGAGGGCGCGGCGAACGCGCTGCTCAAGGCGGTCGAAGAGCCGCCCCCGCGCACGGTGTTCCTGCTGTGCGCGCCATCGGACCACCCGGAAGACGTGTCGGTGACGATCCGCTCCCGGTGCCGGGTGGTGCAGCTGCGTACGCCGCTGTCCAGCGCCATCGCCGAGGTGCTGCACGAGCGCGACGGCGTTGACGCCGAGCTGGCGCAGTGGGCGGCTTCGGTGTGCGGCGGGCACATCGGCCGCGCGCGGCGGCTGGCGACCGACGAGGAAGCGCGCGAGCGGCGCGAGTCGGTGCTGCGCATCCCGCTGGGCCTGCGCAGGTTCTCGGACGTCTTCACGGCGGCGACCGGCTTGGTGAAGCTGGCCGAGACCGAGGCGACCACGGCCAACGAGGACCGCAACGAGGCGGAGAAGGAAGAGCTGAAGACGGCGATGGGCGCGGGCGGCACCGGCAAGGGCACGGCCGCGGCCACCCGAGGCGCCAACGCGGCGCTTAAAGAGCTGGAGAAGCGCCAGAAGTCCCGCACCACCCGCTCCCAGCGCGACGCCCTCGACCTTGCCCTGGTGGACCTGGCGGGCTTCTACCGCGACGTCCTGGTGACCCGCGCCGGTTCCTCCGCCCCGCTGAACCACCCGGACTTCGAGCGCTCGGTGGTCAAAGCGGCGCAGGAGTGGACCTCGGAGTCGGCCCTCCGCCGCCTGGACGCGGTCCTGGAATGCCGAGTGGCCTTGACCCAGAACGTGAAACCGATCATCGCGGTGGAGGCGATGCTCGCCACCCTCTTCACCGGCTGACGTCCACAGTGGACTTCAGCTGACCGCCGGCTTGGTCATGAACACGGCACCGGCGATGTGCCCGGGCACCTGCGCTGTCTCGGTCAGCTGGTACCCGGCCCGCTGGTAGGTGCGGATGTTGCGCTGACTCGCGGCTCCCGTGAACAGCGAGAACCGCCGCACCGATGCCGGGGCCTGCGCTTCGATCAGGGCCAGCAGCGCGGAGCCGATGCCATTCCCGGCCAGGTCCGGGGCGACCATGAGGCGACCGATCTCCCAGTCCTGCTCGCCGTCCAACCGTCCGCGCACGGCGGCGACCAGACGTCCGTCCCGGCGCACGACGAGGGTCGTCCACGACTGCGCCCAGGCCAGGACCTCGTCGTGGGTTTCGTGCAGGGCGGGCACGTCCAGGGTGTTGTTCAAGACGGCCTCGGAAACCCAGCAGCACCGCTGCAGCACGACCAGCTCGGCCAGATCCTCCGGGGTGAACAGCCGCGTGACGGCTCCGGGGAGGACCTGGGCCAAGGCGTCGTCCAGCGAAACAGCAGTCATGCTGATGAACATACGCCGCAGTGATCCACGAAGCCTCAGGCGCGGCGGCGGGGGAGTGCGGCGACGATGATCGAGCCGAGGAGCAGCAGGCCTGCGCCGGTCCAGAACAGCGGGACCGCGTAGTAACCGCTGCTGGTGAGGGCCAGGGGCTGGACCGCTTGCGGGTGGGTCGCGGCCGGTGCGGCGGCCGCCGGTGCTGGCGCGGTCGTGCAGTCCACGCCACCGTCGGGAGCACCGGCGCGGACGATCTGCTCGCCGAAAGAGGCCTGCACTAGCGAGGTCGGCAGGCCGACCGCGTGGCCGCGCAGAACTTGGACGTCGAAAAGCCGCGCGGCGGCCCGCACTTCGGTGCCCACGACGTCCTGCTTCAGCTCGCCGACGCTCAGCCGCAGCACTCCGGCGTCGAGCACGCGCTTGTCGAGCCCGGGCACCGAAACGTCCAGCCCGGGGTTCGCGGCGTCGAGCACGCCGAGCTCTTCGCCGCCTCGCGAAACCCGCAGCACCGGCGCCGCGTAGTCCACAGTGGAGGTATCCGGGTCGCCGGTGGCGGTCGCGGTCAGCCGCGGCGTGCCGACCACGTCGACCCGGATCTCCTGCGGAGTCCCGGCGAAGAGCCGCACGCCGGCCAGCTGCAGGTCGGAGGTGGCCTGGACGGCCTTGCCGACCTGCCCGGGCACGTCGACGAGCTCGACGCCGGAGTGCGCCTGCGCGGTGTCCGGCACGTGCAGCAGCGAACCGGTGCCGCTCTCGGTGGGCTTCCCGCCGCCGAGCAGCCCGCCCAGCGAGAGCCCCTCCGGCAGCGCGTTCACGGCCGACGCGCTGCCCATCGAGTACCGGGCATCGGCGATCGGCGACACGCACGGCCCGGCCTGCTTGTCCCAGCGCGCGTGCACGCTGCCGTTCAGCCCGCTGAGCTTGACCAGCTGGTCGGCGGGCGAGCTGGGCGGCTGCATGCTCGTACTGATCGGCTCGGGCCGGTCCGGCAGCGCGGCCTGCGCCAACCCGACGGGCAGCTGAGGAGACTTCCCGAACACTGCGACCCCGAACGGCGAGGCCTCGGCGACGGCCCGCTCGTGGGCGAAGAAAGCGGTGGAGTTGGCCTGCGCGACGGCCCGCCCCATCCCGGCCTCGGCGACGGCCTGCTTCGGCAGCTGCTCCTCGAAATCGGGATCGCCGACGACGGAACCGCTCGGCACGGTGTTCGGCAGGATCCGCACCACCCCGATCAAGGTCCCGGCATCGGCCACGATCGGCCCAGGAGCCGGAGTCGGCACGGAAGCAGGAGGCTGCCCGGGATCGACCGGCGACGGGATGGGAGTGGTCGGAAGAGTGCTCTGAGCGAAGGCGGCGGGCACCGAAAGCCCAGCTACGACCAACGACACGGCGGTGCACACGCCGAACCGGCGAACAGCGCGCATCCGACCCCCTCCAAGCGCGAGTGACGGGCATCACTGTGACCTCAACGATGCCCCGACGCCCGAGTGACGCCTGAGTTGGACGAGCCCGGGGGTCGCGCGCACGCGCCTGAGGCGGCCCGCTACACTTGACCGCGCAATGCCGCCTTAGCTCAGTCGGCCAGAGCGACGCACTCGTAATGCGTAGGTCGAGGGTTCGATTCCCTCAGGCGGCTCGCTCGGAAAACCGCAGGTCACGCTCGTGACCTGCGGTTTTTTCTTCCATGGTTGTTCGTGAACCTTCTGCTGTTTGGGCCGTTCGGGTGTACCCAGGTGTCGGCCGGGTACGTCCGTGGCAGGGAGGAGATCCGTGATGTCCTGCTCCTGCGGACGCGCGATCGAAGACGACTTCTCGTTCTGCCCGTCCTGCGGTGCTGAGGTCGGCGGCCGGAACAGCTCCCGATCCGCATCGTTCTGTCGCACGTTCAGGGAATGTGCCGAGTGGACATTCGGTCGGCTGGTTCTTGGTTGGCGCTCAGGGATCCCGTTGCGGGAGGACACGGTCAGCGAGGTCAACCTGCAGGGCATCTACCTGTCGCATCGCGACCGCGTTTCCGTCCGGCGCTTCTCGCCTCGCGAAGAGTCACATGCTGGCGCTGACTGGGAGTGGTGGTTTCACGTTGGGGGCCGCGGCTTCGGGTTGCGTGTTCAGGCCAAGCGCGCGAGCAGGGACAACTCCTACCCGTTGCGCCACAAGGTCGGTGGAAGGCTGCAGAACGACTTGTTGATCGAGGATGCGGTGGCTGCGGGCTGCCTCCCGATGTACGTGCTCTACAATCACGATAAGCGGCTTCCGCAAATGCCCTCTGCCGGTTGCGCGCACAGCCCTGACACTCCGCGGTTGCGGGGTTGCAGCATCGTGTCTGGTTTGACCGTCCGGAGAGCACTTGCCGACGAAGCCAGGCCGCACGTCTACACCCGCAAGCACAGCATTCCGTGGAACGAGATCGTGTGCGGCGACGACACGGATGGATCGCTGCTTGAGCTGGTGCACGATCGCGTGCGCGAACTCCATTGGAAGGGATTGGGACAAGTCGCCGATCTTCCGGAGGATCGGTTGCAGTGGGGAGAACGTCCTGGAGGCCTGGACCAGTCGCTTTCGAAGTTCGTCACCGGTGCAACGCTCGATTCGACCCGATCTGCCGACCTTCTGGAAGACCGTCGCCTTCGAGAATTGGCAAGAATCGCAGCGAGGCCGACCAGGTCCCGATTGCCTGGACGGGTGCTGGAGATGATCGATAGACCTGAAGCAGAGGCCCCTGACGCTCGAATAACGCACACCGTGATCGTGAACCTCGCTCCAGGCCGTGGCTGATGTTACTGGGGTGCCACGTACCACGTGATGAGCGGTTCACGGGGCGACACCCAGCCTCGGCTGGTGGATTCTTAACCGTTTCTCAGAACCGGTGAGGGATCTTCGCCTTCGGCGAAGGACCCTCTTTCAGTGCATCTGATCGAAAACGTCCACTTGGGCGGGCCCGGCTGCGATCATCGATGACCATGGCGCAAGGTGCACCCGACGGCCCCCGCAAAGTCCTGGGCTGGCCCACCATCTGGATCGCCGCCGCGATCATCCTGACCGTCACCATCGGCTCCGGCGTCCTGCTGTTCTGGATCTACCCGCCGCCCGGTTCCAAGGAAGCCCTCGACATTATCCGCACTGCGGGAACGTTGGGAGTGGGGGCCGGCGGGGCTGCCGCGTTGTTGTTGCATGCACGGAGGCAGCGATCGACCGAGGAAGCGAACGAGATTGCGCGGAAGGCCAATGAAGATACTCGGTACGATGCGGAGGAGCGGCGGATTACCGAGCTACAAGCTCAAGCCAACGAGCAACTGGGTAGTGAAAAGGCCTCTGTTCGGCTCGGCGCATTAACACTCCTGAAGCGCCTTGCCAATAGTTACCCGAAGTACCAGCAGGACATAGTCGATATCCTCTGTGCGTATCTGCGGATGCCTTTTGCATGTCCGGATGAATTTCTTGCTGGGATCAAAGTTGGCGCGAGAGTATCGGGAAATGATCTAATAGAATTGCACGAAGAACTTCAAGTTCGGCTGACCGTCCAGCGTATGCTTGCGGAGCGCTTGCGGTCTGCTACTGACGAGGGTGCAGGTGGGCGTACGAGCGGGGATTTTTTGAAAGATATAAGCCTCAACCTTGCGGGCGCTACGCTTGTGGATTTCGATCTGTCAGGGTGCCGCGTCAAACAAGGCGACTTCGGACGCGCGCTTTTCATGGGTTCGGCCGTATTTAACTGCGCGACCCTTGATGATTCGTGGTTTGTCGGGGCGCATTTTGATGGCCCCGTCGACTTCAGTGGAGCATGTTTTGAGGGGAACGCTCCATTCGCAGGTTCAACCTTTTCTGTGTCTCTTTGGGGTGGAGCAAACTTTCAGGCTGTCGCCGACTTTGGGGGCGTTCGATTTGGGCTTCTAACCGGCTTCTCCGAAGCCGAATTTGAAGGTGAGGCCAGGTTTGGCGACGCGTGCTTTGGGGGCGTTGTCTCGTTTGCGAAGGCTCGTTTCGCGGGATCATTTCCGCTGCGCAGGGCGCGTTGTTGGGATAAATACAGAGATCGAAACGTATGACCTGTTGGCTGGACCACGCAATCGCCCGAATCCGACGAGGGCGGGCGCATCGAAGGCGAGGAAGGCGTGTGGGGCTACGTCGTCCCTGCCGAGGAAGCAGAATCTGCGGCGACTGACGGCGACAGCGAGGGCAGCGAAGCGGTTGCAGTTGGCGATCACAGAGAGTCGTGAGCTTCGTGCGGTGTCATCGACGGTCCGCGGCGGGATCTTATCGTCCACAGTGGTCTGCGGCGTGGGGCAGATTGCCCCACGCCGCGCTATACGATGCTATCTGCCGATCGGGCTAGATAGCTATGTTGACCTGCGGCGGAACCGCCCAGCTACGCGACGCTTCGAAGCGCTATGAGGCCGGAATGACACTCGTAATGCGTAGGTCGAGGGTTCGATTCCCTCAGGCGGCTCCGCAGCGGTCAACCCGCTGACCTGCGGCGGGAGCTCAGATCGCTGATCTCAGCTCCCGCCGCAGAGTCGTTTTCGCTCCTTGTTCGATCGTCCGTGGGTGGTCCGGTCAGAGTCGGCGCCGTGGTGCGTAGCGGTTTGCCCGCTGATCGAGACTGATGAGTTTGCTTGATGCGCAGTACGCTGGGCTGAGCGTTGGCCGTCCGTTGAGCATGTCAAGGGGGTTCGCCATGACCGCCGAGGTGATTGCGTCGGCCTAATGCATGCGCCAGTCACTGCGGAGGAGTACGACTCCTGGTCGGCAGCGCAGTGCGCGGGTGTTGAGGTTGTGGACGGCCTCATCACTGTCTGCCGCAGCGCTTCCAAGCGACACAATCGTCTGGCGCGGATTCTGGCGAACGCCCTGGATGCTGCCGCTGGGCCGGAGTGGAACGCCGACACGGACTTCGACGTCCGCTTGCAGGACGTACCGCTGACCAACCGTCGCCCGGATGTGGTCGTGTACCGAGCGGACACCATCGACATCACGCCGACTCGTCCCGATCACGTGCTGCTGGTGGTCGAGATCGTCTCTCCCGGTTCGGAGACCACCGACCGGATCGTGAAAGTCGCTCAGTACGCCAAGGCCGGCATCCCCTTCTACTGGCGGGTGGAGCAGAGCGTTCCAGGCGTCCCGCTCGTCTACACCTACCTCCTCGATCCGGCCAGTCGCGTCTACCGCGATGGTGACGTCTTCACCGGCGTGGTCAAGGCTGTGGCGCCGTTTTCAGTCGAGATCGACATCAGCACGATTTGATCCTGGTCGGTGGCTTTGATCACCACGTCTCCTCGCAGAATTTCCTAGAACGGGCGAGTGTCGGCGGATACGTTCGCTCGGTGGAACTTGTGCCGCTTGCTTCGTTGGTCGGTGTTGTGGTGTTGGAGTTGGGGATGGTGCTGACTCCTGGGCCCAACATGGTCTACCTGGCTTCGCGGGCCATCTCGCAGGGGCGGCGGGCCGGGCTCGTTTCGCTCGCCGGGGTTGCTCTCGGGTTCGTCGTGTACCTCCTCGCCGCCGCCGCTGGGCTGTCCGCGCTCTTCGCTGCCGTGCCCGAGGCCTACCACGTGGTCAAACTGCTCGGTGCCGCGTATCTCGGGTGGATGGCTTGGCAGATCCTGCGGCCCGGTGGGCGGTCGCCGTTCGAGCCGCGTGAGCTGGCCCCGCACTCCGCTGCGCGGTTGTTCGGCATGGGTTTCCTGACGAATCTCCTGAACCCCAAGATCGCACTGCTGTACGCGGCGCTGATCCCTCAGTTCATCGATCCCGCGCTGGGTGCGACGTGGTGGCAGTTCATCCAGCTCGGGGCCGCGCAGATCGTGATCGGTGTGGGCGTCAACGGGCTCATCGTGCTCGCCGCGGCTGCGCTCGCCGGGTACCTGGCCCGCCACCCGCGCGTGCTCCAGGCGCAGCGTCTCGCATCTGGCACCCTGCTGGGTTTCTTCGCCGCGAAGATGGCCATCAGCCGACCCAACTGAACTGCGGCCCAACGTGCGGGATGATCGTTCGCGGCCATCGGGGAAGCGATTCAGGAGGCGGTTTTGGCTCGATCACGTCGGATCAGGCCTGCTGGCGAGGACCTGGCGGAGTCGCCCTTCGTCTCCACCACGCTTCCTCCCATGGAGGACGGGTACTGGACGGAAGAGCGGATGCGCAACGCCGTCCCGGCCGGGCCGAGGGTCGTCTACCCCCGTGCGGTGCTGGTATCCGGAGGGATGTTCTGTGGGGTGGCCGTGATACTCGCGGCTGTGCTGATCGAGAAGCTGCGTCGTTCGAGCTGATCACGGTGCGTGCCGGGGTGACCGCCGCTCCGGTGAACATCTCGATCAGTGGTGGTCACCGGCTGGCTGTGTTGGTGCTCTGGCGGTTTTCTCGCTCCTGCAAGCAGGTTCCAGGAGGGAGATCGCTGATCATGATTCTTCGTCTCGCCCGGTCCGCGGCGGCAGTGGGTGTGCTGGCCGCCGCGTTGGGGTTCGCGCCCGCCGCTCAGGCCACCTCGCCGGCGGCCGTGCCCGTCGTCCTGGCCAGCATCGATGACTGCGTCGACTACGCCGTCGCGAACGGCGGCAACGAGCACCTCGCGGCCTTCGCCTGCCACGAGGCCAACCTCACCGACTGCTACCGGATCTTCCGCGACAACTACGGCCCTCAGCAGTGGGCCGTGGACGCCTGCAAGCTCCGCACCTCCTAGTCGTACTCGGAAGCCGGGCCTGCAACGGGAAGTGCTTCCGTTGCAGGCCCGGAGTTGTCAGTCGCAGTACTGCGCCGTTGCCCAGTGGGTGCCGGGCAGCAGGTGGGCGACGTGGCGGGCGTTGTGGGCTATAACGCCAACGCCTACGTCAAGGCGTGCTGGCGGGCCGAGGACGAGGACGCGGCCATCCGGGCCCTGCAGTCGTTCACCGCGTCGCTCCGCAAGGAGATCGGCAGCGACTAGGGCCTGCCCGGTGGTTTGCCGGGCAGGCCCGTTGCTCAGCGCTTGAGCGTGAAGGTGAAGTCGCCGGAGAGCTTGCCGCTCAGCCGGACTGCCGAGACGATTCTTCCTTCGTCGAGCAGCCTTTCGGCCTCGGCTCGAGAGAGGCCGAAGCCCTCGGCGATCAGCCGCACCGGCCGGACCGGGATCCGGGCGTCGAAGCGGACGGCGACGTCGATCGCCTCGTCGTCCGCGGGCTGTTCCGTTTCACCCGTGTCCAGGCGCCAGGCACCGTCCCAGTCCAGGGCGATGCGGTTGCGGCGCTGCACGACCGGGTCTTGGAGCAGTTCGGCGGCCAGACCGGGATCGTTGTGGTGCAGCCGGTCCAGCAGCTCGGCTCGCACGGTGCGGACGTGCACCCGCTCCATGATCGTGAGCTTCGCCGTTTCCCCGCAGTCGGTGCAGAGCACGAGGAGCCAGACGTCGATGAGCTTGTGGTTGGCGTTGACGCGGAATTTTCCGTTCGCCCGGAAGCGCTCGGAGGCGCACGAGTGGCAACGACGGCGGACTAGCGGCAGGCAGGTGGGCGTGACCACCCAGTTGTTCAGCACAGATGTACACCTGTTTCAAGTGAGAAGTTCCGCAGCAGACATCAGCGCGACGCGGATGCGCGTCGCGCGATGAATCAGCGCTCGGGAGGTCTCACTTGCTGTACAACGGCACGCCTTCGGCTCGACGGCTCGGTCCACCGGAGAGTAGGCGCGCACGGCGGCACCGCTCAACCGGTTTTCCGGGGTGATGCCGCCTGTCGTGAACTTCCGGGAACCAGCCGTCGGAAGCGGCCGACTACTGACATGACGGGAGCGGTTGGAGCTGCCGAGAGGGAGGCCTAGCGCCTTGAAGTGGTACGAGGACGACTCGCTGTGGTCCGACTTCGCGCCGACCATGTTCTCGGCGGCGCGCGCGGAGTCCGCTGCCGAGCTGGTGGCCACCTCACCGCTCCTCGACTTTCCCAGCGGGGCAAGGGTTCTCGACCTGTGCTGTGGCCCGGGTCTGTTCCTGGCGCCGCTGGCCGCCCGGGGGTTCGAGGTCACGGGCGTCGATCTCAGCGGGCCGATGCTGGAGCGCGCGAGGAGCGCCTGCGAGAAGGCCGGTGCCGATGTGCGGCTGGTGCGAGCGGACATGCTCACGTACACGGCTCCCGAGGCGTTCGACGTCGTCCTGAACGTGTTCACGTCCTTCGGGTACTTCGACGACCCGGACGACAACCTCCAGGTCCTGCGCAACGCGTGGGAGAGCCTCGCCCCCGACGGGCAGCTCCTCGTGGACGTCATGGGCAAGGAGGTCCTGGCCAGCTGGATCGGTCGGCCCCAGGTGGTCGACCTGCCGGACGGCTCGTACGTGGTCCAGCGGGACGTCGTCTTCGACAGCTGGCGCAGGCTTCGGACCGACTGGACGCTGGTGCGCGGCACGTCGGCGCGCACGGCGTCCCTGACGTCCTACCTCTACAGCGCCGCTGAACTGCACGACCTGTTCGTGGCCGCCGGCTTCGCGGACGTGGAGATCTTCGGCGGCTTCGACGGTTCCGCGTACGACAACCACTCCCGGCGGTTGATCGTCCGGGGACGCAAGAAGTGACGCGAACCGCCAGGTCCGCACGCGGTCCGCCCCCACCTCGGCGAGGACGGCAGCCTTGCGCGCACGCCGCCGCCCTCTCGTGGCCAACTGCCTGGCGCTCGCAGCCCTGGAGGACCGGTACGCGATGTCACCGCACCACGAGAACCAAGTTCCCCCGTCCACCACCACCGCCGCACCCGTCCACGAGCACATCACCGACGCGTTGAAGACACCGGATCTGATCCGGCTGAGCGGCAACGTCGTGCTCGCCCGCTTCGAGACGATGAAGGTCTACGCGGCTCTGGGCGCCGTTCGCGCGCTGCTGCACCGCGGGCGCATCGTCCCGGGGCAGACCGTCATCGACAGCTCCAGCGGCATCTACGCCCTGGCGCTCGCCCTGGCCTGCCACCGCTACGGCTTGCGCTGCCACATCGTGGCTTCCACGACCGTCGACTCCGTCATGCGCGCGCAGCTGGAGGTCCTGGGCGCGACGGTCGACCAGATGCCTCCGTCCCAGAACCTCCAGCTCGACCAGGAACGTCGCGTGCGTCGTGTCCGCGAGCTGCTGGCCGACCGCCCCGACTTCCACTGGATGCGGCAGTACCACGACGCCATCCACCACGCCGGGTACCGGGAATTCGCCGACCTCGTCACCGGCGCACTGCCCGACGTGCCCCTGACCGTCGTCGGCGCGGTCGGTACGGGGGCGTCCACCGGCGGGCTGGTGCAGGCGCTGCGGGAGACAGGGCGGACGGTGCGGCTGGTGGGGATCCAGCCGTTCGGCAGCGTCACCTTCGGCAGCGAGCACTTCAGCGATCCCGAGGCGATCATCGCGGGCATCGGGAGCTCCATCCCCTTCGAGAACGTGCGGCACGAGCTGTACGACACCGTGCACTGGCTGGACTTCCGGCACGCCATGGCCGGCGCGATCGGCCTCCTGCAGGAGCACGCGACCTTCGCGGGACTGTCGACCGGGGCCGCGCACCTGGTCTCCTCCTGGGAGGCGCAGCGCGATCCCGAGCGCCTGCACCTCGTCCTGGGTGCGGACACCGGTCACCGCTACGCCGAGCGAGTTTTCGCGCGGCACACCGAGGCGCAGGACATGCGCACCCTCCGGCCCCGGCCCATCCGAACCCTCGGCGAGCTGCGTCCGCCCTGGTCGGTGATGGAGTGGGGACGGCGTCCCGATCCCGCGGCAGCACGGCCCGGCCGATGCGCGGCAGCGTCGAACCCGTGGAGGTGACGCCATGACATCCCTCGTGCCAACCGGAGTCCTACTCAACCGCACCTCAGGGGACCGTGATGCAACCCAGCCACAAGAAACCGCCAAACGTGAGATTGACTCCGGACGCAACCACCACTGAAAAACGCGGAGAGGCGGACAAGGGAGAGGTGGACAAGGGAGAGGCGAACCAGCCATGACCATCGCAGCCCTGGAATCCCTGTCCTTCGGCCTGGGCCGCATGGCCGCAGCGGCGGCGGAAGCCGGGCACGAGCTGTGCCTGCTCACCGCGGACCGGTCGGTCTACCGGCACGAACTCGGCACCCTGCCCGACGACGCGCTCACGGTCATCGACGTCGACACCTTCGACGAGACGGCGACCCGCCGCGCGCTGGCCGCCCTGCCCGACCTGGTCGGCCTGCTCAACACCACCGACACCTGGAGCGTTCCGGCCGCCGACCTCGCTGCCGAATTCGGGCTCCCCGGCCCGGATCCGGCCGCGGTGCGGCTGCTGCGCGACAAGTACCAGGTGCGTGAGCTCCTGCACCGCCGAGGACTGAGCCGGAGCGGTGCCGTGCGCGTCGCCCCGAGTCCGGGCAGCGCCGACGAGGTGGTTCGTGCGGTCGGTCTGCCGGCGGTGCTCAAGGACTCCTCGGGCACCTCCTCGCGCAATGTCTGGATCGTCCAGGACGAGGAAGCACTGCGCCGCACGCTCGACGAAGCCGCACAACAGCAGTTCATGGGGGAGTTGTTCGCGGAGGCGTTCCTGGCCGGGCCGCTCTACAGCGCGGAGACGCTCAGCTGGGACGGTGTCACCCGGCTGCTCGGCGTCCTCAGCCGGCAGACGTCCCGGCAGCCCGCGGTGCGGGAGGAAGCCGCCGCTTTCCCGGTCGCTCTGCCGCAGGCCGAGTCGAACGCCATCGAGCAGTGGGTCGGAGATGTCCTGAACGCGGCGGGTCATCGCAGCGGGTTCGCCCACGTGGAGTTCGTTCTCACCACCGAGGGGCCGGAACTCGTCGAGATCAACCGCAGGATCGGCGGGGCCCTGGTCGGAGAGGTCATGTGCCGCTCGCTCGGCACGAACGTGTACACCGCCATGGTGGAGGAGGCGCTGGGCCGCAGGCCGCGCCTCATGGACGCCCCGCTCGACCACAGCGGTCCTGCGCACGCCTTCGTCCTCGTCTACGCCGACCGGCCGGGTGTTCTCAAGGACTGGCACGGGCTCGACGAGCTGGCCGCCTTTCCCGGCAACGTGCGCTGGTACCCGACCAGGGCGCCGGGAGACGTGGTCCCGCAGGTGGGGGATCAGCGCGGCTGCACCGGAATCGTGCTGGCCGAGGCCGCGACGGCGGAGCTGGCGCAGCACCGGGCGTGGAGCGCGGCCACCCGCGTGCGCCCCGTCGTCGCCGACAGCGGCCCGTGAACCTTTGCGGTGGCGGGAACTTTCGCGGCTCAGCTCCGACTCATCCAACAGTGCGTCTTGGCGCGCCGTGCTCCGGCAAGGCGACGCACCCGCTCACCTGCCGAAGCGACCGAAAAGGCTGCACGATGACGTCATCACCAGCGCAACCCGCCTCCGAACCGGCCGAGGACCACGTCGCCGGGAAGCGGCGCCCCACCCTGCGGTCCGACCTGCGCGCCTCCGTACCCGACGGCCTGATCGCTCTGGCCGTGACCGGCGCGGTCTTCGCGCTCCTCTACGCCCGCATCCTCGCCGGGACCTCCTCGACGGTGTCCGTCATGCCCTTCATGGCCGACGCGGAGAAGTTCTGGGTGTACTTCCTCAGCCAGGCGTTCGGCTGGTCGGCCCTGCTGTGGGCCTGGATCACCGTCGTCCTCGGACTTCTCCTCTCCGGCCCGCGCCCTTCCTGGTTACCGCTGTCCGGCCAGCGACTGGAACGCCTGCACCGCACCACCAGCCTCAACACCATCGCGCTCATCGCCGCCCACGCGCTGCTGTTCGCCGCCGAACTGGTCCGGGCCGACACCGCGGGCTGGTTCTCCGCGCTCGCCACGGCTTTCGTGGAGACCTTCGTCCCCGGCGGCTACGACTCGGGCACCGGCAAGATCGCCATCCCCATCGGGCAGGCGGCCCTCTACCTGGCCATCCCGCTGGGCCTGCTCTTCTACGTCAGGCACCGCATCGGCCCCAAGACCTGGCGCGTCCTGCACCGCTTCGTGATCGCCGTGTACGTCCTGAGCGTCTGGCACACCCTCCTCTACGGCACGAACGTCTGGTACGACGGCTGGTTCCGCACCACGATCTGGTTGCTCCAGCTCCCCATCGCCGCACTGCTCCTGGTGCGCCTGCTGCGGCCGGCCCGGCGCTCGGAGAAGCTGCGCGGCCCTCGCACCCACACCGGCTCACCGACGGGCTGGGTCGTGCGCCTGAGCGGCCGTCTCGCCATCGTCGGCGTGATCGCCGCCCTGATCGGTGTGATCATCAGCGGAGCCGACGGCGGCCGCACCGCGCCACCCGCGGACACCTCTTCCAGCCACGTGCACGACTGATCGCCCCCCCGCGCACGGTGATGTGCGCGGGGACGGGCGGTCAGCGGATGACGTCGTAGACGAGCTTCTGGATTCCGTTGGAGTAGGACTCGTTCTCGACGAGCTTCAGGTTCTGCTTGTCCTTGTCCGCATCGCTGAAGAGCTTCTTGCCCGCGCCGAGCAGGACCGGGAAGAGCAGGAGGTGGTAGCGGTCGATCAGGCCCGCGTCGGAGAGGTTGCGGTTCAGCGTCGCGCTGCCGTTGATGATGATCGGGCCGCCTTCGGTCTCCTTGGGGGCGGCCACGTCGTCGAGCGAGCGCAGGATGTGCGTCTCGCCCCAGTTGGTCACCAGGTCCTCGTCCTTGAGCGTCGTCGACACGACGTACTTCGGCATCGCGAGGTAGCCCGCGAACTCCTCGGTCATCTGCGGCCACACCGGGGAGAACGCCTCGTAGCTGACGCGGCCCAGCAGCAGCGCGGTGGCCTCCTCCTGCTCACGCCCCTTGATCTCGAAGGCGGCCGGGTCGAACTCGATGCCGTTGAAGGTCCAGCCCGCGTTGCGGTAGCCGGCCTCTCCGCCGGGGGCCTCGACGACGCCGTCGAGCGAGACGAACGCGGTGGTGATCAGGGTGCGCATCTGGTTGCTCCTGGGTTGTTCTCGGCTTGCTCTCGTCAGGACATCGAACGAGGTGCCCCGGAATCGACACATCCGCCGAAAAATTTCTGACGAACCGGTTCAAGCAGGTCAGAGGGGTCTTCGGGCGCTCGTGGAGTATCTAGTGGGTGATCGCGCCGCACTGACACCACGGCAGCCCACTCGCGCTCGCTGGCTTCTGGCTTTCACTGGCATCCCGTAGCCTTGCCAGGATGATCTGCCCGCCTTGCGTGCAATGTCTGGGGAAGCATGAACAGCGACGAGCTGCGTAGTGCTGAGCAAGCACTTCGCGACGTGTTGACGGGAACCAACCTTGAGTGGGTCCTCGGCGAGGTCGATGCCGCGATCGCGGCTGGCGTACCCGAGGAGAAGATCCTTCGTCGCCGACGTCCGCGTCAGCGCAGCGACGACCGTTCCTATTCCGATCCGGCGGAGATGGCCGCGTTGTACACGGTCGAGGATCGTCCAGAATTCGGGTCAATCGAGTACGGCGCTTCGAGCAAGAACGGCACTCTCGTCATCAGCACTCGGAAAATGACGAACGAGGAACGTGTGCAGCTACTCCTGGATGCGCTGCAGCGAGTACTGGTGGAACTGCCGGAGATCGAGGTCGCGACGTTGAAGAACCTCCACGTCGATGAGAACGAACCTACGATTGTGCGCAGTGCTGTTAGGGGTGTCTCGTTCGAACCTGATGAGACCGCGCAGTCTCGTCCGGGGCGGTCCGCTTCTCTCAGTGACCGAGTTCCCCTCGATCATAGGGAGCTGCTGCGAGGGCTCTTCACCGCGGTGTCACGTGAGGTGCGCAGGTGAGCGAGGTCAATCGGTTGATCGGCGAGATCAGTCGCCTGTTGGCGACTGGCGCGGTTTCCTACGACTCGATGTCTCGAGCATCCGATGTCTACGAGGGATACATCTTCTCACTGCTCGTCGATACCGCGAGCAGGCACGGAGCCAGGGTCCACTACGAGGACGTTCACGGGGCGTACGCCCGAGAACTCGTGTTCAGGACCGGCCCGGGGCAGCTTTACGCTGATAGCCACCCCTACACGCATGCCGTGATCGAGTTCGATGGTGCTCCACCGCTTGAGGTTCATCTCGGTGTGTACGTCCAGGGGACGTCGGGTGTTCTGCACGAGTGCGACGTGCTGGTTCTACCGGTCGAGGAGGCTGAGTTGAGTCGTACGCAGCGGATCGCGCCTCGCGGGAGCCAGTGCGTGCTCGTCATCGAGTGCAAGTACTACGTCTCCAGCCTCGGAATAGGGCTGGCACGCAATTTTGAAGGCTTACGCGCTGATATCCGTACTCAGAATGAACTCTTCGTCTCCAATACCGGTTCTTCCAGCATCGTGCGGTATCTCGATGCGCGGAAGCGCGGGTTTGAACGAAATGTCGTACCAAACTCCCCGCAGGCGGTCTATCTCCAAGCAGAGGTCCGGAAGGCGTTCAAGGGCTACCTGAGCAAGCACTCGCCTTCTACGGTGATCTGAGGACTATATGCCGGTGGTCGAGGAGCACGCGCGGTTGTGGACCGCGGCGGCCAGCTCGCAGGTCGAGCTGTTCGCCGCGCGGTTCGAGCGGTTCGCCTTCGACCGGCACAGCCACGAGCAGCTCTCCGTCGGCGTCATCGAGCAGGGCGCCGAGGGGCTGCACGTGGTCGGCGGGAAGGTCGTGATCCCGGCCGGGCAGCTGGTCATCCTCAACCCCGGGCAGGTGCACACCGGGTTCGCCGCGGCCGAATCCGGTTGGCGCTACCGGATGTTCTACTTCGACACCGCGATGGTCGAGGAGCTGGCCCGCGAGCACCTCGGCACCCCGGACGTGTGGTTCCCCGAAACCGCTGTGCGGGACGCGCGGCTGTTCTCCCGGATGCGCTGCGTCCACCAGGCGCAGGAACAGGCCGAGGATCCGCTCACCGCGGAATCCTTGCTGCTCGAAGGCTTGGGCGCGGTGCTGCGCCGACACGCCCGCACCGGCCCGGCGTCCGCCGGGGGAAGGCCGGAAAGCCGTCAGGGCGCCGATCTCGCGCGGCAGCTGCTGCACGACCGGTGGGCCGATCCGGTCACGGTGGCCGAGCTCAGCGCCGCTGCGGGCATGCCGCGGACCACGCTCATCGCCGCTTTCCGGCGCGCGTACGGGTTGCCGCCGCACGCCTACCTGCTCCGGTTGCGCGCCAACCGCGCTCGGCGGCTGCTGCTCGCCGGGCAGCGGCCCGCGGACGTGGCCGTCGCCGCCGGGTTCGCCGATCAGGCCCACCTGACGCGGATCTGCAAGCGCTACTTCGGCGTCACGCCCGGCGCGATCCGCCCGTAGCGGGACTTTCGTTCAAGACCGCCGACCGTCCGCGGCACGAGGCTGTTGCGCGGCGCACGACGGAAGGCGAGCGAAATGGTGTGGACGGCTGCGGTTTCCCCGCTGGTCCTGGTGTTGGTGATGATCACCGGTTTGCGCAGGCCCGCGCATTGGGCGGCGCTCGCCGGAGCGGTGCTGGCGGTGGCCCTGATCTGGTGGCTGCCGGACTTCGCGCTGCCCGCTGATCCGGCGGCGGACGCAGGCGGCGCGGGGCTGCTGGTGCTCAACGCCGCCGCGGTGATGCTGCCCGGCGTCTACCTCAGCCAGGTCCTCACCCGGCGGGAGGTGCACAGGTCGCTGCAGGAGTGGGTGCGGGCGCTGCCGCTGCCCGGCCCGGCGAAGATCGCCCTGGTCGTCGCGGGCATCGCGCCCACGGTGGAATCGCTCACCGGGTTCGGGGTGTCGCTGCTGGTCACCGTGCCCGTCCTGCTGGCGCTCGCGCCACCGGCGACGGCGCTGCGGCAGGCCATGCTCGGCATGAACATCATGCCGTGGGGAACGCTCGGCCTGGCCACCGTCATCGGCGCCGCGCTGGCGGGCATGGACACCGCCGCGCTCGGCACCGCGACGGCGATCACCAGCAGTCTGGTCTTCCCGCTGGTGGCCGTGTGGGCGACACTGCTGGTCCGGCCGCGACGCCGGGTCCTCTCCGCTGCGGTGGCGGCGGGCGTGGGCGGGATGCTGTCGCTCGGTCTGCTCGCGCTCAACTGGATGGGCGTGGTCGAGGCGGCCGGAGTCGTCGCCGGGCTGCTGACCACCGCGATCGCGCTGGTGCCGGGCCGCGCCGGGGCCGGGAGGTTGTTGCCGCCACGTGCGGTTCTGGTGGCTTACGGGCTGGTGCTCGGCGGTATCGCCGTCAGCCGCGCGGCGATCGCGCTCGGGGTTCCGCCGCTGGAGCTGCGCGCGGGCGAGACCACTTTCGCGCTGCTGTCCTCGCCGGGCTTGCCGCTGTTCGCCGCCGCGTTGCTGCTGGACCGGGGACGGTTGCGCGGAACGGAGGTCCGCGCTGCCTTCGCCCGCGTCGGCAGGCCGCTGCTCGCGCTGGCCGGATTCGTCGTGCTCGGCCGGCTCATGGCGGGCAGCGGGATGATCGGTGAGCTGGGCGCTGCGGTCGAGGCGGCGCCGCCGCTGGTCGCCGTGCTGGCCGCGCCCGCTCTCGGCATGCTCAGCGGTTTCATCACCGGGTCCAACGTCGGTGGCAACGCGCTGATGATGCCGCTGCAGGAGCGGCTCGCGGCGAGCGGAGTCGGCGAGTGGTTCGCGGCCGTGCAGAACAGCGCGGCGGGGCACGCCGTGTTCACCTCGCTGCCGATGATCATGCTGGTGCTGGCGGTGGCCGGAGATCGCGCGGAGACCGAGGAGCACACCTTGCTGCGCTTCGGCCTCGGCGTGGCCGCCGCGGTGTACGCCGCGCTGGCGCTGGTGGCGGTCGTCGTGTCGTGACGCGAGTGGAGCTCCGGCCCGGCCTGCCCTTCCGGGCCGGAGCTCCGCGCCGCTAGCCGTTGGTGACGGCTCGGACCGGGCCGGTGCTGAACACCGGCTCCCGGTCAGCGGCAGATGCACCCGCCGTTCGACGGGTTCCAGGCGGTCGGTCAGCCGCAGCGGCTCGTTCCCGTTGCGGTGCTGCCGCGAACAGGCTGACAGCACCGGCGGGCGCGGCACGTCGGCAGAAATACCGCCTCAACACTTAGCCCTTGCGCTAAGTGTCGGGGCCGGGCAATACTTAGCCTCATGGCACAGTATTCGGCTCAGCTGGACGGCGTGTTCGTCGCGCTCGCCGACCCGACCCGGCGCGCCGTCGTGCGGCGCCTCGGGCGCGGGCCGATGAGCGTCGGTGACCTCGCGAGCGAGTTCCCGATGACCCTGCCGTCGTTCATGAAGCACGTGCGGACGCTCGAATCGAACGGGCTCATCCGCACGGTCAAGTCCGGTCGGGTGCGCACCTGCGTGCTCAGGCGCGAGCGGCTCGCCGTCGTCGACGACTGGCTCGCCGAGCAGCGCCGCATCTGGGAAGAGCGCACCGACCGCCTCGAACAGTTCGTCACGGGGGAGGACAACTCGTGAATCCCGACCTCGACCTCGGCCTGGAGCGGATCATCCGCGCCCCGCGCGCGACCGTGTGGAACGCGTGGACCGACCCGGCCCGGCTCGCGCAGTGGTGGATCCCGGCGCCGATGCGCTGCCAGGTGGACCGCCTCGACGTCCGGCCCGGTGGTGCGTTCGTGACGCGGATGAGCGAGGACGGCGAGGAGTTCGTCCCGCACCTGGACGCGTGCTTCCTCGCCGTCGACGCGCTGGAGCGGATCGTGTTCACCAACGCGGTCGACAGCTCGTGGCGCCCGGCGAACCCGGCACCGATCGCGATGACCGCCACGATCACGTTCGGCGAGCACCCGGATGGCACGGACTACCGGATCGTCGTCCGCCACGGCGACCCGGAATCCCGCGCCCAGCACGAAGAACTCGGCTTCGCCGACGGCTGGGGCACGGTCGCGACCCAGCTGGCCGCACTGGTCGAGGGCACCCGGTGAAGACGGGAACGCGCGGATTCTGAACGGGGGCGCGTTCAGGCGTTGCGCTCGGCGGCGCTGCGCTCCACGCAGAACTCGTTGCCCTCCGGGTCAAGCAGGGTGACCCAGCCCAGCCCGTCCGGCCTCCGGTGGTCCTCGTGCGGAGTCGCGCCGAGGGCGAGGATGCGCTCCACCTCCTCGTCCCGGCTGCGCTCGGTGGGCATCCAGTCGAAGTGGATGCGGTTCTTGACCTGCTTGCCCTCGGGAACCCGGATGAACAGCATGCCCGGCTGCGGTTCCGGCGCCACCACCAGCACTTCGGGGTCGCCCGGGTGGTCGTCCTCGGAGAGCGGCCAGCCGGTGACCTCGCTCCAGAACGAGGCGAGCCGGTACGGATCGGCGCAGTCGATGGTCACGTGGCGGAGGATCATCCGGTCACCGTAGCCGGAAAGTGCGCGTGCGCAACGGAGTTCGAGCACTCACGGTCGCGAGGGCGCGACGTGGGCGAGCAGTTGCTCGAGGTGCGCTCGGGCGGTTCGGGCCGCTTGTTCGGGGTCGCCGCCGGTGATGGCGGCGACGATCTCGCGGTGCTCGGCGTGGTCCACCGGCCGTGGTTCCGGCAGCAGGGCCAGCATGTCCAGCATCGCTTCGCGGACCCGCTCGGTCAGCGAGTCGAACAAGCCCGTGATGATCGTGTTGTGCGCGGCGTCGACCACCGCGCGGTGGAACGCGATGTCCGCGTCGACGAACTCCTCCGCCGTGCCGTCCTGGAGTTCCGAGCGCCGTGCGATGGCCCGCTCGATCGCGGCCAGGTCGTCGGCGGTGCGCTTGGTCGCGGCCAGCCGGGCCGCTTCCACCTCCACCGCGATGCGTCCCTCCACGACCTCCGAGATCACCGCCTTGCGGACCGTGGTCGGCCAGTCCTCGACCGCTTCGGTGCGGATCACGTACACGCCCGAGCCGTGCCGCGGTTCGAGCACACCGCGGCCCGCGAGCTCGCGCACCGCCTCGCGGACCGTCGAGCGCCCCACGCCGAACTCCGCGGCCAGCGCCGTCTCGCTGGGGATCTTCCCGCCCACCGGCCAGTCGCCGCCGGCGATGCGCTGCAACATCGCCTCGGTGGCCTGCTCCGACAGCGGGTAGCGGCGCAGCGACACGACTGCCTCCAGGGTTATCGGGTTGTCTGAGGACCTGATCTATTGTACGTTGCCGATCATGTGGTTGGGAGCTCGCGGCCTTATCCGCCGCAGCAGGGGTTGATCGCATCGGCGCCCCCTGCTGCGGGGTGAAGTCGTGCGCCGGTGGCGACCCGTCCGACGAACACGGAAGACGAGATGACCTCCCACCACTGGAATCCGCAGCGCCCATCAGGAATGCCCCACCACCGCTACCGGAGCGCCTTCGACCGCGTACCGGTCCCCGAGATCGACCGGGAGTGGCCGCGGAACCGGATCACGCAGGCCCCGCTGTGGGTGCCCGTCGACCTGCGCGACGGCAACCAGGCCCTGGCCGAACCGATGGACCCGGCGCGCAAGCGCCGCTTCTTCGAGCTGATGGTCTCCATCGGCTACAAGGAGATCGAGGTCGGCTACCCGTCGGCATCGCAGACCGACTTCGACTTCGTCCGCTTGCTGGCCGAATCCCGGCTGGTGCCCGAGGACGTCACCGTCGTGGTGTTCACCCCGGCCCGGCGGGACCTCATCGAGCGCACCTTCGAATCGATCGCCGGCCTGGACCGCGTGGTCGTGCACATGTACACCCCGACCGCGCCGCTGTGGCGCGACGCCGTGCTCCGCGCCGAACGGGACGAGCTGCGCGAGCTGATCCGCCGCGCCGGTGCGGACGTGCTCCGCTGCGGCGCGGACCGGCCCGGCATCAGGTACGAGTTCTCGCCCGAGGTCTTCAACCTGACCGAGCCGGACTTCGCGCTCGAGGTCTGCAACACGATGATCGACCTGTGGGACGCCTGCCCCGACCGGCCGGTCATCATCAACCTGCCCGCAACGGTCGAGGTGGCGACGCCGAACGTCTACGCGGACCAGATCGAGCACGCGAGCAAGAACCTCGACCGCCGCGAGGACGTGATCCTCTCGGTGCACCCGCACAACGACCGGGGGACCGGCGTGGCCTGCGCCGAGCTGGCCGTGCTCGCGGGCGCGCAACGCGTCGAGGGCTGCCTGTTCGGCAACGGGGAGCGGACCGGGAACGTCGACCTGGTGACGCTCGCGCTGAACCTGTACTCGCAGGGCGTCGATCCGATGATCGACTTCTCGGACATCGACGCGATCCGCGACACCGTCGTGCACTGCAACCGGATCGGCGTCCACGAGCGGCACCCGTACGCGGGCGAGTACGTCTACACGGCCTTCTCCGGCACGCACCAGGACGCGATCCGCAAGGGCTTCCAGCGGCACGCGGTGCGGGCGAAGGAAGCCGGTGTCCCGGAATCCCAGGCCCGGTGGGAAGTTCCGTACCTGCCGATCGATCCGCACGACGTCGGCCGGGACTACGAGGCGGTGATCCGGGTCAACAGCCAGTCGGGCAAGGGCGGCATCGCCTACCTGATGCGGACCGAGCACGGCCTGGAGCTGCCGCGCGGATTGCAGGCCGAGTTCGCCCGCGTCGTCCAGCGGCACACCGACGAGACCGGCACCGAAGTCGACGCGGACACGCTGTGGAAGCTGTTCTCCGCGGCCTACCTGGAACACCCCGAACCGGCGGTGGAGCTGGTCGGCTGGTCGGTCGAGCACGTGCCGTCCGGTGACCGCCTCACCGCGACGCTGCGCACGAACGGCGAGACCACGACGCACGAGGTGACGGCGGAAGGAGCGGTGTCCGCCCTGGTGCTGATGCTGGCGCAGCACGGCCGGGAGGTGGAGATCGTCAACCTGATCCAGCAGTCGATCGAGCCGGGCCGCTCAGCGCGCGCGGCGACCTACCTGGAGTACCGGACGAACTCCGGAACGGCCTGGTCGGTGGGCATCGACGTGTCCACCACCGCGGCCAGCCTCCGCGCAGTGCTCGCCGCGGCTTAGCCGGGCTCGTCGTGCGCAACGGTGTCCGAACGTCGTTGCGCACGGCCTGCCGGTTGTCGGAGAGCCGGTGCAACATCCGGTCGTAGGGTGGAACCCATCACCGCGGCCGGATCGCGGCAACACCGAAGGAGTGCTGTGGAGAGGATCAGCCCGCCGACCAACGGTTCGGAGCGCGAGATGCTGCGAGCGCACCTGGACTTCCACCGCGCCACGCTGGCGATGAAGTGCACGGGCCTCGCCGACGACGACCTCCGCCGCCAGTCGGTGCCGACGTCGTCCCTGACGCTGCTCGGCCTGGTCCGGCACATGGCGGAGGTGGAGCGAGCGTGGTTCCGCCGGACGATCAACGGAGAGCACGACCTCCCGCTGGTCTGGTCGAACGCCGGCGACTTCCAGAAGGCGTACGACGCGACCGACGCCGACCGCGACGAAGCGTTCAAGGCCTGGCAGGCAGAGGTGGAACACGCCCGCCGCATCGAGCAGGCGGCGGAATCCCTGGACGTGACGGTGCACAGCGCCCGCTGGAAAGCAGATGTGTCACTGCGAGCGGTGATGCTCCACATGATCCACGAATACGCCCGCCACAACGGCCACGCAGACCTCATCCGAGAAGCCACCGACGGAACAGTCGGGGTTTGACGAACCCGTTCTAGCAGGTGAGGACCGCGTGCCTCAGCCCTGCTGCAGGCGGGAGGTGAACGCCGCCCACTGCTCGGGCGAGAACATGAGCGTGCCGCCGTTGCGGTCCTTGGTGTCGCGCACGCCGACGGCACCTGCCGTCAGTGCCACCTCGACGCAGTGGGCGTTGCTAGCGCTGTGACTCGACTTCTGCCAGCGAACATCGGGGAAGTGGCTGGAAGCATGGCAAGCGCTCATGCTCGCTCCAGTCAGCTTTGCTGGAGTCGGGTGGTGAACGACGTCCACTGCTCGGGGGAGAAGACGAGTGTGCCGCCGTTGCGGTCCTTGGTGTCGCGCACACCGACCGCACCGGCCGTCACTGCGACTTCGACGCAGTGGGCGTTGTCCATGCTGTGTCTTGACTTCCGCCAGTGAGCTTCAGATAAGTGGTCCAATGTTCGGGAAGAACTCATGTTCCAACTGTAAACCGGGTTCACAACTTGCTGGAAGTCTTTCTGATCAGCTCGAACGATTCCTCTCGGCTGAGCGACGCTGATGTCGCGCCTGCGAGCGCGATGGAGTACTCGCGGATCGTTGTGGGGTCTGAGGTGAGCAGGTTTGATGTGATCGATTCTTGCCAGAGCACGCTGGGTAGTTCTTCGTCGGGGAACCCGAGCAGGATGAACGCAGAACCACCCAACGCGTCATGCGCGGCAGCTTCGAACGGGACGATTCGCACCTCGATCGTCTCGGGACGCTCGTCGATGAGTGTCGCCAAGTGCTCAAGTTGCCCTTTGAAGACGCGCTTGCCGCCGACCTGCTGTCGGATCACTGCTTCGCTCATGATCGAGCAGAATCGCACCGGGTCGTCGTCTGTCAGACGACGCTGTCGGAACAGGCGGCAGCGCAACCGCCTGTCCGTCTCGGCGAGGCGCAGATTGGGACTGCCGGACTCGATGATCGCCCGTGCGTACTCCTCGGTCTGGAGCATTCCTGCGACGATGTTGCAAGCGTAGGAGTGGATGCGCTCAGCACCATGCTCCAAGCCGAAGACGCGGATCAGGTCCGGGTTGGTGAACAGCGTCGAGTACTTGGTCCACCAGCCGCGTTCGGTTGCCTGCTCGCGGAACTTGCGCAGCTCTTCCGCTTCGTCATCGTTGAAGCCGTAGACCTCGATCAGGGCATCGAGTCGGTCCGCTGCCAGGTTCTTCTTGCCGTGTTCGACTTCTGACAGGTAGGCGCCGGCGATGCCGATCTGCTTCGCGGCCTCGCCGCCGGTGAGTCCGACGTCCTCTCGCTTTTCGCGCAGTCGCAGGCCAAGTGCCCAGTTGGCGACGGTCGGGGAGCTTGGCGCCATGTCTGATCTCCCTGTGTCGATCACTCGTCAGGTTGATTGAGCTAGATAAATATCCCAGGAACTTCTAGCGTTGCTGCTGTCGGTGACGATATCAGCACGGTCGGTCACCGCCTGGCGGTGGCTCCGGTGCTTGCCCCCTCCCCGACAGCCGGGGCCACCGCTTTCCCTTCGGCAGCTAGGAGAAGCGATGCACGACATGTTCCAGTCGGCGGGTTTGGTCGCGTACTGGCGACCGGTCGACGGTGTGCGGCACGGGTTGTTGCCGACCGAGCCGCCGTATCCCGGTCAGGAGCGGGAAACCCTGTGCGGCACAACGGTGAGCATCGTCAAACCGACCGACCTCGACTGGCTCGCCCCGACCTGCGGCCCGTGCTGGGACGAGGCCCGAAGCCGCCGCGACGCAGCAGAAGTCGCGAACGAGGCAGGTGCGCAGTGATGACAACGGTTCTCGCCCTGATGCAAACACCCGCCAACGCCCTCGCTGCCCTCAGCGTGATTGCAGTCCTGGCCGCGATCACCGCCCTGCTCCCGCTGCGCAGCGGAAACGGTCAGCACGCGCACGCCGGCCCGGGAACGGTGATGGTGTGGCAACTCGTCGACGCGATAGCCGCCGAGACCCGCCATCCCGAAACGCCGCTCCACCAACCACCAGAACCCATCACCTGGCCACCGGAGCAAGAGGAGTACACCGGCCGCCACCGGCTGATTCCGATGTAGCGACGCCAGCAGCCGCTGACCTCCCGTTTCAGGCCCGTGAGTGTTTTGTGTGGCTATAGCGACACAAAGCACTCACGGGCTCTGACCAGGCACGGGAGGCTGTTCTCGGATGGTCAGAGGCTGGCGTCGATCCGTTCGAAGCCCCGCGTGCCGTTCAGCTCCAGGTCGTCGTAGAGCTCGGCGCTCGCGCGCGCCAGTTCGGTCAGCACCGGGATCTCGTTGAGCAATCCCGCGAAACCGGGTGCCAGGCCGGTCGAACCCGCCAGCCGGCCGACCGGCCCTCGGTCCAGCACCGTCACCGAGACGTCATCGGGCAGCAGCGCCGCGATCGACGATCCGCCGATTCCGCCGCCGATCACCACGGTCTTCCTGGCCATGCCCACAACCTGCGGGAAGTCCCAGGTGGTGCGAAAACCGTTTCGGCACTGGATGATTCGCCCGGACGGGACGATCAGGCGATCTCCAGGACCGCCTTGCCGTGCAGGGTCCGGCCGAGCAGGGCGCCGACGGCTTCCTCGGCTCGGTCCCAGGTGCCGCGCCACGAGACCTGCGGGTCGAGCTCGCCCGCCGCGACGCGCTCGGCCAGCCAGGTCAGGTCCGGGGCGAGGTTCCGGTGGCTGAGCAGGAAGAACGTGACGATCGAGCGGTTGTACCTGCCCCAGTCGCCGTACATGGCGCCGTGCGGGAAGTGCTCGGCCTGGCCCGCGGAGTGCCCGATCGCGACCAGCGTGCCGTTCTCCGCGAGCCGGTCGTGGGCCGCGACCAGCTGGGGGCCGCCGACCATGTCGAGCACGCCGTCCACGATGCCGGATTCCGACGGTTCGGAAACGACTTCGTGGGCACCGAGCGCGCGCAGGCCCGCTGCGTGCGCGGCCGGGTTGCCGGTCGACGCGGTGATGTGCGCGCCGCCCATCTTGGCGAGCTGCACGGCGTAGCGGCCCGTTCCGCCGGTGGCGCCGGTGATCAGCAGCTTCCTGCCGAGGATCGGGCCGACGCGGTGCAGCGCGCGCAGTGCGGTGGCGGCCGCCACCGGAATGGTGCTGATGGCGCCGAGGTCGGCTTCCGGCGGCACGATGCCGATCAGATCCGTGTCCACGGCGCGGTACTCGGCCCAGCCGCCATCCGCGGCGAGCGTGACGACCAGGGTGCCTGCGGCCGGGCCGGAGCCGTCGGCGGCGGGGCGCTCGATCACCCCGGCCGCGTCCCAGCCGAGCACAGTCCCCTCGGGCGCGCGCTCGATGCCCACCTTGACCTCGCCGTAGTTGAGGGAGGTCGCGACCACCCTGACCAGGGCTTGGTTCGGTGCGGGCTCGGGCACGGGGGCTTCGCCGAGGCGGAGACCGCTGGGCGTGGAGCGGTCGACGAGGAGTGCGCGCATGGGGACCTCCGGAGACAAAGTGTTACTGAGTGCCGAAAGTCTATGAGTCACGTTTGGTGTGCGGTAAACTGTTTGTGATGAGCACCTCACCACCCGCCTCGCTCCGCGAGCGCAAGAAGCAGCGCACCCGGCAGGCGTTGATCGACACCGCGCTGGCGAAGTTCACCGAGCAGGGCTTCGACGGCACCACGCTCGACGAGCTGTGCGAGGCGGTCGAGGTCTCGAAGACCACGTTCTTCCGCTACTTCGGCGGCAAGGAGGACGTGGCGCTGGCCCCGGTCGAGGACATGTGGACCGCTTTCGTCGCGGACCTCGGATCGCGTGAGCCAGGTAGCAGGTCCCTGGTCGAGGTGCTGCAGGAATCCCTGCTCAGCGCGCTGTCCGGGATGCCCGGCGAGGACTGGGCGCAGCGACTGCTGCTGAGCAGGCGGATCGCCGCCGGGATGCCGTCCATCGACGCGCACGGCAAGCACTTCTGCGAGCGGACCACCAACGAGGCGGTCGACGTGCTGCGGGCGCGGTTCGGCCTGTCCGACCAGGTCGACCTGCGCGCGCGGCTGGCGATGGACCTGGTGATCGCCGCGTTCCACCGCGCGCTGGAGCTGTGGTTGCAGCGCGCGGATTCGCACACCCGCGACGAGCTCGCCGACTGCGTCCGGGAGGTGTTCGCCGCCGTTCCCGGCGTGCTGGAGGTCTCCGTCGACTCAGCCTGAACGCCTTGCTCTGCGAGCGTGGTTGCTCAGACGGCGCGCAGGGCTCCGGGATGGCGGCCGTTGAGGCGGTCGAGGGCCAGGGAGGTCACGTCGTCGCCCGGCACGTAGACGACCAGGCGCTGGGAGTCGAGGTCGGCCAGGTCCATGATCTCGAAGTTCAGCAGCAGCTCGCCGACCTCCGGGTGCACCCACCGCTCCGACCCGGAGCGCAGCGCCGGGGTGGGCGACCTGCGGAACCGGTCGGTGAACTCGCTGCCGACCGCGGACAGCTCCGCGACCAGCTGCATCGAGTGCGGGTCCTGCTCGTGGGAGCCGAGCTTGAGGTGGTTGGCCTGCGCGTCCGCGAGCAGCGGCCAGTCCGGGTGCGCGTCGCGGGCGCGGGGATCGGTGAACAGGTAGCGCGGCAGGTTCGGCGGTTCGCCGTCCAGGACGCCGAGCGGGCCCGCGAGCCGCTGGTAGCCGGCGGTGTGGGCGAGCACGTCGCCGATGCGGTTGATCACCAGCGCGGGGCTCGGTTCGAGCCGGTCGAGGACCGCTCGCACGCCCGGCCGCACCTGCTGGACCGGCGGTTCGGCCACGCTCGGGCACAGCGCGGTCGGCTTGTTGTGGCCGAGGATCACCCACAGCTGCTCGCGGTCGGACACCGACAGCTGCAGCGCTCCGACCAGGGCGGACAGCACCTCCGCCGACGGGTGGCGGTCGCGGCCCTGCTCGAGCCTGGTCAGGTACTCGACGCTGATCCCGGCCAGCATGGCCAGCTCGGATCGCCGCAACCCCGGCGTGCGCCGCCGCGTCCCTGTGGGCAACCCCACATCCGCGGGCTGCACCGCTTCGCGGCGGGCCCGCAGGAAGTCGCCGAACTGGTTCTCGCGCACGTCTCGAACCTAGCGCGTCCTGCCGGGCGGAGGGTGTCCCTGGGAGGACCAGTCTCCGCGCGGTCTCCCCAGGGCCGGGCGGGACCAGCAGTGTTTCCGGCATGACCTCTCGAACCAACGCACTCCCGCTCATCGCCGGCCGCTGGGCGCTCGACACGTTCCACTCCTCGGTCGGCTTCGCGATCCGGCACCTCGGCGTGTCCAAGGTGCGCGGCCGGTTCACCGCGTTCGACGCCGAACTCGTCGTCGGGGAGACGCTGGCGGACAGCGCGATCAACGCGACCGTCGAGCTCGGCTCCATCGACACCGGCAACGCCGACCGCGACGCGCACGTCCTCGCCGGCGACATGCTCGACGTCGAGAAGCGCCCCACCATGTCCTTCCGCTCCACCGGCATCCGCGGTGACGGCGAGGAGTGGACGCTCGACGGTGAGCTCACCATCGGCGAGGTGACCCGGGAGATCAGCTTCGCCGTGGAGTTCGGCGGCGTCGAGGACGTCTTCGACGGCAGCAGGCACGCCGGGTTCGAGGCGACCGGGCAGATCCGGCGCAGCGACTTCGGCATCGGCTTCGGCGCGGGCGAGGCGATCCTGGGCGACGTCGTCAAGATCCAGCTGGACGTGCAGTTCATCGAACCGGCGGAGTGACGCCCTCCCGACTGCCATCGGTCACGTCGTCGCTGGTCAGATGCCGTGAGCGTTTTGTGTCGCTATAGCAACACAAAACGCTCACGGCCGCTGTGCAGGCGGAACGTCCTGGCTCGGCTGAAGTTTTGGTGTCGGGCACCGATTCCAAGCGACGCCGTCGACGCTCGGCGCTGCGTGGACGGGCGTGCGTATCGTGGTGGTACCGCTTCGGGAGGGGGAACGTGTCCCAGCGCCGCTACTGCGTCGACGACGCCGATCAGTGGGCAGGTTGGTCGTACTACGGGGCCGCTCATCGGTACGACGTTCACGGCACTCCCGAGGCCGCTTCCGCCTGTGCGCGGGCGATGGATCAGCTCGAAGCCGCCGGTGATGAGGCCCGGTTGCGCGAGCTCGCTCTCGCGGACGGCGATCGGTGTGCCTTCGTCCGCTTGATCGAGGTCATGGTGGACGGGGATCGGATCGATGATCTGCGGGCCTTGGCGCGGGGCGGCGATGATCGCGCGTTCGCGACGCTCATGGAGCTGCTGTTCCGCACCGATCGCGTCGAGCAGCTGCGCGCCGAGGTCGGCGAGTTCGCGAGCGCTCGGTTGTGGCTGGCGCAGCTGCATCTCCGCCGCGGTGAGGTCGATGCCGGGCTCGCGGAGCTCGCGGCCGCGGAGCTCGATCCCGAGCACGGGCGGAGCGCGCACTCCGAGCGGATCGCGCAGCTGCTCCGGTTCGGCCGGTTGGCGGAGGTCCGCGCGATGGCCGAGGCCGGGGACCGGGTCGCTGCCCGGCGGCTGCGGCAGTTCGAGCGGGAGCTTGATCGCTCGCAGTAGCAGCGGCATGGTGGCGTCACTCGTCCGAGTGGAACCGGTCGATCGCGAGATCAACTGGTGAGGTGCGCCGGAGCGGCTGGTGCGGATTAGCTCGATCCGGTGAGCTTCGGCGGGGTGGAGGGGTGAATCCGGGGCCTCGCGTCCGGTCGGCACCGTCCGTGAGGAGTGGAACGGTCTTCGGATTCCTCGCCGGTGCGGTTCACCGATAATCGCGACCACTGTGGACTCTCGGTGTTCGCGGCGCTTTCTTGTGGCGGACTTCCGGAGTCGTCCGGGGGAGTCGTGGAAATCGCGCCGGCTCATGCCATCGGGCCAATTCCGGAATGCGCTCCCGGAGCGCCTCGGTTGGAATCTCCCCGGGCCGCCCCGCGCCGGATCGAACCGAATTCGGCGCGCCCGCGCCAATTCAGCCCGGCCACCGCCCGGTGCGGCGGATGGCGGGAGGAGTGGAATCGATGGCAATTCGAGAGAGGACCGCGCTCGGCGGCCTCACCGTCCTGTTCGCGGTCAGCATCGGCAGCGTCGCCACCGACCTGTCCGCCGCCGTCACCGCACCCGTCGCGCGCACCGTGCCCGCGGCCTACTTCGCTGCTCCGCGGCCTGCGCCGGACGAGGAGTGGGTGGCGCCGACCGAGGGCGAGATCAGCAGCGGCTTCGGCGAGCGGTGGGGATCGGTGCACCACGGCGTCGACGTGGCCAACGAGGTCGGAACGCCGATCCGGGCCGCTTCGGCGGGAGTCGTCATCGATTTCGGCCCGGCGAGCGGATACGGCCTGTGGATCAGGATCGAGCACCCGCACGACGTCATTTCCACCTACGGCCACATCGACACCGGATTCGTGGCGGTCGGGCAATCCGTGCGGGCCGGTGAGGTGATCGCGACGATGGGCGATCGCGGCGAATCCACCGGACCGCACCTGCACTTCCAGCTGGACGTCGCGGGCGTGCCCGTCGATCCGGTGCGGTTCTACGCCGAGCGGGACGCCGAATTGCTCGGCTGATCCGCCGGACCCGGTTGCGAGGTGCGCGGCGGGCGCTGCCACAGTGTCAGGCCCGGAGCCGGTCGCGCCGCCAGAGATCGCGCCACCCGCTGTTATCACTGCGGAGTATCGCGCGGCGATCGACCTGCGAATCCAGCGGCGATCACCCGGCGCAGCCGGAAGTGGTCCGGAAGGCCGAACCTCCCATCACCCTCCTGGCCGATTGTCGTGGTGCTCCGGAAGCTACTTCGATCGCATCAACGCGCTGGAAGGATAGTGATGGAGCGAGTGGACACAGCCGGCATCGTCGGCGGCGGCGTGCTCTCCGGAGAGCACCGGCCCGCGGACTGGGACCGCCGGATCGCCGAGCGTTCCGAGCAGCTCTACCGCAACCGCATGGTCCAGCGGTTGCTGCTGCTCTGGGCGGTGCCCGGCAACCTGCTGCTGATCGTCCTCGGGGTGGTCGCGCTGGCGTTATGGGGCATCGCGGTGCCGGCCGCGGTGATGTTCGCGCTGGCGGTCGCATCGATCGCGGTGGCGGCGAAGTTCGTCTACCGGCAGCACTTTAGGGTTCGCGCCGTGGAGGCAGAACTGCGTGCGCTGGAGCACGGCTACCGCGAGCACCTGCTGGACGAACTCGGCGACGGGGACCTGCTGGTCGCGCACAAGCGCTACCGCGCGCAGCTCCCGGAGCTGGTCGAGCGCTACCGCGGCGAGGCCCGGCGCGACCGGTGGAAGGACAACGCCCTGCAGACGGTGGTGGTGGGCGGTTCGATAGTCGCCGCGGTGGTGACCGCGACCGCGATGTCCGTTGTGGACGTTCGCTGGGTGGCGGCGGTGCTGAGCTTGCTGGTCGCGGTGGCCGCGGCGTTCGCTGGGTACGCCAAGTACCGGGATCGCGCGCAGGCGTTGCAGCAGACCGCGGATTCCCTGGAGCGGGAGTACGAAGCGGTGGAGCTGCGGGTCGGCCGGTACCGCAGGTTCGACCGCGAGCGCGAGGCGTACGCGGAGTTCGCCGACGCCGTGGACGCGCTGCGGGCCGAGCAGGTGCGGCGGTTGCCGTCGGCAGCGGTCGACGCGCCCGGCCAGTAGTCGCGATAGGCGTCATGTCGCTCGAAAGTGGGGCCCACGAACGGTGATTCGGTCACTCGTCGTTTACATTTCCCACTTGCGTGATCGCTGAATAGTGGAGGTTGATCCTTCCGTAATCTCCGCCGCGGACACAGGAAGTCGGCCTGTGCAGAGAGGAGCATTGCGATGAAGCGCACCCTTACGGCCGCGGCCGCAGTACTGGTCAGCGGTGCCGGTGCCGTTGGCTTCGCCGGCGCCGCGAACGCCGAAACCCCGCAGCTGCCCGCCGAACTGCCCACGGACAACAACCTCGCGCAGACCGCGTTCCACGCCGCGGGCACGCTGCACTCCGCGCAGCAGACCGTCGGCGACGTGGTTCCGCTGGGCAAGCAGCTCTCCGGCCGCAGCGGCGACCAGGTCGGCGGTCTCGCCGGTGGCGCCCTCACCGGGCTGACGCAGGGCGACGTGGTCGGCAACCTCGCGGGCAAGACCCTCGGCAGCCTGCCGGTCGGCGATGTCGTCCCGGCCGGGCAGACGCTGCCCGCGGGCCGCAGCGGCGCGGAGCAGCTGCTGCCGCCCGGCGTCGCCCCGGCGCTGGAGCAGCTGCAGCCCGGCATTCCGCAGACCAAGCCCGCACCGCTGCCCGCGCAGGACCTGAACGTGGTCGGCGAGACGGTCAACGGCGTGGCCGGTGCGACCCCGCTGGGCCGCGCCGGCGACCTCGTCGGCGTCGCCGAAGGCACCACCGGCGTGGTCAGCGACCTGACCGGCGGCCTGCCGCAGACCCTGCCGGTCGGCCGCGCGACCCCGGACGTCCTGCCGGCCGGTGCCGGGGAGAAGGTCAACGACCTGCTCGCCCACGGCCCGCTCGGCGGCGTCAACCAGCTCGGCAGCTGATCCACCGCGGCGGGACCGGGCGCCTCCGCCCGCGCCGGAACGCCGTAGTGCCCAGGGCGGCCCCGAGATCAGCGCTGCCCGATCGGCGGGCGCGGATCGAACCGGCCGAGGCCGGTAGCCCCCGAACGAAGACTCGATGGCCCTCGCGATGCCGCGGGGGCCATCGCTGTTCTCGACCGTCGACTGTGGATGGCGCAGGACGCTTTGCCCGGTATGGCCCGGTATTCCGGTGTTCGACTGGGCCGAACGCGTGAAGCGGCGCTGGGCCGAACGGGTGGAGTGCCGCCAGGCGGCATCATGACGCGGCTGCTCGCGCATTTCCCCTCCGCGATGGGAGGGGACGCGATGTTGTGGTCGATTGCAGTGGTCGCGGTGGGGCTGGTGCTCGCCGCGCCCGGAGCCCGCAGGTACCTGCTCCGGCGCCGGGCGGTGGCCCGGGCGCGGACCGAGCTGGCCTGGTTCTACCAGCGGCGCCCGGAGCGCGAGCGCTTCACGCCGGGCAGCGGGAAGCACGCTTCGACGGTGCCGGTGGTGGTGCTGCGCCGGGTCGACGGCACGCCGCTGGGACACGTGCCGCGGTCTCGCTGAGGTGGACTCCACAGAGTTGTCCACAGGCTGGGTGAGTTATCCCCAGGCCTGTGGACAACTGGGCCTGCGCAGCGCAAAACAAAGCCCTCCCTCGCGCGAAGCGGGGAGGGCTCGTTTTGCGGGCCGGGTTTCAGTGACCCTGCTCCTTGAGCCGCTCGTACGAGCGCTTGATCTCCTCTTCGGCCTCCGTGCGGCCGACCCAGGTCGCGCCTTCCACGCTCTTGCCCGGTTCCAGGTCCTTGTACACCTCGAAGAAGTGCTGGATCTCCAGCCGGTAGAACTCGGAGAGGTGGTGGATGTCGCGGAGGTGCTCCTGGCGCGGGTCGTCCGAGGGCACGCAGATGACCTTGTCGTCGCCGCCCTTCTCGTCCCGCATCCGGAACATGCCGATGGCGCGCGACTTGATCAGGCAACCCGGGAAGGTCGGCTCCTGGACCAGCACCAGCGCGTCCAACGGGTCGCCGTCCTCGCCGAGGGTGTCCTCGATGAATCCGTAGTCGGCCGGGTACTGGGTGGCGGTGAACAGCGTGCGGTCGAGGCGGATCCGCCCCGTCTCGTGGTCCACCTCGTACTTGTTCCGGTTCCCCTTGGGGATCTCGATCGTGACGTCGAAGTCCACGCGGTTCCTCACTCGTCTTGCGTCGGATGCAGCCGCCCGCTCCGGTGCGCGGCCACGTCTAGTGTGGACCACGGCAGCGCACCGAGCCCCACCGCAGTGCGGGAGCTCGCAATCTGGCAGGCTGGCGATCCGTCGAGGAGGAGCACGTGCCCGAACCCCAGAACAACCGGGGTGAGGTGGCCGAAACCGGCGCTCGGGCGTCGTCGTCGGACAACGAGAGCCCAAGCCCAACCGCTGCGTCGTCGCCGAACCGACCTGCGGAAGCCCCCGCCCCGGAGGCGTCGGACACCACCCCATCAGAGCCCGAGCGCACCGCGGAAACCGCCGAGCAGCCGGATGGAGCTGAGACGAAGCGCACAGCCGCGGTGTCGAAGCGCGTGTCGGGTGCGCTCGTCGAGCCGGAGGCGGAGACGGCGCGGTTGCAGACCGTCGAGGACGAGCGCGAGACGACCCGGCTGAAGACCGTTGAAGACGAGCGCGAGACCGCTCGGCTGCAGACCGCCGAGAGCCAGGACGCGAGCGCCTCGAAGCGCGTCGCGGGAAACCTCTCCGACGAGCCGGAAGCCACCGAGGACGCAGCTGCGGAGCCTGCTGACGCCGAAGCTCCCGCCGACCCGACCGATGACGACGCCGTCGAAGCGGCGGACAGCGCTGGTCAAGGTGCTTCCGAGGAACCGGGGAACGACTCGGCGGAGCAGGAGACTCCGGACGATTCGGAACCTGCTGGTCAGGACGCCGCGGCTGATTCGACCGAGGAGCCGAGCCCGGCCGAATCCGCTGATCAGGACGACGAGGCGGCTGCCGAGCCGAGCGAGGACGAGCCCTCGGATTCCGCTGCTGACCAGAACGACAGCACTGCTGGTGGTGAGGGCGGCACGGTGAACGGTCGCGTCACCGGAACCGTCGATGTCGACGGTGAGGAACCGGAGCGCGCCGCCGAACCGACTCAGGCAGACGCAGACTCGGCCGACGGTTCGGAGTCCGGTGATGAACCGGCATCCGATGCCGCTCCCGAAGAGGAACAGCCCGCCGAGAGCTCCGATGAGCCGGAGGCTGCCGACGAGAACTCGGCGGCGAGCGATGTTTCCGCTGGTGAGCAGGACGACGCCGACGCGGGAGCGACTGAAGGGGCTTCGTCGGAGGGCGATGCCGATCAGTCGGCCGCTGACGAGGACACCGCTGAGGCCGACTCGACGAGCAACGAGTCGGCAGGCGATGCGGAAGCCGCCGAGCAGTCCGAGCCGGAGGCTGACGACGATCAGCCGGACGACGCTGAGGAGAGCGTCGCCGAAGCTGCGGCGAGCGGTGATTCCGCAGGTGAGCAGGCCGACGACGAGTCCGCTGCCGATGAGCAGGCTGCGGAGGAAGCCGACGAGCAGGATTCGTCGGAAGACGCGGGCGAGCAGTCGGACGATGCGGCCGAGACCGTTTCGGTGAGCGTTGTTTCCGCTGATGAGAAGCCTGCCGGCCAGGAGGAGCAGGCGCCGTCGGACGACGCCGATGAGGAGTCGGTGTCCTGGCCTTCGGCCGAAGAACCTCCGGCGGAGGACGCCGCCGACGAGGCGGCTCCGGACGACGATGCGGAGGACGGCCCGACCGGGCCGGTCGTTCCGCCGCCGACCGCCGTCGAGCAGACCCAGCAGTTCAAGCCGATCACCGACGCGCCGCCGCCCGCCGTCGAGCGGACGCAGGCGATCGGCCGGGTCGACAGCACGCAGCAGGTGCCGCGGGTTCCCGCCGCTCCCGAGGAGCGGGCGGCCGAGAGCACCCAGCTGATCGCCAAGGTGCCTGCCGAGACCGAGGTGGAGCGCACCACCCGGCTCGAACTCTCCGACCTCGCCGAGCTGCGGAAATCCGCCGACCCGGGCCCGGCGACGCAGCGGATCCCGGTGGTGCCGCCGGTCGAGCCCGCCGAGCGGACCCAGCAGTTCGCCCGCCCGGACTTCAACGCTCCGCGCCCGGCGTCACCGGCCGACTTCGCCGGCCTGACCGCCCCGTCCGCGTCGCCGGGGGACTCCGCCGGGCTGGACGCGCCGACCGCGTCACCAGGCGACTTCCCCGGGTTGAGCGCGCCGACCGCGTCGCCCGACGACTTCGCCGGGATCACCGCGCCGCACGTCAAGCCGCAGGCCCCGACTCCGCCGCCGGTCGCCTCGCCCGAGGACTTCGCCGGACTGCGGGCGCAGCCCGCGCGCATCGACCCGCCGAACGCGGCCTCCGCCGCCGGGTTGCGGGCGCAACCGCAGCACGTCGGGCAGGCGCAGCCCGCCGCGCCGGCGAAGCGGAGCCGCAAGGGGCTCATCGCCGTCGCCGCGGCGGTCGTCGTGCTGCTCGCCGCGGGCATCGGCTTCGGGCCGCAGCTGCTGCTGCAAGCGCAGATCGAGGACCCGCCGCCGCCCGTCCGGCTCGACCCGTCGATCAAGCCGCTGGCCCAGGACACACCGCAGCCCACGCCGTCCGGCGTCGCGGCGGTCCTGGCCGGTCCGCTGAGCAACCCCGCGCTGGGCACCCTCGCCGGGATCGTGCGGGACGCCCGCACCGGGCAGGTGCTGTGGTCGCAGACCCCGGACCAGGCCCTGGTCCCGGCCTCGACCGGCAAGCTGCTCGCGATGAGCGCGGCGCTGCTCGTCCTCGACCACGACCAGCGGCTGACCACCAAGGTGGTGCGCGGCAGCCAGCCGGGCAGCGTGGTGCTGGTCGGCGGCGGCGACGTGACGCTGTCGACGCTGCCGCCCGGCCAGGAGTCGGTGTACCCGGGAGCCGCCCGGTTCGACGACCTGATCCAGCAGGTGCGGGAGGCGACCGGCGGGAACGTGACCTCGGTGCAGGTGGACACCGGCCGCTACAAGGAACCGGACCTGGCGAAGGGCTGGCTGCCGGGCGACGTGCGCGCCGGGATGATGGCGCCGATGGAGCCGGTGATGCTCAACGGCGGCCGCGACGACCCGACCCAGGAGTACAGCCCGCGGAGCGAGCAGCCGGCGAGGCAGGCCGCGCAGCGGCTCGCCGACGCCTTCGGCGCGACGGTGGCCGGGGAGGTCACGGCGCCGGGCAACGGTGAGGTCCTGGGCCAGGTGCAGTCGCCGACGGTGCAGGAGATGGTCGACATCGCGATGCTGCACTCCGACAACATGCTCGCCGAGGTGCTCGCGCACGAGGTGGCCATCGCGACCGGTCACTACCCGTCGTTCGAGGGCTCGTGGAAGGCCGTGCGCAAGGTGCTGGCGGACCACGGCTTCGACGTCAGCGGCACCGAGATGGCCGACGGCAGCGGGCTGTCGGTCGACGACCGCGCCACGCCCAAGCTGCTCGCGGAGCTGCTGACCACGGCGACCACCGAGGCCAGCCCGGAGGGCGGGCTGCCGCCGCAGGCCGCGAAGCTGCGGGGCCTGCTGACCGGGCTGCCGGTGGCGGGCGGCAGCGGCAGCCTGGAGGGCCGCTACGGAAGCAGCGACGGCCGCGGCTGGGTGCGGGCGAAGACCGGCACCTTGACCGGCGTCAACAGCCTGGCGGGCACGGTCGTGACGAAGGACGGCAGGCTGCTGGTGTTCGCGCTGATGTCCAACGGGCCGGGCACGCCGGACGAGGGGCGCAAGGCGCTGGACGCCGTCACCGGAGCGCTGCACAGCTGCGGTTGCCGCTGATCGCCGCGGCCGAGCCCGGCGACAGGGCACCGAGCAGCGGGTACGGTCGGTCATGTGAACGCCCGACCTTCCACCCTGCCGACGCCGGGCGCGGCAGGGGAGCACCGGCCGCTGGACTGGAACGTCGCCGTCGCCACCGCGGTCCGGCTGATGAAGCCGGGCCCCGAGGTGCCGCGAGCGGAGGCTGAGCACGCGGTCCGCTCGCTGCGCCGGTTCAGCGTCGAGGCCGAGAGCCACGTGCGCGACGTGACCGGGCTCGGCCAGGAGCTGCCGAACATCGCCGGCGACGTCGTGGACCGGCCGGCCTGGGTGCACGGCGCGGCGCACGGCCTGGCCGCCCTGACCGACGCCGCGCTGTCCTCGGCCGATGCCCGGATGCAGCGCGTCGACGACCTCTTCGCCGGGCTGAGCTCGCGCAGCGCCGGGGTGCAGGCCGGGCTCGTGCTCGCCTACCTCGGCGGCAAGGTGCTGGGGCAGTTCGACCCGTACGGCGAGTCCGGCGCGGCCGGGCAGCGCGGTCGGCTGCTGCTGGTGGCGCCGAACATCGTCGCGGCCCAGCGCTCCCTCGGCGTGCCCGCCGACGACTTCTCGATGTGGGTGTGCCTGCACGAATCCACGCACCGGCTGCAGTTCAACGCGGTGCCGTGGCTGCGCGAGCACTTCTCCGAGAGCCTCGGCATCCTGCTCGCGGAGATGGAGGGCACCACCGGTGAGCTGCTGAGCAGGCTGCCGGCGGTGCTGCGGGAAGCCCGCGCGGCCCGCTCCGGCGACTCCAGCCCCGGCATGCTCGGCGTGATCGAACTGCTGCAAACGCCCCAGCAGCGCCTGGCGCTGGACCGCATCATCGCGATCTCCACGCTCCTGGAGGGCCACGCGGACCACGTGATGGACGCGGTGGGTCCGCGAGTGGTGCCGAGCGTGGCGACGATCCGCAGCCGCTTCACCGAACGCCGCAAGGGCGGCGGCCTGCTGGACCGCATCCTGCGCAGCCTCCTCGGCGTGGACGCGAAGATCCGCCAGTACGCCCAGGGCGCGGCCTTCACCCGCCACGTCGTCGACAAGGTTGGCATGACCGGCTTCAACGCCGTCTGGACCTCACCGGAGCACCTGCCCACCCGCTCCGAGATCTCCGCCCCCGACACCTGGATCCGCCGCATCCACGGCTGAGACCGGTGAAGGGCGCGGGTGCTGCTCATCGTTCCTCCCGGTGGGCGGGAGAATGACGGCGTGCCGCCGCCTCCCGCCGTCAGCGCCGTCCGCGGCGCCGTCCGGCGCCTGCTCGGCTCCGCCGAAGCCGCGCCCTTCCGGGGCGCTCCGCTGGTCGTCGCGTGCTCCGGCGGCGCTGACTCGCTGGCGCTCGCCGCTGCCGCTTCGCACGCTGCCCGGCACGCGGGCGTCGCGCTCCGCGCTGTCGTGGTGGACCACGGGCTCCAGGTCGGCTCCGCCGACGTCGCCGCTCGCGCCGCTCAGCAGCTCACCGGGCTCGGTGCCGTCGCCGAGGTGGTGACGGTGCAGGTCGACGGCCCTGGCGGTCCCGAGGCCGCAGCGCGCCGCGCGCGGTACCGGGTGCTGCGCGAGAAGCGGCCGCCCGGTTCGCTCGTCCTGCTCGGGCACACCCTCGACGACCAGGCCGAAACCGTGCTGCTCGGATTGGGGCGCGGTTCGGGGGCGCGGTCGATCTCGGGGATGCGGCCGGTGGATCCGCCGTGGGCGCGGCCGTTCCTGGGCGTGCGGCGGGAGACCACCGAGGCGGCCTGCCGGGAGCTCGGGCTCGAACCCTGGCGCGATCCGCACAACGCCGATGCCCGGTTCACCCGTGTGCGGTTGCGCACAGAAGTTCTTCCACTGATGGAAGACGTTTTGCAAGGTGGCGTTCACGAAGCGTTGGCCCGGACCGCGCAGCAGCTGCGGGAGGACGCCGACGCGCTGGACGCGCTGGCCGCCGCAGAGCGCCGCCGGGTCGCCGCAGGTGATGGGCTGGATGCCTTGGCGCTGAAGGAGATTCCGGCCGCGCTGCGGCGTCGGGTGGTGAGGGCGTGGCTGCTCGACCGGGGCGTGCCGGAGGTGACCGATGCGCACCTGCGGGCCGCCGACGCGCTGGTGTCGGACTGGCGCGGGCAGGGCGGACCGAGGTTGCCGGGTGACTTTGTGCTTTCCCGCGCGCATGGCACGCTTCAAGTCGGAGGGGCGGGTCGCAAGCCGCCGAATGGCTGACGGGCGACGCGCTTGTTCGACACCGGGGCGGGCAGCACCGGAGATCCGACGACGAGGGGAAGCCGGGCCGTGTACGACGGCGACATTGCTTCTGTGCTCATCAGCGAGCAGCAGATCAAGGACAAGGTCACCGAGTTGGCCAAGCAGGTCGACGAGGACTACCAGCAGGCCGGCGGGGATCTGCTGCTGGTGGGCGTGCTCAAGGGCGCGGTGATGTTCATGACCGACTTCGCGCGGGCGCTGCCGCAGCCCGCCCAGCTGGAGTTCATGGCGGTCAGCTCGTACGGCTCGTCGACCTCCTCGTCCGGGGTGGTGCGGATCCTGAAGGACCTGGACCGCGACATCGCGGGCAGGCACGTGCTGATCGTCGAGGACATCATCGACTCCGGGCTGACGCTGTCCTGGCTGCTGAAGAACCTCAGCTCGCGCAACCCCGCCTCGCTGGAGGTCTGCACGCTGCTGCGCAAGCCGGACGCGGTGCAGGTCGACGTGCCGGTGCGCTACGTCGGCTTCGACATCCCGAACGAGTTCGTGGTCGGCTACGGCCTGGACTACGCCGAGCGCTACCGTGACCTCCCTTACATCGGCACGCTGGACCCGAAGGTCTACACCTCCGGCATCTGAGGATTCTCAGAGCCTGTCGGCGGTCGTTTTGCGCGGGTGGTCGCTTTGCGTAGCCACTCGAAGCGGCCGCCGCCGCTTGCGCAAGCACGGACAGCATTCGCCGACGGGCTTTCGGGCGTGCCCGGTTCGACCCTCCTGCCCCGCGCGGGCGGGTCGACCGGATACGCTGTTCAACCTGTGTCGGGTTCGGCGTGGTCGGGCCCGCACATCGGCCGGTACGCTGGTCTGAAGGGGTTGACGGCGACGATGAAGTGTGTCTGCCGAGCAGCCGTCGCCCGAAGTGACAGTCAGGGAGGGTCGAGGCCGCCCGTCGGCCGCAAGTGAATGGACCGAAAGCGCCTGCTCCGCAATCCGCTGCTGTGGATCCTCATCGCTTTTCTGTTGATCTTGTCCTTCAACGTGCTCTTCGACGAGACGCGCGCCTACCGCGAAGTCTCCACGTCGCAGGCGCTCGAGCAGATCGCTCAGGGCAAGGTCAAGGAAGCGACCATCGAGGACAAGGAGCAGCGGGTCCGGCTGACCCTTAATGACGGCCAGAACTTCGATGGCAGCAACCAGCTGATCGCGCAGTACCCCGCGGGGGCCACCGACAAGGTGGTCGACGAGATCCGCAATGCGCACGTGCCGGTGTGGAACACCAAGGTCTCCCAGGACTCGTTCTGGGTGCAGATGCTGTTCTACCTGGTGCCCATCGGCCTGCTCGTGCTGCTGCTGATGTGGATGATGAACAACGTCCAGGGCGGCGGGAACCGCGTCCTGAACTTCGGCAAGTCCAAGGCCAAGCAGCTCACCAAGGACATGCCCAAGACGCTGTTCACCGACGTCGCCGGCGCCGATGAGGCCGTCGAGGAGCTGCACGAGATCAAGGACTTCCTGCAGAACCCCGGCCGCTACCAGGCGCTGGGCGCGAAGATCCCGAAGGGCGTGCTGCTCTACGGCCCGCCCGGCACCGGTAAGACGCTGCTCGCGCGCGCGGTCGCCGGTGAGGCCGGAGTGCCGTTCTACTCCATCTCCGGTTCCGACTTCGTCGAGATGTTCGTCGGTGTCGGCGCCTCCCGGGTCCGCGACCTGTTCGAGCAGGCCAAGCAGAACGCGCCCTGCATCATCTTCGTCGACGAGATCGACGCGGTCGGCCGCCAGCGCGGCGCCGGCCTCGGCGGCGGGCACGACGAGCGGGAGCAGACCCTCAACCAGCTGCTGGTCGAGATGGACGGCTTCGACTCGCGCGGCGGCATCATCCTGATCGCCGCCACCAACCGCCCGGACATCCTGGACCCGGCGCTGCTGCGCCCGGGCCGCTTCGACCGGCAGATCCCGGTGTCCGCGCCGGACCTGCGCGGCCGCCGCGCGATCCTGGGCGTGCACTCCAAGGGCAAGCCGCTGGCCCAGGACGTCGACATGGAGAGCCTGGCCAAGCGCACCGTCGGCTTCTCCGGCGCCGACCTGGAGAACGTGGTCAACGAGGCCGCGCTGCTCACCGCGCGCGAGAACGGCCAGCTGATCACCGCCGCGGCCATGGAGGAAGCGGTCGACCGGGTGGTCGGCGGCCCGCGCCGGAAGAGCAAGATCGTCTCCGAGCGGGACAAGAAGATCACCGCCTACCACGAAGGCGGGCACGCGCTCGCCGCGTGGGCGATGCCCGACCTGGAGCCGGTCTACAAGCTGACGATCCTGCCGCGCGGTCGCACCGGCGGGCACGCCCTCGTCGTCCCCGAGGACGACAAGGACATGATGACCCGCTCGGAGATGATCGCCCGGCTGGTGTTCGCGCTGGGCGGCCGCTCCGCGGAGGAGCTGATCTTCCACGAGCCGACCACCGGTGCCTCCAGCGACATCGAGCAGGCCACCAAGATCGCCCGCGCGATGGTCACCGAGTACGGCATGACCGCCCGCCTGGGCGCGGTGAAGTACGGCAAGGAGGAGGGCGACCCGTTCCTGGGCCGCACCGCCGGCCAGCAGCCGAACTACTCGCTCGAGGTCGCGCACGAGATCGACGAGGAGGTGCGGCGCCTCATCGAGGCCGCGCACACCGAGGCGTGGGAGGTGCTCAGCACCTACCGCGACGTGCTCGACGACCTGGTGCTGGAGCTCATCGAGAAGGAGACGCTGAACCGCAAGGACCTGGAGCGGATCTTCGCCCGCGTGGAGAAGCGGCCCAGGATCACCGCGTTCAACGACTTCGGTGGTCGCACGCCGTCGGACAAGCCGCCGATCAAGACCCCCGGCGAGCTGGCCAAGGAGCGCGGCGAGCCGTGGCCGCCGGTCAAGGAGGAGCCGACCCCGGCTCCCGCCGCACCGGTGAACCAGAACGGCGCCCAGCCGACCCACGGTCAGCAGGAGCCGACGCCTGCCGGTGCCGGTGCCAACCAGGGCACCGTGCAGATCCAGCAGCCGCAGCCCGGCCAGTACGGCCAGCCGCCGCAGGCGGTGCCGCCGAACTACGGCGCGCCGCCCGGGTGGACCCCGGCGACCACGCCGTCGGGCTCGTCCAACTACTCCGGTGGCCAGCAGCAGTACAACTGGACGCCGTCCTGGGAGCGCGGGCCGCAGCAGGCCGAGCACCCGGCGACGCCGGAGTCCGGCGAGCAGCAGGCCGAGCAGGCTCCGCGCCAGGAGGGCTCGGACCCGGCTCAGGAGAACGGCAGCGGCAACCAGAGCCGCTGACACCGGTTCGCCGCACGGCGATCCGGGCAGTGGAGGAACGAAGAATTGACCAGTTCGGTCGACGAGCCGATCGGGACGGGAGACGACTCCCGTCCCGACGGCTCTTTTCATGCGCCCCAGTTCGATCACGCGCGCGCCGAGGCCGCGGTGCGCGAGCTCCTGCTCGCCGCCGGTGAGGACCCGGAGCGGGAGGGCCTGCGCGACACGCCCGCCCGCGTGGCCCGCGCCTACCAGGAGCTCTTCGCCGGGCTCTACACCAACCCGGACGAGGTCCTGGACAAGACCTTCGACGAGGCCCACGAGGAACTCGTCCTGGTCCGCGACATCCCGGTGTACTCCCAGTGCGAACACCACCTGCTGCCCTTCCACGGGTATGCGCACGTGGGGTACATCCCGAACGAGAAGGGGCGGGTGACCGGGCTGTCGAAGCTGGCCCGGCTGGTCGACCTCTACGCCAAGCGGCCGCAGGTGCAGGAGCGGCTGACCTCGCAGATCGCCGATGCGCTGGTGCGCAGGCTGGAGCCGCGCGGCGTGATCGTGGTGATCGACGCCGAGCACCTGTGCATGGGCATGCGCGGCGTGCGCAAGGCCGGTTCCACCACCACGACGTCGGCGGTGCGCGGCCAGTTCCGCAGCTCGGCGTCCTCGCGCTCCGAGGCGTTGTCGCTGATCAGGGGTCGCTGATGCATCCGCGGTTGCCGCAGCCGGCGCGGTGCGCGGTGATGGGCGTGCTGAACGTGACGCCGGATTCGTTCTCCGACGGCGGGCGCTACCTGGACCGGGACGCGGCCGTCGCGCACGGCGTGGAGATGCACCGGCTGGGCGCCGACATCATCGACGTCGGCGGCGAGTCGACGCGGCCCGGCTCGGAGCGAGTCGACGCCGATACCGAGATCGCCCGGGTGCTGCCGGTGGTCCGCGAGCTGGTCGCGGCGGGCGTGCCGGTCAGCGTCGACACAACCCGCGCGGCGGTGGCCGCGGCCACCGCGGAAGCCGGGGCGGCGGTGATCAACGACGTCTCCGGCGGGCTGGCCGATCCGGACATGGCGCGCGTGGCTGCCGACACCGGGCTGCCGTGGGTGCTGATGCACTGGCGCGGTCACAGCAAGGACATGAACAGCCTCGCCGACTACTCCGACGTGGTCGCCGAGGTGCGCGACGAGCTGCTGCGGCAGGTCGACACCGCGCTGCGGGCCGGGGTGGCGGCGGAGGCCGTCGTGCTGGACCCGGGCCTGGGCTTCGCGAAGACCGGGCGGCACGACTGGCAGCTCCTGCAGCGGCTGGACGCCTTCGTCGAGCTGGGTTTCCCGGTGCTGGTCGGGGCTTCGCGCAAGCGCTTCCTGGGCAGGCTGCTGGCCGACGCCGACGGCACCCCGCGACCGCCCGGCGGGCGCGAGACGGCGACCGCGGTGGTCTCGGCGCTGGCCGCCGACCGAGGTGCGTGGGGCGTGCGGGTGCACGACGTTCGGCAATCGTTGGACGCCGTCGCGGTGACCGCCGCGTGGCGCAGCGGAGGGGAGTTCGGTGGCTGACCGGATCACGCTGACCGGCCTGAAGGTTCGCGGTAACCACGGCGTCTTCGACCACGAGAAGCGCGACGGGCAGGACTTCTTCGTCGACATCACGGTGTGGATCGACCTCGGCGAGGCCGCCTCCAGCGACGACCTGGCCAAGACGGTGCACTACGGGGAGCTGGCCGAGCGCGCGGCGGCGATCGTGGCCGGGCCGCCGAAGGACCTGATCGAGGCGGTGGCCGGCGAGATCGCCGATGACGTGATGACCGACGAGCGGGTGTACGCCACCGAGGTCACCATCCACAAGCCGAGTGCGCCGATCCCGCTGACCTTCGCCGACGTGGCGGTGACCATCCGCCGCTCCCGCCGCGGTGGCCGCGGCCAGGTCGTCCCGGCGTGAGGCGATTTCAATGGAAATCAGGTCTTCGATTTCAATGGAAGTTGCGTGACCCGCGACGTGTCGGGGTCCGACGCGCCGGTGGTGCGTCGGTGTCGCGCGATTTCAATGGAAATCAGACCTCCGATTTCAATTGAAATTGGACCTCAGATTTCAATTGAAATCGCCGTAGGTGTCGGTGTGTCGGGGACCGACGTGCCGATGACGTTCCCGGCGAGGACCGCACGAGGAGGACGCTGATGAGCAGGGCAGTGCTTTCGCTGGGTTCGAACCTCGGGGACCGGCTCAGCTACTTGCGGATCGCCGTCGAGGGGTTCGCCGACGTGCTGGTGGCGGCCTCGCCGGTGTACGAGACCGCGCCGTGGGGCGTCACCGACCAGCCGGACTTCCTCAACGCGGTGCTCGTCGTGGAGTCCCCGGAGCTGGACGAGTGGGGCTGGCTGCGGCGCGGCCAGCAGCTGGAGCAGCAGGCGGAGCGCGTTCGCGAGCAGCGCTGGGGGCCGCGCACGCTGGACGTCGACGTGGTCAGCGTGGACGACGTCCGCAGCGAGGACCCGGAACTCCTGCTCCCGCACCCGGGAACGCCGAGCCGCGCGACGGTGCTGATCCCCTGGCTGGCGATCGACCCGGACGCCGTGCTGCCCGGTCACGGCCGGGTTTCCGAGCTCCTCGACGCCCTGCCGCCCGGCGAGATCGCCGACGTGCACCTCCGCTCGGACCTGTCGCTGACCTGAATCACCGCCTGTTGGTGGCTGTCTGCGTGGGTGGTCGCTTGGCAGAACCGGAGTGCTTCCCCGGACCGCGGGTGCCCCTGTCCGATGCACGGCGGAGGGGCCGTCCTCGCCAAGAGCCCGCGGGTGGTCGACCTGCGTGCGTATTCGAAGCGGCGGGCGCCGTTTGCGCAGGCGTGGACGGCTTCGCCGACGGTGTTCTCAGGATGCTTCTGCGCGGCGGAGGGGCCGTCCTTGCCAGGAAGCTGCTCAGAGCCCGCGGGTGGTGACCTGCGTGCGTATTCGAAGCGGCGGGCGCCGTTTGCGCAGGCGTGGACGGCTTCGCCGACGGTGTTCTCAGGATGCTTCTGCGCGGCGGAGGGGCCGTCCTTGCCAGGAAGCTGCTCAGAGCCCGCGGGTGGTCGACCTGCGTGCGTATTCGAAGCGGCGGGCGCCGTTTGCTCAGGCGCGGACGGCTTCGCCGACGGTGTTCTCAGGATGCTTCTGCACGGCGGAGGGGCCGTCCTCGCCAGGAAGCCGCTCAGAACCCGCGGGTGGTCGACCTGCGTGCGTATTCGAAGCGGCGGGCGCCGTTTGCGCAGGCGTGGACGGCTTCGTCGACGGTGTTCTCAGGATGCTTCTGCGCGGCGGAGGGGCCGTCCTTGCCAGGAAGCTGCTCAGAATCCGCGGGTGGTCGACCTGCGTGCGTGCTCGAAGCGGCGGGCGCCGTTTGCGCAGGCGTGGACGGCTTCGTCGACGGTGTTCTCAGGATGCTTCTGCGCGGCGGAGGGGCCGTCCTTGCTAGGAAGCCGCTCAGAACCCGCGGGTGGTCGACCTGCGTGCGTGCTCGAAGCGGCGGGCGCCGTTTGCACAGGCGCGGATGGCTTCGCCGACGGTGTTCTCAGGATGCCTCGGCCAGTTCCGCCAGCTCCTTCAGGGCCAGGGTCCGCTGGTGGCGTTCGCCGCGGCTGGTGGCCAGGCTCAGGGCCTTGTGCAGCAGCACGTTCGCCGTGGTGAGGTCGCCGACCTCGCGGTGCGCCGCGCCCAGGTCGATGAGCACCTCGCTCTCCGCCGCCGGGCCGCCCACCTTCGCCACCACGCGGCGCGCGGTCTGCAGGTTCGCGGTGGCTTCCGGGTAGCGGCCCAGCTCCCGGTAGACCTTGCCGATGCGGTGGCGGACGTAGGCGATCTTCGGCGTCAGGCCGTGACCCATCGCCAGCTTCAGCGCCTGGTCCAGGAAGTCCAGCGCCGCTTCGTGGTCGCCCAGGCGGCGGTGCGCGTCGCCGATGTCGGCCAGCGCGATGGACTGGCCGTCGATGTTGCCCGCCTGCCGGGACAGTTCGAGGCCGGTGCGCAGGCTGGTCAGGGCTTCGGGCAGGAATCCCTTCGCCGCCAAGGTGTTTCCCAGGTTGCTGTGCAGCACGCCTTGGCGGAACGGGTCGTGGCCGGTGCACAGCGCGGTGCCGTCCCGGAAGTGCTGCAGCGCTTCGTCGAACTCGCCCAGCCGGAAGCACGCGATGCCCAGCGATTCCAGCGTGCTCGTCTCCCTCTCGCGGTCTCCGGCGCTGCGGTGGAACTCCAGCGCTCGGTACAGGTGTTCGCGGGCTTCCGCACCGCGTCCCAGATCGAGGTAGGTGGCGGCCAGGTCGGCCCTGGTCAGCGCCTCGCCGGTGGCGTCGTGGGCGGCGATCGCGGCGGCCAGTGCTGCCTCGTGCGTGCGCACCCAGTCGTGGTCGTGCCCGTAGCCGTAGAGGTGCAGGTACTCGCGGAGCGATCGGGTGAGCTGCCAGGCGTGCGTCGGCCAGCCGTGCGCGGCGGCGAGCCGCACCGCCGCGATCAGGCAGGCGCGCTCGGCGTCGAGCCACTGGCGGGCCGAGACCGGTGTTTCCAGCGCGGGGCGGTGCTCGGGTTCGCTGCCGACCAGCGGCAACGCGGGCTGGTGCGGTTGCAGGAGGCGGGTGGCGGCGGCCGTGCTGTGCAGGTAGAAGTCCAGCACGCGGGTGATCGCGGCGGAGCGCTGCGCCGCGGGGTCCTCTTCGCGGACGAGCCCGCGGCCGTACTCGGCGAGCAGGTCGTGCAGCCGGTAGCGGTCCTTGGTGACCACGGTGGCCAGGTGCTCGTCGACCAGTCGGTCGAGCAGGAAGCGGGCCTCACCGGCCGTCGTGCCGGCCAGCGCGGCCACCGAGTCGGCGGTGAACTCGTCGCCCGGGTGCAGGCCCAGGAGTCGGAAGATCCGCCGCTCGTCCGCGTCCAGCGCCTGGTAGGAGAGGTCGAAAACGCTGCGGAGGCGGCGGTTTCCGGCGACCAGCTCGTGCAGCCGGTCGTCGCACTCGGCCAGTCGGCCCGCCAGGTCCCGGACCGTCCACTTCGGACGCGCTTGCAGCCGGCGGGCGGCCAGCGCCACCGCGAGCGGTAATCGGCCGCACAGCTCCACCAGGCTCCGCGCCGCCGCCGGGTCCACCTCGACCCGGTCGCGACCGACCGCCTTGGTCAGCATGTCGCCGGCCTCGGCCGGGGTGAACACGTCCAGCGGCAGGGTGTGCGCGCCGTCCAGCGCCAGCGTGCCGCGGCTGGTGATCAGCACCATGTTCTCCGCGCCGGAGGGCAGCAGCGGCGTGACCTGGTCCTCGTCGGCGGCGTTGTCCAGCAGGACCAGCGCTTTCTTGTCGAAGAGGCGGTCGCGGAACAGCATCATCCGCTCGTCGGCGCGGGACGGGATGTGGTCGTCGGGCACGCCGAGCAGGCGCAGGAACGAGGCCAGCACCGAGGCCGGGTCGGCGGGCGGCTGGTCGGAGTGGCCGCGCAGGTCCACGTAGAGCTGGCAGTCGCTGAACCGGCCGTCGGCCAGCAGCCGGTGCGCGGCGTGCACCGCGAGCCGCGTCTTGCCGACGCCGCCCATGCCCTCGATCAGCACCACCTTCACCGCCGAGCCGCCGACGTTCGGCAGGTTCGCGCGCAGCGCGGCGAGCTCGGTCTCCCGGCCGGTGAACTCGCCGATGTCCGGCGGCAGCTGCCGGTGCGCGCTGACCGGCGTGAACTCCGGGCGCAGCACCTCCTGCCGCAGCACCCGCTGGTGCGCGGCGGTCAGCTCGGGTCCGGGATCGGCGCCCAGCTCGTCGGCGAGCCTGCGGCGCAGGGCGTCGAAGGTGGTGAGCGCGGCCGCCTGCTGCCCGCTGCCCGCCAGGGCGATCATCAGCGCGGCGTGCACCGCCTCGTGCAGCGGATCGGCGTCGGCGACGCGTTGCAGGTGCGGCAGGACCTCCTGGTGGCGGCCCAGTTCCGCCGCGACGGCGGCGTATTCCACCAGCACAGCGCGGTAGTCGCGGGTCAGGGCGGTGATCAGCGGGTGTTCTTGCAGGCTGGCCAGGCCTTCCAGCGGCTCCCCGCGCCACAGCGCCACGGCGTCGGCGAACAGGGCGCACGCCTCGGTGGCCTTGGACGCCTGGCGTGCTCCGGTGACCAGGCGGCGGAACACCAGCAGGTCGTGCTGGCCCTCGGAGAGCGTGAGCTGGTACCCGCCGCGATCGGCGATCAGCACCGGTTCCTCCGCCGGGTCGGGCTGCAACCGGCGCCGCAGCCGGGACACCCGGGACTGCAGCAGGTCCGCCGAACCCGCCGTGGAGCGCTCGCCCCACACCGCCTCCACCAGCGCGTCCCGCGCCACCGGCTCGTTGGGCGAGAGCGCGAGCAGCCCGAGCAGCACGCGCTGGGTCTCCGAGCCGGGATCCACCGCTTCGCCGCCCGTCGAGACCCGCAGCGGCCCGAGGACCTCGACCCTCAGGCCGCTGCTGTTCTCCCCGCCGGCTTCGCGGATCAGCGATTCGAGCTCGATCCGCGACAGCGCGAGGACCTCACCCAACTGCCGCAAGGTCGACACCCGCGGTCGGACCACCCGGCCCTGCTCCACATCGCGCAGTCCTGCGGCGCTCAACCCGGCCTGCTCAGCGGCCTGGAGCTGCGTCAATCCGGCCCGTTTCCGGAATCCCCGGACCAACCGCCCCAGCGTGCTCCCGGTCGTGCCCACCAGACCACCCCATTCGAAGATCGTTCGAGCCAGAGCTTTTTCCGGAATCACCTTGCGTGGCGGCGCGGGTAGCGGAACCTCAGACGCCGCCTGGACTGCGGGAGCCCGTTCTTATGTGTCCAATACACGGCGAACAGGCTGTCCTCGCCCGGATGACGCGAATTCCCGATCCCCACGTCGGTTTCGACGGTCCGGTGCCGCTTTCGGTTCCTGTCCGGCCGGGTTCAGCCGGTTTCGGTGACCTCGGCGAGCGCGTCGGCCGCGCCCGCGAGGATCTCGTCGAGGACCTCGGCGCCGCTGATCAGCTCGGTGCTGCTGCCGGGGTTCAGGCACAGGGCCGGTCGTTCGGCGGGCCAGTTCGCGGCGAGGACGAGGAACGGCAGCCGGGTGAAGTGCTCGATGCCCGGCGCGGTGCGGCGCAGCAGCTCCTCCGAGGTGAAGGCGGGCAGCGCGGGGCCGGTGAGCAGCCACGGGAACTCGCCGTCCTCGCTGATCGGGGCGGTGAGCGGCAGCAGCACGTCGGCGTCGATCAGCGCGGCCAGGTAGGCCTCGAAGTCCTGCCGGGCGATGGCCTCGGCCAGGGCCGCTTCCAGCTCGTTCGCCGGTCCGGCGCCGCCCGGGTCGCCGCCGAGGTCGGCCAGGCAGCGGTGCCGGATCTGCGCCTGCAGCACGGCTTCGGCGTCCTCGGCGGGCAGCAGGAACTCCTCGCCCGCGGCCATCCGGGTCAGCGAGTCCGGTGCCATGATCACGCCGATCGGTAGGTCGAAGTTCAGCGCCAGCACGTAGTCGGGGTGCGGCCAGTGCTGCATGAGCGCCGCCGCGCTGATCTCCCGGTGCCCCATGGAGAACGGTTCGAGCACCCGGGCGAGTCCTTCGCGCGCGGTGAAGGCGAGGACGTGCATTCGCCCCAGCGGCAGGTATTCGTTCAGCTCGCGCCGCTGCTCGGTGCCCTGCGCGGGCAGGATCGGGAGGTAGAGCGGCGCGGAGAGCACCACTTCCGCGAACCGCTTGCTCTCGCCCGCTTCCAGGGCCGCGACCAGTTCCTTCTCCACCGCGTTGGCGGGATTCCACTGCGCTTCCAACCGAAACCGCCTTCCTGGTCATCGGATCTACTTCCCGGGGCGGGCCCTGGGGTAGCTTGTCCTCGTACGGCAACAGTTCCCGCGAGATTTGCTCGGAGCCATGGCACGCACGCTCACCGTTTCCCCAGACCAGCGCGGTGCGCTGCCGACCATCCGGGACGCGCTGGAGGCAGCCGCCGACGGCGCGGTCATCTCCGTCGCACCCGGCGAGTACGAGGAGCAGCTGGAGATCCGGGGCGTGCGCGTGACGATCGCCGCCCGCGAACCCGGCACGGTCACCATCACCTCGCCGTTGCGCGATCAGCCCACCGTGTCGGTGGTGGACGGCACCGTGGAGCTCAGCGGGCTCGCGGTGGTCGGCGACGAGCAGCCCGCGATCCGGATCTCCGGTGGCAGCGCGAAGATCGCCGACTGCGCCGCCACCGCTTCCCGCGCCGCGGCGATCAGCATCGGTGGTGGCGCGGACGTCGCGGTGCGGGGCGGCCGGATCAACGACTCGCAGTGCGGGCTCATCATCGAGAACGCCGACGGCGTGGTGGAGAGCTGCGAGATCCGGGACATCGTGGACGATGCCGTGATCGTGCGGCTCGGTGCGCGGGCCGTGCTGCGGCACTGCACCGTGCAGGGTGCCGGTTTCCGCGGTGTCTACATGTACCAGGCGGGTGGTTCCGGGCTGGAGCGCTGCGACATCTCGCAGACCGGCGATGCCGGGATCGCGGTGGCCGACCAGACGTCCCCGAACATCGTCGAGTGCTGGGTGCACGACACGCAGGGCGTGGGCATCTCGGTCGGGCGCGGGTGCGGCGGCGTGGTCGAGAACTGCCGGGTGGAGAACACCGCCGCTCCCGGTGTGCTGATCGACGAAGGCGCGCGCACCGAGGTGCGCGACGACGCCCAGGGAGCCGGGAAGCCGCCGGTGGGTGCGTCGGCGTCCAGCGGCAGCAGGCAGGACCAGGAGCAGGTGGACCAGCTGCTCGGCGAGCTCGACGGCATGATCGGCCTCACCGGGGTGAAGGCCGAGGTGCGGGCGCTGATCGACGAGATCCAGGTCAACGAGTGGCGGCGCGGTGAAGGCCTGTCGGTCAACGCGGTCAGCAACCACCTGGTGTTCACCGGCGCACCCGGCACCGGCAAGACCACCGTGGCCCGGGTCTACGGGGATCTGCTGAAGGCGCTGGGAATCCTGCCGCACGGGCGGTTCAAGGAGGTGTCCCGGCGCGATCTGGTCGGCCAGTACATCGGGCACACCGCGGAGAAGGCGGCGAGCGCGTTCGACGAGGCGCGCGGCGGCGTGCTGTTCATCGACGAGGCCTACACCCTGTCCCGCTCCAGCGGCGGTGGCGCGGACTTCGGGCAGGAGGCGATCGACACGCTGGTCAAGCTGATGGAGGACCACCGCGACGAGGTCGCCGTGATCGTCGCCGGCTACACCGCGGAGATGCGCGAGTTCCTCGACGCCAACCCGGGTCTGGCCTCCCGGTTCGCCAAGACGCTGGAGTTCGAGAACTACACGCCGGAGCAGCTGGTCTCGATCAGCGGCCACCTCGCGCGCGGCGACGACTACCTGCTCGGCGAGGAGCTGGACCTGGCGCTGCTGGAGTGGTTCACGCTGGTTCCCCGCGACGAGAACTTCGGCAACGCCCGCGAGGCGCGCAAGCTGCTGGAGCGCATGCGCAAGTCCCAGTCGACGCGCCTGCGCGGCCTCGGCCGCCGCCCGACGCGCGACGAGCTCCGCACCCTCACCCTCGACGACCTGCTGGACGCCGTCCACGAGTAGTCGCTGCTCAGGCATCGTCTGCCTTCCGCAGTGCCATGCCCACCAGCACGTCGAGCTCGCGGCGTCCGTTGGGCACGCGGCTGAGCGGAACCGCCGTGGTGGCATCGAGCGATGGCGCGGCCAGCAGCTGCCCGCCCACCACGCGCAGGACTGCCCGCCTGCCGTCCGGCAGCCGGACGGTCCACGCCGAGCCGTCGTCCGGGTGGCGCGCGATGCCCAGCTCGGCCAGCCGTTGCTCGGCCTCGTCCGGTTCTTCCTCCGGTTCCTCGGGCTGCGGCGGGACCGAGGGGCGCGGCGGCGCGGTCGGCCAGCGCGGGGCGGGAGGCGGCCCCGGTGGTGGCGGTGGCTCGCTGATCGAGTGCACCCCGCCGTCGCCGGTGATGCGGAACCCGGTGGTGGTGCCGTCGGTGCCGACCACCGAGAGCTCGATCTCGACGGCGGCGGTCTCGGCGAAGGACAGTTCGGCGGCCAGGCCGCGCGCGAGTTCCACCGGGTCCAGCGGCGTCAGGTCGAGCTCTGCCGGGAGCGTCCACGGGCGGCCGGTGAGTTCGGCGGCGGTCTCCAGGATCGTCGCCAGCTGCCCGGCGCGGGCGGGCGTGCCGGGATCGAACCGCGCCATCCAGGTCCGCTCCGCGCCGGTCGCCTCGTGCTGGACGAGCATCGCGCGCAGGTCCTGACGCGCGTTGCGCCAGTTCTGCACCGCGTTCTCGAAGTGGCTCCGCGCCTCGGGATCTTGCTGCACCGCTGCTCTCGCGGGCGGAACCGCGGCTGCTGCGCGCTCCAGTCCGGCGACCACGTCGCGCAGCGGCTGGACGTCGACCGTCGGCGCGGCCTGGGAGATTTCGTCGAGGAACCCGTGCATCCGCTCGACCGTCCGCTGGTCGTGCGCCAGCTGCGCCGCCGTGGCGTCGTCGGTCAGGCGGAGCTTCGCGCCGGGTGAGGTCAGCTCGGCGTGCTCTTCGCGCACGTGCGCGGCGAGGGAGCGGTGCGGGTTCTGCGGATCGTGGTCCGGGCGTTGTTCCGCTGCCCGCATCGCGGCGTTCAGGTCGACAGCCTGTTCCTCGGCCGCCTGGTTGCGCCGCGTCAGCGCGCGGAGCACGCCCTTGAGCTTTCCTTCCGGCAGCTGTGCGTCCTGGGTGAGTTGCCACGCCTTCTCGTTCCTGAGCGCGTTCTGCAGCGCGTCGAGCTGTTCGGCGGGGACTTCCACGTACAGGTCGACCGGATCGGCGTCGATGCCTGCGTGCCGCTGGACGACGGGCAGGGCGGGATCGGTCCGCTCGTTCAGGGTCGCGGTGACGGTGAAGCGGGCCCGCAGCCGCACGAGCGCGTGCGGGTTGACGTCCTCGGCTTCCGACTGCGCCCACGCGCCGCTCTGCTCCGCCGCCGAGCCGCTGGTCGTGGTGCCCCGCTTCACGCCCGGGGTGAGCGGGACTTCGCCGTCGATCACGTCGCCGGGCAGGTCGCCCACCACACCGGCCGAGTCGGTCCTGCTCCGCCCGCGGCTCTGCGAGGTGGTGCGCTGCGCCCGGTCCAGCCCGTAGGTCCCGTGCTCGCCTCGTTCGTAGCGCCGCACGACCTGCATCTCGAAGTTCTGCAGCCGCACGTCTACGGCGACGTTGTGCAGCGGTGACGCCGGGTACGTGCCGACCAGCGTCGGCAGGCCGGAGGAGAGGCCGTGCCACAGCGCTTTGCCGCGCTGGGCGGTGAAGTCCCGCTGGATCGCGTGGGTCAGGTTGTTCGCCGCGGGCAGCTGCTGCGGTCGCTGCCAGGCGGCGCGCAGCACCTTGCGCACGGCGGCTTCGGCGGACGGGAGCAGGTCGTGCATGCTCCACTCGACGATGCGGCTGGTCACCTTGTCAGGCAGCCTGGCCAGCCTGCCGTGGTCGGCCGCTTCGCGCGGGCCGTGGGCCTCGGGACGCGCGCGGTGCATCGCGTACTTGAAGGCCAGCGTTCCGGTCGACTCCGAGCTGGCGACCTGCGGTTGGCCGGGCAGCAGCGCGCGCACGACGCCGATCGGGCCGAGCGGCGCGGTTTCGAGCTTCACGGTGAACCGGCCCCGGGCCGGGCGCTCGAACCGCACTAGACCGCTGGAGTCGACCACACCGGGTTCGCTGACCTCGGCGTGCGAGGAGGTCGCGCTGCTGGTCCGGCTCAGGCCGCGGTTGGTGGTCCCGGTGCCACCGACATCGCCTTCGGCGACACCGTGGTCGGCGGTGAGGTTCTGGGATCTGCCCCCGGTGTTGGTGGTGCTGCTGGTGGCGCTGTCCCCGGCGCGGTGCCGGTGGCCCATCGACGAGGTCGCCCCCGGTTCGGTGCCGGTGGCGGTGGCCCGGCCGTCCGGGGCCACCTCGTAGGTCACGGTGAGCCGCATCCAGCGGCCGTTGCGGCGGATCAGGTCGCTGAACAGGTCGGTGCCGCCGTCGACCAGCGCTTTGCCCTGCGTGTGGTTGAGCGCTTCGCCGGGTGCGAGCGCGCTGCGCAGCCGCTCTTCGAGCCCGGCGGTGTCGGTGACGTCGAGCTGCGCCAGGAGGTCCATCGCCTGCCGCAGCGGGGGCACGTCGGTCTGCCAGCCGCTCACCACGCCGGGACCGAGGCCGCTGCCCGGCTGGTAGCCCGGTGGCCGGAAGCGGTAGTTCAGCACCAGTTCTTCGTCGGTGCGGCTGAGCGATCGCTTCAGCTCGGCGAGGGCGTCCTCGTTGGTGCGGCCCAGCATCCGCGTCATCGCGGACGGATACTCGCGCAGCGCGCGGTCCACGAGCCGCCGGTTGATCTCCCCGGTTTCGGCGGCTCGGTGCAGCACGGCGCGTGCGGCGATCCTGCGGTCCAGCGGCAGCGCGTCGTCCGCCCACGCCGTCAGCATCTCGTCGATCGTCGCGGCCGGGACGGCGTCGACGACGAGCTCGTTGCCGTTGGCGTAGAACTCGACGACCTGCTGTGCGCTGAGCACGAACTGGAACCTGCCGGGCACCACCGCGGTCCCGGTGGTCGGCGCCTGCTTGCCCGCGGCCTCCCCGGCCTGGACCGCGATGTCCAGATCGGCTTCGAAGGTGAGCCCGTCGTGGTAGGGCGTGATGACGTTCTCGTCGCTGCCACCGGCGCGCTTCTGGTTCGCGGTCGTCGCGGTGGTGCGGTCCTGGGAGGTGCCGACACCGAGGTCGGTCTCCGCCACCGAGCTCGAGTCGTCGGACGAGCCGGTGCCGCTGCGCGAACGATCCGCGCTGAAGCTGTGCCCGGCCTGGGACAGCGCCATCGGCCCGGCCGCGACCTTCGTCAGCCGGTTCAGCACCCGCAGGCCGGTGGGCCGCGCGGTGATCTCCGCGCGGCCGCGCACGTCGCCGTCCGGTGCGTGCGGGCGGACCAGCTCACCGTGCGACAGCCACTCGCCGATGTGCGCGAGGGCGCTCGCGTTGGTGGTGTCCACGTAGGCCCCGGTGACCGGCATCGCGCTGCGCACGGCGGCGTCCAGGCCACGCGCGTCCAGGTGCAGCAGGGAGTGCATGCTGGTGACCAGCTCGGCGAACTGGGCCGGGTCCACCACCGGAACCGTCGGCCCGGCCACCGCAACGGCGGTCGGCACCGAGATCTCCACGACCTGGTCGGCGATCTCCGCGCGCACCGGGGCTCCTGCGGCGTCGAGCACCGGGGCACCGGTCGCGTCCACCACGCTCACCGCCAGCGCCACCGGGAGCCGCCACACGGAGTTGCCGCCGCGGTATTCCAGCCGGGTGCCGACGTTCTCCGACTGGCTGAACGCGCTCGACGCGCTGCGGCTGGGGCTCGCGTTCGCGCCGAGGCCGCTGCCCAGCAGGCCGGTCACGCCGTGCCCGCGGCTGCGGGTGAGCTCGACGCTGCTGCTGTGCGAGGTGCTGGTCAGCAGCGAGCTGACCCGCTGCGTCCGGTCGATGCGGCCGATCTCCTCGGCGCGCTCGGGCGCCCAGCGCGCCTCGACCTTCACCCAGCGCGGATCGCCGTTGCGCGGCTCGACCCGGATCAGGAAGCCGTCCTGCATCGCCTCGCCGATCCAGGCCTGCGCGTCCTCCTCGGTGAGCTGGGCCAGCACGGCCTCCACTCCGGTGAACTTGCCCGCGGTGAGCGCGGATTGCAGGAAGTCGCGCACCGCGGGCAGGCCGGTCATCCGGACCACGCGGTCGAGCAGCGTCGGACCGCTGTCCTGGAGCTGGCTGCGGTCGGGACGGCCCGGAACGTCGGGCGCGGTGAACCCGCTGCGGGCCACCAGCGGCACCTCGCGCGGTGCGGTGACCGCGTTGCCACGCCCGTCGACGACGAGCTCCTGCACCGTCGTGGTCGCGATCTCACCGTCCTCTGCGTACTGGAGCTCGCGGCGGCCGACCGGCAGCCCGTTGCTCGCCGCGTCCTGCACGGACAGCTGCGCGAATCCGCGGCCGGTGACCGACTCCGCTCGCCGCCCGACCTCGATCTCGGTGGTCACCTGCACGCGGTAGGTGTGCTTGGGCCGGAAGTCGTGGTCGTCGAGCAGCATGAAGTGCCCGGTGCCGGTGTCCGAGCCGACCGACACGCCACGTCCGCGCAGGTACTCGTAGGCGGCGAGGATCTTCGGACCGACCGACGAGCCGCTCTGCGACGTCCGCGACAGCGAGGTCGACCCGGTCGCGCTGTGGTACGCCGCCACGACCCGGCCGTGGCCCAGCTCCGCCGCGGCCGCGTGCGCCGGTTCGGCGGTGTCCCACTGCACCCGCGTCCGCAGCGTCACCTGGTGCGCCCTTCCGCCGGGCTTGGCGACGACGTCGAACCGGAGGCCGTCGGGGCGCAGGGCGGCTTCCGCGCGGCGCTGCACCTGGTCGACCACCTGCGCGCGGACGAAGTCGCTGTCGCGAATCCGGGCGGGCAGCTGGGCCAGCACGGCGTCGACCACCTGCGCGGCGTCGTCGAGGTCGAGCAGGCGGCTGGAGCGGACGAGTTCGTCCTCGTCGCGGCGTGCGCCCTCGAAGACGACGGTGTCACCGGCCGGTCGCTGGTGGGCGGCGTTCACCCAGATCGACACCGCGCGATCGGCGGTGACCTCGGTGGCGGCCCCGGCCTCGGCCCGGATCCAGAGCTTGACGCCGGTCAGGTCGTAGCGGAGGAACTCGCCGCGGAGCTGGTCGGTGGGCGAGACGTGGGCCTGCTGCGCCATCGCGGTGCCCCGCGAGTTGGTGCTGCTCCAGGTGGTCTGCGGGGTCGCGCTGAAGGTCCCGCCGGTGGCCAGGTCTCCCAGCGGGGCCTTCCCCTTCACCGACGTGGTGGTGCTCCGGGATCCGGAGCTGCTCTGCTCCGGCAGGCCCACCAGCGCGGTCTGCCGTCTGCCCAGCACCGCGTCGGTCGCCACGTGCTCGGCGCCGCCGAAGGTCAGGCCGACGGAGAACAGGGCACCGCGGAGCTCCAGCTGCTGACCGTTGGCGTTGAACAGGCCGGGGAAGACGGCCAGCAGCCGCTGGTTCAGCTCGTCCTGGGTGAGCTCGCGAACGCCCTGGTCGGCGAGCCATCGAGCGACTTCTTCCATGCCTGGCAGCGCCTCGTCGACCACTGCGGAGTGCGCGAGCGCGACGTCCGACGGCGTGTCGTCGCGGGCGTTGTGATCGCGGACCGGCACGTCCTGGTGCAGCGCGCGCAGGCCCGCCTCGACCATCGACCGCATCTGCTCCGGCGTTGCCGCGGTGGACACGCGGACTTCGCCGGGGCCGGTCTGGCGGAGCGTGCTGGTGTCGTCGTTGCGCCAGCCTGGTGCGCGCGCCTGGACCTCGCCGGGGGCGAGAGTGGGATCGACGGTCAGGTCGACCGCCACGTCCGTGCCTGCCTGGGCGTAGTGCACCAGCAGCGTCTGGCCGGGAGTGCCCGCGATGGCGATCGGGTCGGAATCGGCGATGGTGATGGTGGTTTCGGTCTGCCGCCGGGCGATCTCCTCGTGCAGCAGCTGCTCCGACTGCTGAGCGGTGCCCGGTGCGCCGGGTGCGGTCCGCACGGTGCGGGGCGGTGGCTGGACGAACGCGCGCACGTCCGTTTCCCCCGCGGGGAGCGGAGTGCGGCCGTGCGCCGCGGTGAACTCGCCGGAGGCGATCACCGGAGTGGTGGTGAGCAGGTGGTTCAGGGCCCGGGCGGTCTGGTGCCTGCCGAGCTCGCCCGCTGTTGCCGGGTACTGCGTCGTGGTGGTGGAGATCCGGATCTCGGCGGGCGCGGTCTGGACGTGACCGGCCGGGGTCAGCTCGAACTCGCCGGGCAGCACGCGGAACTCGCCCGCGGGCAGGTCGTCGTGCAGGCCCAGCCTGACCTGGACGACTTCGCCGGTGGTGGCCTGGGCGGTGAAGATCCCGGCGTCCACGTCGAGCGAGCCGAGGCCCTGCTGGATCAGGTCGAAGAGGTGGTCGCTCACCCCGGCGCGGGCGAGATCCGGCATCCGGATGGGATCTTCCGGCGGCGACGGCGGCTCCAACCGGAGGGGTTCGGACTGCGCGACCGAACCGAGTTCCCGCAGCCCGTCGGACCGGCCGGACTCGTCCGGGGCCGTGCGTCCGGCCTCGGAGCTGGTCGTCCCGGAGGCGTCCGGAGTGCCGTCGCCGTTGGCCTCTGCGGGCTCGGTGCTCGACGGATCGGCGTTGCCAGCGGTGGGTTCTGGTGCGCCGGGCTGGTTCGCGCCCTCTGCCTGACCTGCGGAGTTGTTGGCGGCTTCGGGAGAGCGCGCTTCGGATTCGGCGCGGCCCGCTTCCTGGTTCTCCGCGGTGCTCTCGCGGCCGGGCTGCCCGGATTCAGCCGCGGCCCGCTCCTGACCGCCCGTCTCCTCGGCTCCGCGATCACCGGACCGCTGGCCTTCTTGATGACCGGACCGTTCGGCCTCTTGGTTGCCAACCTGCTCGGCTTCTTCCGCACCGGTTCGGCCGCGCTCGGTCTGGTCGCCCGTCCGGCCTTGCTCGGTTTCCTGTTCTCCGGCCCGGGTTTCCTGCTCGCTGACCCGGCGCTGCTCGGTTTCCTGCTGAGCAGCCCGGCCCTGCTCGGTTTCCTGCTCGCTGGTCCGGGCCTGCTCGCCCTGCTCCTGCGCGCCCGCTTTCGGTTTCCCCGACTCCGGGTTCTGCTCGTTGCCGCCGTCGTCGCCGGGCGCTGCCGTGCCGGAGCGGCCGTTGCCCGAACCGCCGCCGGAGCCACCCGAACCCGCAGCACCGCCGCCCGTGCGCGCACCGCCACCGTGCCCGGTGTTGGAACCGCCGGAACCCGACGCCCCGCCTTGCCCGGGCCCGCCGGACGCAGCACCGCTCTGCGCAGCGGCGCCCGCCGCCGTGCCACCTGTAGCGGTACCGCCCGCCGCGCTCTCTGCCGGACCGGCTTCGGGCGTCGCCCCGGCGACCGGCTCCTGCCCGAGCTGCGCGATCGCCGGAGCCGCCCCGCTGCCGGTGAAGTCGCCCAGGTCAGGCGCCTGCCCGGTGGCGATCACGTCTCGCACCGCCAGGCCCTGCCCGGCCTCGTGCCAGCTGCGCTCGCCGATGAACCGCTCCCACGAGCCGCCGACCGCGCCGCCCAGCGCCGCGTCCGCGATCTGCTGCCGGATGCCGTCGTTCTTCCAGAGCTGGTCGATGTTGGTGACCGCGTCCCGCAGCTTCCCGGGATCGGTCACCGTGTCCCAGACCTCCTCGGCGTGGATCACCGCCGCGGCGCCCGCGTACCCGGCCACACCGCCGGCCGCGCCGAGCACCACGAAGGCCGGCAGCCTGCTCGCCAGTCCGAGCGGTGCACCGCCGAGGCTGGCACCGACGAAGGCCGCCGCCGTGGAGCGCAGGTCGAACTCGTACCGCCCGTCGGTCTCGGCCATGGTCTTGAGCTGGGCGTACACATCAGCGCCGACGCCGAACTTCAGCGCGCTCTGCAAGCCGTAGCCGATCACCCGCTGCCGCAGGAGGTTTCCCGTCGTGAACGCGTGGGCGCCGCGCCGCTCGGCGGTGCGCCGCACGGCGGCGGTGATCAAGTCCGCGTGCTCCCGCGTCACCGCCGATGCGAACGGCACCGAGCGCCCGGCCAGCTTCGCCGCCAGCTGCTGCCGGATCGCCTGCCGCACCGCGGGGTTGCTCAGGACCTCCCTGACCGCCTGCCTGCGCAGCGCTGGCGTGGCACCGCGGGCCGCCGCCCGCGCCACCACCTCGCGGAGCACTTCCCGGCTCTGCTGGCGGGCCACCGTGTTCGTGAGGAGACCGCCGACCCGCTGCGGGGCAGCCCGCGCCGCCGCACCGGCGAACGTCCGGGCGCCGAGCTGCGTGGCCACGGTGCCGCTGCGCAGCCCCAGCCGCCGCAGGGTCTGCTGGATGAAGATGCCGCTGACGCGCTGCAAGGCCTGCACCACCGCGACCCGCGTGCCGTTGCGAGCCGCGACGATCGCGGGCGGCACGGTGAGCAGCGATCCGCCCATGGTGAACACCACTGCCACCGCCGCGCGGATCAGCTCGTAGCAGAGGATCAGCAGGCTGATCTGGAAGACGTTCTTGGCCATCACCACGGTGGTGTTGAAGTCGTACGCCCCCTTCGCGTACGAACTGGCCGTGGTGGCGTAGTCGTTGACGGCCTGCGCGAGATCGGTGAAGGCCATGCCCAGCGACGGCGCGGCCACACCGCCGTTCCAGCTGCCGGTGACGGCCTCCAGCGCCAGCTGCGCGTCGCGGAGGAACTCCACCGCCCGCTCGGCCTCCTCCGCCCACGCCTCGCCGAGCTCCGCCGACTTCTTCTCGTCGGCCTTCGGGTAATCGCCGATGAGCAGCCGGAAAACGCTGCTCAGACGCGGGATCGGGAGCACCGGGAAGCCCCACGAGCTCCGGAACGCGTTGACCTCGTCGATGTAGCCGTCGGCCCACTCGCCGAAGGCCACCACCTGCCGCGCGAACTCGTCGGGCAGCCCCATGGCGGTGTCGACGACTCCGTCACCCACGGCGCACCCCCATCAGGCCTGGACGTTGCGGTGCTGGTCGGCGAAGAAGTCGTCGACCGAGCCGTAGGCGCCCAGCGCCTGCATGCCGTTCTCGCCGAGGATCTCCAGCTGCTCGGCCAGGTGCTTCCGGTTGTCGAACACCGCATCGGCGTTCGGGAACTGCTTCTTGCCCGCCCGGCCGATCCGGTCGTCGCCGAAGGTGTCGGCTTCCTCCATCAGGTTCTTGATCCGGTCCTGCACCGCGCCGGACCCGTTCTGGTAGGCCGTGCCCAGCGCGCTGAGCCGGCGCAGCAGTGCCGCGACCGCTTCCGGGCCGCCGTTGACGTTCAGCGCGTCGCTCACGACCGCTCCTCCCGCTCTTCGTAGCGCTGCGCGTCGCTGCGCATCAGATCCGCGAAGTGGTCCTCCAGGCCGAGGTCCTCGCGCGGCTGCCGGGCGCGCAGCTCGGTGAGCTCGGGTGGCAGCTGCTCCTGCAGGATCTCGTCCACCCGGCGGGCCACCTGGTCCGCCGCGTCCCGGCTGGCCTGCAGGATCATCGAGGTGAGCGCGGCCGCGTTGGGCTGGCGGAAGACCCGCGGATCGATCACGAGGTCGACGAGCTGACCCCGCGGCCCGACCACGGCCTTCACCATGCGATCCGGTGACCACGCGACGCCGAGCTGGTTCATCATCCTCCGTTGCGTCTCCGGGACCCGGTCGGCCGTCCGCTGCAGCTGCTCCAGCAGGCCCTGGTAGACCGGATTCACCGACATGGCTTCGTTTTCCACTGGTGCACCTCGGTATTTCCTCGCGTCGGAACCGTGGACAAGCCGTGCGGTGCACCGGCTAACATCCCCGGCGTGTACGCCAAGCGCAGCCTTCGCACGCTGCTGGCCGCTGCCGTCGGCAGCCTCGGCATCCTGCTGATCGACCCGTCCGCCGCCCACGCCCAGCAGTGCGTCGGCGCCGGGCAGCAGAGCAGTCCGGTGCCGTGGGCCCAGCGGGTGCTGACCCCGGAACGGCTCTGGCCGCTCACGGCGGGCTCCAAGCAGCGGGTCGCCGTGGTCGGCAGCGGCGTGTCGAGCCCGCTGCTGGAGGTCAAGGCGGGCGTCGACCTCAGCCCGCCGTCGCGGAGCCAGCCCAGCGGCAAGCCGGACTGCATCGGGCTGGGCACCGCCGTTGCGGGCGTGATCGGCGCGGCGGAGACCGGCGAGCACGGATTCCACGGCGTGGCACCGAAAACGCAGCTGCTGTCGGCGAAGGTGGTGGGCGATTCCTACCCGTCGAGCGGGCAGCCGGGCCAGGCGGTCGCGCCCGAGACGCTCGCCGCGGGCATCAACTGGTCCCTCGACCAGGGCGCCACCGTCATCACCGTGGCCGCGGTGTCCTACCAGGACAGCCCGGCCCTGCGGCAGGCGGTGGACCGCGCGCTGGCGGCCGACGCCGTGGTGATCGCGGCGGCCGGGACCGCCGGGCAGAACGACCCGCCGGGAATCGCGCCGTACCCGGCGTCCTACGACGACGTCCTCTCGATCGGGATGATCGGGGAGGACGGCATGACCGCGGCCGCCACGCACGCACCGCGCATCGACCTGGTCGCCCCGGGGGCCGAGGTCACCTCCGCCTACCCGGACGGCGGTGTCGGCCCGGCCACCGGCACCGAACTGGCCGCCGGGTACGTGGCCGGAACCGTCGCGCTGCTCCGCGACTACCTGCCCCAGCTGTCCAATGAGGACGTGAAGCGCCGCCTGCTGGCCACCGCGTCCCCGGCGCCGGAGGGCGTCGGCAGCCGCAACTACGGCCACGGCATCCTCAACCCGTACCAGGCCGCGGTGGGCAACCTGGCCGGCGGCCACCCGTCGGCGCTGCCCCCGGCCGATCCGGGTGTGCCGTCCGACGAGGAGCTGGCCCGCGAAGCGGCTTGGCAGCAGAGCACCAGCATCGCCTACGGCCTGGCGGGTGCCGGAGCCGCTGCCGCGGTGGCCATGACCGCGGTGGTCGTGTTCGGACCGCGCGGCCGACGCCGCCGCTGGCGCGCCGGGATCGCCGAAGCCCCGGTCGAGCGCCCGGAGGACGACCTCCCGGAGCCACCGGCCGAGCTCTTCGACGACCGGCCGAGAACCGGTGCCTGACAACAAGTCCCGTCCCCCAGTCCGGTCGGTTCAGTTGAAGAGGTTGGAAGCCCTGAGGTCGGTGGCGAGCATGTCCTCGCTGGCCTGCGTGGTCAGCTGACCGGTCCGCAGCTGCGCCTCGCCGAGCGCGTTGGCCTGCACGTCCCACCGCGCCTGCGCCTTGTCGAACGCGTCCGCGGCGGCACCGTTCCAGTCCTCGGCGAGGATGGCCTTAGCCTTGGTCATCAGGTCCTCGAAGATGGTCTTCATCTGCCCGGCGGCGGTGACGGTGTTCCCACCGGTGTCGCTGATCGCGCCGAACCCGTACTTGATGGTCATTGATGTTCCCTTCGCGTAAGGGGTTTCGTCGAACGGGGGCCGTGAGTGGTTCGGGGTGCTATGAAGCCCCGAAGCGCTCACGGGTTCCGGATCAGAGCCGGCCGAAGTTGCCCATGCCGGTGTCGCCGGTGCCGTCCACGGCGTTCAGGAGCTGCTGGTAGTCGTCGTCCTGCTGGCCGACCATCTGGGTGGTTCCGGAGATGCCCTGCGCCAGGTCGGCGAGGATCTCGGCGAGGTTCCGCCAGATGTTCTCGAACTCCTCCTGCTTGTTGACGGCGGCCATCGAGGCGCCGCCCATCCACGCGGCGCCCGCGATGGAGGTGTAGTCGCCGGCGATCTGCCTGATCAGGCTGCTCGCGTTCTCGTAGGTGTTGCCGATCGCGATCTGCAGCTGGTTCGTCTGCTCCGGTGTTAGCTTGAGGTCGGGCAACTCCGGTCACCTCTCAGGGTGGGGCTGTGGGGTCGCCACCAGGCTATGGCGCGGCGCTGCCAGATCCCGGATAGCCGGAAATCCGCTCCGCGCAGGTGATTTCGCAGGTCACACAGCTGATAGCCGTGCTGCGTGCGGGAGAACTACGGGAGCGACGACGCGTCCCGCAGCGCGGCCGCCGGGTCCAGCGTGGGCCCGGCCGGGATCCGCTTCACCAGCTCGGCGGGCATCGACACCGCATCCGCCGGGCTGTACCCGAGCACCGCCAGCACCTCCTCGGACGGCACCGGGAAGCGCAGGCCGAGGTCGGTGACCACCTGGTACGCGCCCGCGGGATCCGTCGCCGAGGACTTGGCGCGGACGATCACCACGCTGCCCGGCGGCACCAGCACCTGATCGGCCAGCTTGGTGCCGTCCGAGGTCTCCGCGCTGGTCCGGATGCCCGCGTCGAGCACGTCGGGGTTGCCGCCCACCGTGATCTCGGGCGCGGCCGCCGCATCCGAGGTCCGCGCGCACAGCGTGTCCCGGCGCGAGACCGGCGCGGGAGCGAGTTCCGGCACGTCAGCGGGCTTCGCCGACTCGCCGCTGGGGGCGGCCAGCGCGTCGCTGACCGGGGCGGAGTTCGCCACCGACGGTGCGATCGCCACCGGCTCCACCGGGTACTGACCGCGCACGATGCGGACCTGGAGCTCGGTCAGCGGCGCGATCCCCTCCGGACGCACCAGGTAGTACTGCTCCCGCTGGCCGATCGGGTGGTGCACCAGGTCGCCCACCTTGTGCCCGGGGAGCACTGTGGACGGTGCACCGAAGTCGTCCACCGTGATCGGCGCGATGTCCTGCCCGGCGGGCAACCCGTTGAGCCACGCGGTGCCCGCTTCGAGCACCACCGCCTGCGGGCCGAAGACGGCCCGGATGACCTGCTCCGGCTTGACGCTGTCGTCCGGCGACCCGACGATGCGGTACCGGTGGTTGCGCCAGATCAGGTAGTTCATGTGGTCCTTGGTGTCGCGGGCCAGCACCGCCCGCTGCCCCAGCGGGGTCCCGCCCGCCAGCGACCCACCGGCGAACAGCGTGCTGGTGGTGATGTGCCCGCCGGCCGGGTTGTTGCCCGGCACCGAGCACATCGTCCAGCCGTCCTTGTTCGCGAACTTCGCCTCGGGCAGCGAATCCGGCGCGCCCGGAATGCCGATCGAGCCCCGGCGCGGCACGCCTGCCAGCGTCTTCCCGGAAACCCGGTGCACCTTGGCGTCGGCCTTGCCCGCGACGAGCTTGGCGGAGGCGAAGTTGAGCGTGGGCTGCAGCGCGCCCTGCCGGTACACGTAGCTCGCGCCGGTCTCGCGTTCGACGATCACCGAGCCCTCGGCCTGCCACGCGTTGCCGCCGATGCCGGTGAACACGCCGTAGACGCCGAAACCCGCGGCCACCAGCACCATGACCATCACCCCGGCGAACGCGGCCCCGACACCGCGGCGCAGCGGAGTCAGCTCGGGATCGGTCTCGCGCACCATCAGCGCGGAGACGACCCGCTGCATCATGAACTGGTACGCGTGCAGCTGGTCACGACGATTCGCCACGGTTCAGCCCCGTTTTCCGGAGTTCGAAAGCACATACCTCAGGAACAGCCCCCGCAGTCTAGGCGCTCCATGAGGTTCTGCGACCCACTCGGAGAACTTCTGCTCACCAGCGGCGTTCCCGCAACCCCGAGACGAACGCCGTCCACTGGTGCGAGGAGAAGGCGAGCACGGCCCCACCCGCGTCCTTGGAGTCCCGAACCCCGATCACCTCAGCCTCCAACGCCACCTCGACGCAGTTCTGCGCCCCGTTGCTCCAGCTCGACTTCCGCCACGCCACCTCGACGCAGTTCGAGGTCGATCCCGATCTGCTCGACTTCCGCCAGGTCGTCTCGTCCGAGTTCAGCGACATGATCACTCCTAGCTAAGTGCTGCGATCTCCTGGTTGATCAGCGACAACGTGTCTCGGTCGCTGAGCGCGGCTACCCGCAATCGGTCGAAAACCAGGCTATATGCGCGGGTGTGCTGCGGTCGAGACAAGTAGTCGGCGCTGGTCAAGCTCTCGATGTAGGCGACGTCCGAGTTGGCGTGCTCCAAATGGAGGAGGGTGAAAGCGATCCCGAGGCCCGCGTGGGCTCCGTTCGACAGCGGAATCACCTGGATCGTGACGTTGTCCAGTTCGCCAAGGGACCGCAGCCTCTCCAGCTGACCTCGATGAACCTCTCGGTCACCGACCCGCCGCCGAATGGCTTCTTCGCCGAGAACGACCCACAACCAGGGTGGGTTCGGGCCGAAGAATCGCGCTGAACGTTTGTCGCGTGACTCCGCCATCGCGCTGACTTCGACCGAAGGCACCATGACCGATGCCGACAGCAGTTCACGCGCGTAGTCGGTGGTCTGGAGGACTCCCGGAATGATGTCGCCGTAGAACAGTTTGATCTCGGCGGCGTGTGCCTCAAGGTGCACGTACTTCTTCGCCCAGTCCGGGACACGCGACGGCGGGATCTTGCGGCGCGCCTCCTGCGCCATGGTGAGAACCCGGTCGACCGCTTTCTCCTTGACGCCGTAGAGCGCGACCAGCGCTTGCACGTCCTTGTCGGACAACTTGCTCTCACCGGTCTCGATCTTGCTGATCTTGTTGCGGTACCAGCCAAGGGCTGCCGCGGCCTCGTCCGCGGACAAGCCGGTGTTCTCGCGAAGCTCCCGCAGCTCGGCCCCGAGCACGAGCCGCTGCACCAGTGGGCCTGGGTCGTTGCTGGTCATGCGCACAGTCTGCCCTCCCCCTATCCGGCGAACATCATGGCTTCTGCTGGGATTTCAACTGGGAATCCTAGTACGGTTCCCGATATCGAGTCCTCGGTCAGGAGGTTCTGATGTCGGGCTACTTGAAGTACGTGTGGCGTCCGGTCACGGGAGGCCGCCACGCCTTCCCCATCACAGCAACGAAAACCCCACCCGGCGAGCAGGTCGAGGCCTACTGCGGAGCGAAAGCCCCGGCCGCCGAGCTCCACGACCGCTCCGAAGTGGACTGGGTCCGCGAGAAGTCCTGCATGAAGTGCTGGCACCACCTCGCCGACAACGGCCCGTGACGTCGCGGGCCCTGGTGGCGATTTCGCGCGAAATCGCCACCCCACACGCCTACCGAACCCCGATTTCGCGCGAAATCGCGCCACAACCACCCACGGAAGGACACCGCTCGTCATGTTCTGGATCCAGCTCAGCACGTTCCTGCTGTTCAACGTCCTCCTGATCGCCCTGATCGCCACCCAGGTCCCGTTCGGGGGCCTGAGATTCGCCACCGGCCAACACGCCGGAACGGGAGACGGTGAGTACACGGTGTGGCACCTCATCGCCGACGTCGAAGCCGAACGCCACCGCACCACCAGCGCTCACGCGCTCCGCCGCGAGCAACCACCCATAACGCTCGAACCACCAGCACAACCCGAAACCGAACCGGAACCCCGGTTCCCCGACGTCGACCCCGACGACCAACCCACCGGCCGCCACCACCTCCGCCACTAGACCCCCGAGCCCCCGGTTCACACCACCAGGCGAGAGGTGAAGGGCACCCTTCACCAAGTTAGTTGGCGAAAGGTGCCCTTCACCTCGAAAAACCCCCCGAACCGGGCCGGTGCGGCACGACATCCCCCGGCCACCGCCGCACCGGCCCACCCCCGGCGGCCGGGCGCGAACCCCTCCCCGCGCCCGGCCGCCGCCCCCGGAGGTCGACGAAGGGCCCCGAGTGAGGTGACCCGCGCGGGGGTCGGGTTCACACCGGGGAGTACCAGAACACGGGAACAGGTGGGACGTCTCCGAAGACAGTGTCGGGCTCGGCTTCGATGAGCACGGTGAGCACCTGGTCTGCCGTCTCCGGTGACAGGTCGGCGAGCGCGATGTGGAAGTTGTCCTCGCTGATCCGTTCTCCCGCCAGAATGGTGGGGAACTGCCGGATCAGGTCTTTGGCGTCGGTTCGCCTCTTGGTCCACCAGTGCTCGAAGTTGCGCAGCAGGATGCCGCCGCCCGAGATGGAGGCGTCGCTGATCGACTGAATCATCAGAGGAACGAAGTTCGATTCCAGTGTGGTCGGCTCGTGGAGCTTTTTCCGCCGCAGGTACTGGACGGCATTGGTGCGTGCGAGGTTGATCTCCACGCCGACACCGACAGCGGTGGCGAAGTGCTTCACGAACGGATCGTGCAGCTGGGGTGGTAGGTCGACGTGCAGGCCGACCGGTCTCCGCAACACGTCGTCCAAGTCGGGGTTTTCGTACAGGTCGACCGACACCCCGGACGCAATCGATTCCCACGAGGTATCCAGTTCCGGCGGGTCTTCGATGATGTTCAACGACGCCATCACGTTGTCCCGGTCGTTGATCGCGTGCGAGGTGGGATCCGCCATGTCGTGGTCGTACAGGATTGCCCGGAGTTCGGTGCTTTCAGTCCGCGTGACCGGAATCTGATCGTGCCGGAGGGAGTAGACCAGGCCGTCGAGGGCCAACGTGTGTTCACCAGCGCGGGCGTACGAACTGGGCGACCAGCCCATCTTCTTGAGCGATCGTTCGGTGATCGCATCGATCAGGGCGTCGAGCCGGTTCATGTACTCGATGGCATCCATCCGCCCCACCTCAGCCGATCGAGGCCATGAGACCTTGGACGTAGGTGAAGAAGCCTGTTGTGTAGGCGGCGTAGGGGATCAGGGCGAGGACTGCTAGGACGTCGGTCCAGTCGGCGATTCGGCCTAGGTGCGGGGACGGCGTCTTCTGGGCGTACACCACGCCCGCTGCCGCTACCAGGAGGGCGACGAGGACGAGGGTCAGCAGGGTCAGGGCCGGGGCTAGGGTGCCTTCGAAACCGGTGGCGATTCCAGCGGTGAAGCCCGCCGCGACCAGCAGGCCGGCGATGAGCAGCGGAATCCGCTGGCGCGGGATCGGGAACAGGCGCGACCGCAGCAGCAGCGCGGCCGCGCCCAGCGCGAGCATCGTCAGGCGGGCGGCGCCACCGTGGGCGAGCAGCGGCGGGACGCAGAGCGCGGCGGTGGCGGCGAGACCGATCAGGAGTCCGGTGAGGATCTCGTCGGTGCGGCGGGCCGCGGCGAACACCGTCGAGGTCGGCGCCGCCGGCTTGTCGGCGAGCATGTCCGCCGCGCGCTGCGGGAGTTCCGGCACCGGCAGCCTGCCGAGGCGGATCGCCAGCAGCGGATATCCCGGCAGCAGCGCGATTCCCGCGGTCAGCACCAGTGCCGCCGCCGCGTCCGCGCCGAGCCAGCCGCCGAAAGCGGCGCCGAGCGTGCCGAACAGGCCGACCGCGATCGCGGCCACGAACACCCGTGCTTCCGCGGCCACACCGACATATCCGGCAGTTCCCAACACCAGCAGCGCAACGGTTCCGACCAGCAGTTGTGCGCTGCCGAATTCCAGCAACCCGACGTGTGCGGGCGCTGTGATGAGCAAACCGCCCAGAAACGCGTACGGCAGCGCGCATCCGGCGAACAGCGCACCCGCGCGCGCATCCGGGACCGCGCGCGCGACGACGATGCCGAGCGCGGTCAGCGCCACCGCGGTGGTCAGCAGCACCAGGCCCGGCAGCAGCCAAGGTCCGCGGAACAGCAAGGTGATCAGAGTTCCGCCGAGCAGCAGCGAACCGGCGACCGCCAGCCCGCACCGTCGCGTCGCCGCGCGGCCCCAGCTTCGTCCGTTCTGCCTAGCGCCGCTGGCGATCGTCTCCACCAGATCGTCGTACTCGATCTCCGGCCATTCGGACTGGCCCGGCACCAGATGGAGTACTTCGCCGTCGAGAATTCCCTGCGCACCAAGGGTTTGCTTCGGATCCAGCCGGTCGCCGGTGGTGCGGCGCAGCGCCCAGCCGCCGTGCCGCTCACCGGCATCGGCCGCGTCGTCACCGGCATGGCGCAGGATGTAGGGCAGCAGCTCGGCGACCGCGACGTCCTCGGGCAGCGCGACGTCGATCCCGCGCTTCGGCGTGGAAATCGTGACTTTCGCCAGCGTGGTGCCCAATGCGGACGACATGCGCGCTCCTGTCGGCGGGGGGCGGGAAGATCGGAATTCGCCAGGATTGTCTATCAACGATCCGCTCGGCGGCGCCAGTAACGTAACCTCGCCGCGTCTTGGAAGTCCCGGATTTGCGGCTAATCTGTGCCCGAGGGCACCGCGCAGCAGCTCCGATGACGAGAACACGACCGCGCCGCAAGCGATCTGGAGGTCTCGGTCTTGGGAACGATCATCGTCCGGCGGCCGCTGCGGCGGCCCGCGCCGGACCTGCCCTCCGGCGAGCTGCTGCTCGACGCACCGCCGGAGAACCCGCCACCACCCGGCCGGAACTGGACGCGGGTGCTGATGGTGCTGCCGATGATGGCCGGCATGGCAGGCATGGCGCTGCTGATCGGCGCCGGTCGTTCGGGCCCGCTGATGTACGTCGCGGGCGGCCTCTACGGCGCGGCGATGCTCGGCATGATCGGCTTCCAGGTGGTCAACCAGCTCGGCCAGGGCGCCAGCAAGCAGGAGATGCTCGCCGAGCGCCGCCGGTACATGCGGCGGCTGAGCCAGCTGCGCGCCCAGGTGCGCGACACCGTCGAGCGCCAGCGCAAGGCGATGTTCTACCGGCACCCCGATCCCGAGCAGCTGTGGTCCACCGCGCACAGCGCCCGGCTGTGGGAGCGCCGCCCGGCCGACTGGGACTACACCGTCGTCCGGATGGGACTGGGCCCGCAGGAGCTGGCGACGCGCCTCGTGCCGCCGGACACCCGCCCGGTCGACGAGCTGGAACCGCTGTGCGCGATGGCGCTGCGCAAGTTCGTCACCACCTACTCGACAGTGCCCGACCTGCCGGTCGCGGTGGCGCTGCGCGGTTTCTCCCAGATCTACGTCACCGGTGACCGCGAGGCCAAGCGCGCCTTCGCCCGCGCCGTGGTCGCGCAGCTGGGCACCTTCCACGCGCCGAGCAACGTGCTCACCGCCTTCTGCATCCGCCCCGACGAGCGCGACGTCTGGGAGTGGGCGAAGTGGCTGCCGCACGCGCTGCACCCGACCAAGACCGACGCCGTCGGCCAGATCCGCCTGGTGGCGCCGAGCGTCACCGCGCTGGAGGCGATGCTCGACGACGTGCTGGCCAACCGGCCCCGGTTCAACCCCGGCTCGGTGCCGATCGAAGGCGCCGCGCACCTGGTCGTCTTCCTCGACGGCGGCGACACCACCGGTTCCGAGCACCTGATGATCGAAGGCGGCGTCGAGGGCGTCACGCTGATCAACCTGGCCGCCGATCCGCCCCGCGTGCTGGACGCCACCACGCTGGTCCTCGACATCGCCGCCGACGGCAAGCTCACCAGCCGCACCATGGACGGCACCGGTTCCGTCGGCCGCGCCGACGCTTTCGATCTCGAAGGCATGCGCGGCCTGGTGCGCTCGTTGGCACCGATGCGGCTTTCCGCGCTGTCCACCGGCGATCAGCCGCTGTCCGGTTCGCTGGAGCTCACCGACCTGCTGGGGCTCGGTGATCCCTACGAGTTCGACCCGGCGGCGAACTGGACGGCGCGCTCCAACCGCGACCGGCTCCGGGTGCCGATCGGCATCACCGCCGACGGCCGCCCGATGGAGCTCGACCTCAAGGAAGCCGCGCAGGACGGCATGGGCCCGCACGGCCTGCTGGTCGGTGCCACCGGTTCCGGCAAGTCCGAACTGCTGCGCACGCTGGTGCTCTCGCTCGCGGTCACGCACGACTCGGAAGCGCTCAACTTCGTGCTGGTCGACTTCAAGGGCGGCGCGACCTTCACCAAGCTCGACCGGCTGCCGCACACCAGCGCGGTGATCACCAACCTCGCCGACGAGCTGCACCTGGTGGACCGGATGCTCGACGCCATCCAGGGCGAGCTGATCCGCAGGCAGGAACTGCTGCGCAAGGCGGGCAACTACCCGTCGCAGCGCGACTACGAGCGCGCCCGCACCGCCGGTGCGCCGCTGGACCCGCTGCCGTCGCTGCTGGTCATCGTCGACGAGTTCTCCGAGCTGCTCACCGCCCGCCCCGACTTCATCGACATGTTCGTCCAGATCGGACGCGTCGGCCGCTCGCTGGGCGTGCACCTGCTGCTCGCCTCGCAGCGACTGGAGGAGGGCAAGCTGCGCGGCCTGGACACCCACCTGTCCTACCGGATCGGCCTGCGCACCTTCTCCGCGATGGAGAGCCGCGTCGTGCTCGGCGCGCCCGACGCCTACGAGCTGCCGCGCTCGCCGGGCAACGGCTTCCTGCGCGTCGGCACCGAGGAACTGCTGCGCTTCAAGGCCGCCTACGTCTCCGGCCTGCACCAGCGCGGCGTGGTCAAGCGCACCGACGACGAGGGCCGCCAGATCGACCCGGTGCAGGACTACTCGACCAACTTCCTGCGGCCCCGCACCACCGAGGAGCTGCCGGTGGAGCCCGTCGAGGAACCGGCCGGTGACACGCTGCTCGACGTCCTGGTGGATCGCCTGGAGGGCCAGGGCGAACCGGCGCACCAGGTGTGGCTGCCGCCGCTGGACGAACCGGCCACCCTCGACCAGCTGCTCGGCCCGCTGGAGGTCGACCCCGAGCGCGGCCTGACCACGAGCAAGGTGGAGCTGCAGGGCAAGCTGCGCGCGGTGGCCGGCGTCATCGACCGGCCCTTCGAGCAGCGCCGCGACCTGTGCTGGCTGGACCTCGCGGCGGCGGGCGGCAACGTGGTCGTCGTCGGCGGCCCGCACAGCGGCAAGAGCACCCTGGTCCGCAGCATCGTGGGCAGCCTCGCGATCACCCACACGCCCGCCGAGGTGCAGTTCATCTGCCTGGACTTCGGCGGCGGCGGGCTGACCGGCATGCGCGAGCTGGCGCACATCGGCGGCGTCGCGACCCGCCGCGAGAGCAACCAGGTGCGCCGCAGCATCGCCGAGGCCCTCGCGCTGCTGGCCGAGCGCGAGGCCCGGTTCGCCGAGCACGGCATCGACAGCATGGCCACCTACCGGCGGATGCTGCGCGAAGGGCGCTTCCCGGAGGACCGCTTCGGCGACCTGTTCCTGGTCGTGGACGGCTGGTCGACGCTGCGCGGCGAGTTCGAGAACCTGGAGACCGGCGTCATCCAGCTGGTCAACCGCGGCCTGGCGTTCGGCATCCACGTGATCGCCACCGCCAACCGCTGGATGGACCTGCGGATGAACACCCGCGACATGTTCGGCAGCCGCATCGAGCTCAAGCTCGGCGACGCGGTCGACTCGACGCTGGGCAGGCGCGAAGCGGCGAGCGTGCCGGAGCAGTCGCCGGGCCGCGGCCTCTCGCCCGACGCCGGGCAGTTCCTCGCCGCAGTGCCGCGGATCGACGACCGCTCGACCGCCGAGGACCTCTCCGACGGGGTGCGGCACCTCGTCGAAGCGGTCGGCCGGGCGTGGCCGGGGCAGCGCGCGGCCGGCGTCCGGCTGCTGCCCGCCGAACTGCCCTACGCGGCGCTGCCCGAAGCCGAGATCAGCTCGCCGAAGGGCATCGCGGTCGGCATCTCCGAGACCGATCTGCAGCCGGTCCACCTGGACTTCGAGTCGGAACCGCACCTGATGCTCTTCGGCGACGTGGAGTCCGGCAAGAGCACGTTCCTGCGGTCGCTGGCGCGCAGCATCATGACCCGCTACACCCCGGAGCAGGCGCAGATCGCGGTGGTCGACTTCCGCCGCAGCCTGCTCGGCCTGGTGCCCGACGAGTACCTGGTCGGCTACGCCAGCGCGGCCAACAGCACCAAGGAGATGGTGCAGCTGACCATCCAGGCGATGCAGAAGCGGCTGCCCGGCCCGGACATCACGCCCGAGCAGCTGCGCGCCCGCAACTGGTGGCAGGGCCCGGAGCTGTTCATCCTGATCGACGACTACGACCTGGTGGCGCCGAACCCGCACGACAACCCGTTCACCAGGCTGCTGGACTTCATGACCCAGGGCCGCGACATCGGCCTGCACCTGGTGCTGACCCGCCGCGTCGGAGGCGTGGCGCGAGCGGTCTTCGACCCGGTGATCTCCCGCGTCCGCGACCTCGCCTCGCCGGGCGTCCTGCTCTCCGGCAACCCGGAGGAGGGCCCGGTCTTCGGCAAGCTCAAGCCCGAACCGCTGCCCCCGGGCCGCGGCTGGCTGGTCACCCGCGGCCGCGGCCAGGAACTCGTCCAGTTCGCCAACCTCCCACCGGAATGACGTTTCCACCTGGCCTGCAGCCGCGACAGCTCACCGGCCGCACCGCGCGGAAGGTGTCGCATGCGCCGCCAGGCGCATAGCCCACCCCCGCAACCCGCACCGCCGCGGGTTCTCAGACGTCGTCTGGCGAGGACAGCCTGTTCGCCGTGTATTGGACATACATAAGAACGGGATCCCGCAGTCCAGGCGTCGTCTGAGGTTCCGCCACTCGCACCGCCACGCAAGATGAGTTTGGAAATTCTCTCCCGGGGTTGACACCGGGTGGTTCGTTGGAGGGGAAGGGGTTCTGACGAAGGGGACGACATGGCGGTTCCAGACCAGGACGGCTCCGGCGGGACGGGCTGGGCCACCGACGGTGACCAGCTCAAGGCCGACCCCGGTTCGCTGCGCGGTTACGGCGAGAACGTCGCCACCATCGCCGGGAACCTGCAGGACGACGCGATGGGCGGCGCCATGAACATCAACGGCGTCGGCGACGACAGGTCGATCAGCACCGGGGGATTCCCGGAGGGCAGCCACGCCGCCCAGCTGGTGGACCGCAACGCCCGCGAGCTCATGAGCTTCCTGACCGACATCCGGCAGAACCACCTGGCCCTCTCCTCCGTGGCGCACATCTGCGCCGACCTCTACGAGGACACCGACAACGGCAGCCGGGTGCGGTTGAGCGGCGTCGAGTGGGCCTTCGCCGAGCCGGGCGCGGAACGGCCGCCCGGCGCCCCGCCGTACCTCGATGGCGACAAGACGCTCTCCGACCTGGCCCCGCCGCCCGGGATGGGCAAGCCCGGCGAGGAGAAGCTGGTCGCCAAGAACAACTTCTCCGGCGGGGTGGCCTACACCTACGAGACCGCGGACGGCCGGACCCGCACCGTGGTGCAGACCGCCGAAGGCGTCACCGAGACCGGGTACGACAAGAACGGCACCGAGACCTACACGAACATCACCAGGCCGGACGGCACGGCGATCACCAAGGGCTACGACGGCAACGGCAAGGTCATCAGCACCACCACCCGCACCACGCGGAACAGGACGATCGCCGGTGGCAGCGACGAGGTCACCAGCATCCGCACCGAGCAGCGGGGCAAGCGACCTGAGGAGTTCGCGGAGCACAAGGTAACCCGGAAGTACCGGGACGGCACCGAATCCCACCACTACTACCGGGAGAAGCTGAACGAGAAGGGCCGGCCCGTCGGCGAACGCACCGACGACCACTACGTCGGGCGGCAGCCGAAGAAGACGGAGCCGGAGGACCTGACGGAGCACGCGCGCCGCAACCTGGAGAAGAACCGCCGACTGGCCGAGGGGATGTGATTCGGGTGCCCGGATCACCTGACGACTACTACGGCTACAACGTCAACGCGCTGGAGCAGTACTCCAGCGGCGCCGGCCGCGGCCCGATGGGGCCGGACGAGCTCTACTACACCGGCCAGACCAAGGGCGACTCCAAGTACACGCACAGCCCGGACGACTCCACCGAGACGATCGACGGCATCAACACGCAGATCATGGGCGAGCAGCCGGAGACCGCGGACTTCCGCGGTGACGAGTTCGCCAACCTCGCGACGATGCTGTCGAACACGCAGACCCAGCTGCGCGAGCAGACCGAATCCCTCAAGGCGGAGTGGGAATCGCCCGCGGCCAAGGACGCGTTCCTGAGCAAGGTCGGGGAGACCTTGGCCTACCTGGAGGTCTGGGAGTCGGCGGCGAGCAGCACGGCGAGCGCCCTGCACGGGCTCGCCGGTGCGATGCGCGAAGCGCAGGAGGAGATGCGCGCCCTGTGGAAGGAGTACAACCAGAACAAGGGCGACGTCTCCGGCGAGTTCAACATCAAGGGCGACCCGATCCCGGGCTCGAAGGCCAGGAACATGGCGAAGTACGAGGACGAGTACGACCAGAAGGCCCGCGAACTGGCGAGCAGGACGGCCGATGCCTACGCCCCGTACATCATGAAGCTGGCGCAAGGGCGGGCGCTGAAGGTCAGCCCGCTGAACGCGGTCCAGCACCCGGGAGCGCTGGGCCAACCCGTGCCGAAGCTCCCGGGAGGCCCCGGTGCCCCCGGCGGAGCACCGCCCGCGCCGGGCGGGCCGGGTGCACCGGTTGGGCTGCGTGCGCTGGGTGGTCCGGAAGGCATGGCGCCGCCGCCCGCCGACGGCCCTGGCGCGCCAGGAGTGCCGCCGCCTGTCGGCGCTCCGGGCGCACCTGGTCGGCCATCGCCGCCCGGCGGCACTCCACCGGGCGTGCCGCGAGGGACGACACCTCCGGCACCAGGCCGAACACCGGAAGCACCGGTGGGCAACGCACCACCCGGGCAGGCCCCGCCACCTGCCCGAGCTCCCGAGGTGCCGGTCGGATCCGCTCCGCCCCAAGCCCCGGCACCGGGATCACCACCGCCGCTGGCAGGCGGCGAGGGCCTCGCGCCGCCCGCGGTCGCCCCACCGGCCGTGCCCGGCACCGCTCCAGCACCGGGTAGCGCCCCGCCGCTCGGAACCGCACCGACGCCCGGAAGTGCGCCGACCCCGGGAACCGCCCCGCCACTCGGCAGTCCCGCGCCCGGTGTCCACGGAGCGCCACCGGCACCCGGCACCACGCCGGGCGTGACGGCACCGAGCGGTGGGCTGCCCGGCACGATCGGCAACCCCGGTGCGCCGGGCATGGGCATGCCGCACGGCGCGACGCCGCCACCACCCGGGTCGATGCCGCAGCAGCCGAAGCAGCAGGGCAAGATCCTCGGTCAGCGCCCCGGAATTCCAGGCGCCGCAACACCTTCCGACCCGGAAGCGGGCACCATCCGGCCACCCGCACCCACCCAGGGCGCACCCGGCACGCCGAGCTCGCAGCACGGCGGCCGGTCGCCGAAGAACACCTCCCGCCCGGAGGTGCCCGAGGCGTTCATCCCGCCGCCGAACGCGACGCCGTCGGTGCTCGGCGGCGAGCAGCGGCGAACCCGCCCGGGCAGCAGCGCGGAGTCGCCGAGCAAGCACTCCGGCAGCCCCGACGTCCCGCCGCCGATCCTGAGCAACCCGCACCGCACCGGCCCGGCGATGACGTTCACCGAACGCCGGGCCCAGCGCAAGCGCGACCGCGACAAGAAGGGCAAGCAGCAGCCGACCTCGGAGTTCGCGGTGGACCTGCCGCTGAGCACGGCCCCGGTCCTGGAAGGCCGAACGGCTCCCCAGGTCGACGTCCAGGCCGAACTGGGCGCCCAGATCCCATCGGCGCTGCGCGCCACCACGACGGCCCTGCCGGACACCCCGTCGGTCCGGGCGACGCCCGAACCCGCGGAGATCGCCGCGGATCGCAGAACCCGCCGGACCCACCACGACGACCAGCCCCAGACGACCTGGGAAGTGGAAACCCCGGGCGGGCCGCTGCTGAACGGCGAGCAGGAGTACCGCTACCGCCCGGAGCCGGAACCGACCCTCAACACGAAACCCTGAGAGCCCCGGCCGGTGCGGACCCTCCCACCCCGCACCGGCCGGTCCCACCTCAGAACTTCAGCCGGGGCGGAGTTCCGCCTGCACAGCGACCGTGAGTGTTTTGTGCGGTCATAGCAACACAAAACACTCACGGCCCATGGACGACCAAAACCTTCGTGCCGATCGCGCCTGCGGTCAGTACCGGCCGGGAGCTCCGAGCTCGTCCTGCTCGCGCTCTTCCGGGGTGACCCAGACGTAGTGGTTCTCCGACTTCGTCAGCACCGCCAGCATGTCGTCGTGCATCGCCCGCAACTGCTCAGCAGTCTGGGCGGTGAGCCGCCGCGCCGCGGCGATCGCGGCCGCCTCATCGGGCGCGAGGCGTTGCAGGAGCAGGACGTCCGCGCTCAGAGCGGCCTCCGATCGGTGCGGGGTGAAGCGGTGCAGGACCATCGCCCGCGCCTGCCACGGCGCGGGCTTCGCCGGTGGTGGCGGCGATTCCGCGTCGTACAACGACAGGATCGGCGCATCCGCCGTCGCGGCCACGCTCGTCAGCGCGCCCGGTTCCAGCACCGCCACCCGGTCTTCCCGGTCGGTCGCCGCGCGCCCCAGATCCGCCCAGCCCGCCGGGCGGTCGGTGAACACGTGCACCTTCGCGCCGAAGCGCAGCGCCCGGTAGGCCAGCAAGCGCGCCGCCCAGGACGCACCGACCAGCGCGATCGACACCGGGACGGGTTGGAACAACGTCAGCGTCACCGGGAATCCGGCCTGGTTGCGCCCCAGCGGGAAGCCGAAGGAAGTGCCGGTGAGCTGCAGCAGCTCCAGATCCGCCTCGGTGGCCAGGTGCCTGCCGATGTCGAGCCGGGGCACCGAGCGCTGCTTGCGCGGCCGCCAACCGCGCGGCTTGCGCACCACCTCGGTCGGCGTGTCGTCCTCGTGCGGCCCCGGCCCACCCGGTGGCAACGGCGCGGCAGCGGCCTGCGCCACCGGCGCGGACACCGCAGCAGCGCTGGTCAGAACCGCGCCGCTCGCCTGCTGGTGCCACTCCGCCGAACCGAGCGCGGGCGCGAACGCGGTGTCATCGGGCTTCGGTGCGGCAGCGCGTTCGCCCGTGATCACCGGCGGTTTCGCCGCCGAGATCACCGGAACCTGCTTGCTCGGCGCCGGTTCCGGGGCAGGGGAGGGCGGTGCCACCGCCGCGTGCTGGCCCTCGTTCACCGCGCGCCTCCTCCGGTCGGTGCCGACGCGTACACCGCAGGCAGCTGCTGACCGTCCAACTTAGACAGTCGACCGCCCGCGAGCTCGACGAGCCGCGCCACCTGCTCGCAGGTCTTGTCGTAGTGCTGCGCGTCCGCGGCCACCCGGACGAGCCCGGACAGCTCGGTGCCGCGCAGTCCCGCTTCCACCGCGATCGAGATGCTGACCTGCGCCTCCGGCACCTCGGCCAGCGCGGACAGCAGCAGCGAGCCGCGCTCCGGGTTCGGCCACGACCGCATCCAGAAGCAGCCGTGCCGCAACCGCGTGGAGCGCCACGAATCCCATTCCTCGCGCGGCTGGACGGGTCGCCGGTCCGCTGGCTCGCTCAGATCGCAGGAGCGCACCAGCGCGTCGAGCAGGCCATCGGTGTCCAGCGCGCGAGCCCGCAAACCCCGGCGCCGGAACAACCTCTCGACGCGCTGGGCCGAATCGGCGAGCAGCACCGGAACGTTCGGGTCGACCCCGCTGTCCACCGCGGACGACGCAACGGCCCGCGCGTCCAGCCGAACCGCGATCCACACCACGTGATCTCGCCGCACCGTGCCCGGCAGGGGTGCGCTGTGCAGCACGCTCTGCACCACTACGCCGGGCTGCTCGTTCGCGATCCGCGCCAGCGCCGCCATCGGAACCGGCGGTAGCGGCCCGTCCTCCGCGGTGACCTCCAGCACGGCGAACCAGCCCGCGCCGTCGCTGCCCATGCCCAGCTTCGAATCATCCGCGCCCGCAACGTCTTCCGCGGTGAAATCGGGCGCCAGTTCGCACAGCGCGGCCAGCCGAGGATCGTCGCGGCGCGCGGCGACGATGCCGCGCCGCCTGCGGAACCGCAAGCGCAGCGCGAGGATCTCGGTCCACCAGCGACCGCCGCGCCGACCGAAGAGGAACGCCGCCGCGGCGACGCCGATCAGTCCACCCACGACCGCCGCCCACCAGGACTGGAAGACGATGGCGCACACGGCTAGCTCGACGATCGCGAACGCGAGCAGGCGGCCGAGGCCGACCGCTCCGATGCGGCCCGTCCGGCGCTGCGGCCGGAACCACGCGTCATCCCGGGAGCGGCCGAACGCGGTGCTGGTCTGGCTTGTCATCGAAGGCAGATCCCTCCCACCGCGCAAGGCTATCCCGATCGGGGCCGACACCAACAGCGCTCGGCCGCGCCCAGCCGTACCCGGACCCGCACCGCACCGGCACCACACCGCGGCACCGGCCCCGCGGCCTGCGATTACGCCGCCGGAGCCGGGTGATCGTCGCGTCAGCGCGCTGCCAGCACCGTTCGGCACCCTGGCAGGGCACGCACCCGAGTCCGGGAGGCCTGGCAGGTGGCAGCCCCGCCGCTCGACATCGACGACGTCCCCGGGACCGAACGGCCCGCGACGGCCGTCGACCCGGTGCGCCTGTACCTGTCCGGGATCGGTCGCGCCGAACTCCTCGACCACGCTGCGGAAACCGACCTGGCGCAACGCGTCGCGGCCGGGCTGAGCGCCGAGGAACTGCTCGCCGAAGAGCTCCCCGCCGCGCGCCGGGACGAGCTGCGAGCCGTCGCGGAGGACGGCCGCGCCGCCAGAGCCGCGTTGGTGGAGGCCAACCTCCGGCTGGTCGTGAGCATCGCCAAGCGCTACACCGGCCGCGGCCTGCCGCTGCTGGACCTGATCCAGGAGGGCAACCTCGGCCTGCTGCGCGCGGTCGAGAAGTACGACCACAGCCCGGGTTTCCGCTTCGCGACCTACGCGACCTGGTGGATCCGCAAGGCGATCAGCCGCGCGCTGGCCAACCAGTCGCGCACCATCCGGCTCCCGGTACACGTCACCGACCAGCTCGCGCGGGTGGCGCGACAGCGCCGCGACCTGTCGGCGCAGTTGGGCCGGACGCCCGGGCACCACGAACTCGCCGCCGCGCTGGACGTCCCGCTCCACCAGCTGCTCGAACTGCTCGCGCTGGCGCAGGAGCCGCTGAGCCTCGACCAGCCGATCGGCCCGGACGGCGCCACGCTGAACGACCTGATCGCCCGCTCGGACGACCCCAACGCGCCGGGAACCTCGTTGCTGCGCAACGAGATCGAGTCGGTGCTGGAGACGCTCAGCGCGCGCGAGCAGCAGGTCATCCGACTGCGCTGCGGCCTCGACGACGGCCAGCAGCGCACCCTGGCGGAGATCGGTGACGAGCTCGGCGTCACCCGGGAACGCATCCGCCAACTGGAGCACCGGGTGCTCCGCAAGCTGCGGGAACCGGCCAGGGCCGACCGCCTGCTCGCCTACGTCGGCTGACACAGTTCCACGCTCGTTCTGCGTCGCGGGTACCTCAGGGGTTCCCCATGCGAGATTCGTCCTCGCCAGGGAGCCCCTGAGGGCCCGCAGCGGTGCCAGCTGCGCTACGCCTCGCAGCGGCGGCCCCTCGGCACCTCGATCACTGCGCGGAAGCCCGCAGCGCGGCGGCGAGCCAGCGCGTCACCGCGTCGGTGACCGGGTGCTGCGGCCAGCTGTTGATGATCGCCAGCAGCTCCCAGTAGCGGGACAGCCGCGAGTCGTGGCTCTCGTAGTGGTCGGCCATCTCGCGGCGGAACTCCGGGGTGTCCGGCTTCTTCCACTGCTCGGTGGCCAGCGCGATCATCCGGTCCGCCAGCGCCCGGGCCTCGGCGCTGTCCGGCGCCACGCCCGACTCGACGGCGGCCTTCGCCTCGTCGGTGATCGCCCACCACTTGGGCGCCTCGTCCTGCTCGACCATCGCCTCGCCCGCGTCGCGGCGGTCGGACTGCTCCCGGTAGAGCCCGCGCACCGTGGCCCGGAAGTCCTCGTCCTGCACCAGCTCGGCCAGCTCGATCCAGGCCTCCAGCTGCTCGGTGCTCGGGTCGTCGGGCAGGTTCGGCTTCGCCGAGCGCATCCACTCGGTGAACTCCGGGCTCACGTTCAGGCCCGCCTCCGAGCTCACCTCGTCCCAGAACTCGTCGATGAGCCGGTTGCGCTCCTCATCGGACATCTTCGCCAATTCCTGCATGAGTCTTACCTCCTCGGTCGTTCGGTCGAGCTTCACGACCGCCCGCAGCACGGCTCGCCGAGTCCGCAGCACGCGCATCTGCTCCTCCAGCAGCCCCAGGTGGGTGCCTGCCAGCTGCGCGAGCGTCGTCTCGCGGGCCAGCACGCGCTTGACCTCGTCCAGCCCGGCCCCCAGTTCGCGCAGCGTGCGCACCAGTTCCAGGCGGCTGATGGCGGTCACGTCGTACTGGCGGTAGCCGGCCGCGGTCCGGTCGGTGGGCGGCACCACACCGATGTCGGAGTAGAACCGGATCGTCTTCACGCTCAGTCCGGTGCGACGGGCCAGTTCGCCGATCGTGTAGCGGGCGGTGTCGTTCACGTCGTCCACCTTCGACCCTCCTGTCGGGGGAGACTCAAGACGATTTTTCCGCGGCCCTCCTCCGCGCCGCCCGCCAGCCGGAACTCCCCGCGGCCGGATCAGGTGCGATCCTGGATCCGTGGCACCGCGACGAGCAGAGCACCTGTCCTTCACCAAGCCCGGCCAGCTGATCACCGCCGGAGTGGCAGCCGCGGTCGTGGTCTTCCTGCTCACCCAGCTCGCCTACGGCGACCTGCCGCGGCTGCCGCTGGCCGCCGGGGCGACGCTGCTGCTGATCGCGCTGGTGGACCTGGTCCTGGCGCTGACCATGCGGCCCCGGATCAAGCGCAAGCCGGGCACCGAGCCGGTGAACTCCTTGACCGCGGCGCGCGCGGTGGCGCTGGCCAAGGCCTCCTCGATGGCGGGCGCGATCATGGCCGGGGTCTGGATCGGCCTCGGCGCCTACCTGCTGCCGATCGTCGGCACCGTGGCGGCGGCCCAGACCGACATCGTCGCCGCGGTGATCGGTCTGATCAGCGCAGCGGCGCTGATCGCGGCGGGCCTGTGGCTGGAGCATTCCCTGCGCAACCCCGACGAGCCGGAAGAGCCCCTCGACGACGAGGAGGACTGAGCCCGACACGCCCGGTCGCGTCGCGCTCACCGACCGTCCCGACACCGCCGAACGCTCCGCCGGACCCCGCTCCGCGGCGGTCGGCGATTTCGCGCGAAATCGTCACCTCCGCCGCGCGGATCTCGCTGATCCCGCGCGAAATCGCGGCAGGGCGACGAGCGCCGGGACGCCCCGTTCGGCCGTTCGGCGGCACGTGGCCTGGGCCACGGCGACCAAAGTGGAGTCGCGTTGCTCGCCTTCAGATCTCGAACTGATAACCGCCCGGTACCGTGGTGGGCATGTCCGACCGCGGCACCACCGAGACCGAAACCCGAGCCGGCGGTTCGACCGCCCTGTGGGTCGGCGCGCTCGTCCTCGCCGCCGCCGCGACCGCCGTCCTGGTGATCAGCGATGACGCCCGCCTGCTGCGGTTGGGCCTGGTCGCCGCGCTGTGGTCGGCGCTGGTCGGCGCGTTCGCGGTCGCCCGGCTGCGGCACCGGGTCGCGCAGGGCGAGAAGCACGCCGAGGACCGGCAGCGGATCTACGAGCTCGAGCTGGAGCGGGAGATCGCGGCCCGCCGCGAGTTCGAGCTGGAGGCGGAGGCCGAGGCCCGCCGGAAGGCGGCCGAGGAGTCCGACGGCGAGCTGAAGGCGCTGCAGGCGGAGCTGCAGCGGCTGCGGACGAGCCTGGAGCAGGTGCTCGGCGGTGACGTCCTGTTCGAGCGGGTCGCGCTGCGCGCCGAGTCCACCCGGGTCCGCTCGCTGACCGAGAACAGCAGCAAGCTCGAGGGCCAGCTCATCCAGCCGGCGCCGGGCCGGGAACTGCCCGCCGCGCAGAACACCGAGCTGATCAACAGGCTGGCCGGCGAGGAGCACCGCCCGAAGCCGCGCCCGCGCGTCAAGCCGCAGGCGGCGCAGGCGCACCAGTCCCGCCCGGTGCAGGCGCGCCGCCCGGAGAAGGTGCACCCCGAACCCAAGCAGCGCCCGCCGGAACCGCCGAAGCCGCAGGTGGAACCTGCACCCGCGCCCGCACCGGACCCGGCGGGGGCGCATGCCGAGGGGACCTCGGTGAACGACCTGATAGCGGCCTACGGCGCCGCCCCCGAGACGCCGCGCCGACGTCGGCGACGCGCCTGAGAAGGTGACTGTCCGGGCAACCCCGGACGCCCTTCTCTAGGGTTTTGTCCGTGTCGAGTCCTGATCTCCGGGGGCACGCCGCCGATCTCTCCGGCGCGCGCAAGCTCCAGACCCGCAAGCACCACGCCGTCGGTTGGCCGGTAGCCGGCCTGATCGTGCTCGGGATCTGCGGACTGGTGATGGCCGGTGTCACCACGTCGCGGGTCGGCCTGATGCCCGCCCTGGTCGGCGCGCTCGCGGCGCTGCTGCCGGTCGGCGTGGTGTTCGCCGCGATCATCTGGATCGACCGCTGGGAGCCCGAGCCGCCGATGCTGCTGCTCGGCGCGTTCCTGTGGGGCGCGGGCGGGGCGACCGCCTGCTCGCTGCTGCTCAACGACACCTTCATCCAGCTCGCCGACACCCTGATCGGCCCCGATGACCAGAAGTTCTTCCTGACCGCGGTGGTGGGCCCGCTGGTGGAGGAGGCGGCGAAGGCGCTGTTCGTGGTCGCGCTGTGGTTCAAGCGCCGCTCGGAGTTCAACGGGATGGTGGACGGCATCGTCTACGCGTCGCTGACCGCGGCGGGCTTCGCCTTCACCGAGAACATCCTGTACTTCGGCAAGGCCTTCGCGATCGGCGGCGTCGGCGGCACGGCCGGCGGCGTGGTGGCGGTGTTCATCATGCGCGGCGTGCTGGCGCCGTTCTCGCACCCGCTGTTCAGCTCCATGTTCGGCATCGGCATCGGGCTCGCCTCGCGCACCGACGACAAGCGGCTGCGCCTGGGCTACCTGCTGGGCGGGTTCGCCGCGGCGTTCCTGCTGCACGCGACGTGGAACGCGTCGACGCTGCTGGGCGGCGTGGAGTTCCTCAACTTCTACTTCCTGATCATGGTGCCGATCTTCATGGGCACCTTCGGCCTGGTGGTGTGGCAGCGCAAGCGCGAGCAGCGGATCGTCATCCAGCAGCTGCCGGTGCTGGAGCGGGCGGGCCTGATCGTGCGCAGCGAGATGGAGATGCTGGCCACCCTCGCGGGCCGGAAGGGCTGGCTGCGCAAGGTGCGCCGCAGCGCGGGCACCGAGGCGGCGAAGGCGGTCCGGGACTACCAGATCGCGGTCACCGAGCTGGCGTTCCTGCAGCACCGCGCCGCCGAGGGCCGCACGACGAGCGCGGCCCGCCGGGCCCGCCGCGAGAAGCTGATCGAGGAGCTCAAGCAGGCCCGCCGTTCGGCCGCGGGTACCCAGCAAGCGATCCAGACGGCCCGGATCAAGCTCAACGAGCTCACCCAGCACAACATGAAGCGCCCGCTGCCCAAGCCCCCGCCCCAGCGCTCCCGCGACTGACCCGGGCGAGCGCTCAGGTGCGCCGGCGGGGAGACTCCGCGATTTCAATGGAAATCAGACCTTCGATTTCAATGGAAGTTGCGCGCCCCTCCGGCGCGTCGGGCCCGACACGCCGGAGGTCGGCCGTCGGAGGCGGGCCGTCGGGGGTCGGCCGTCGGAGGTCGGCGCCGGGGGTCGGCCGCCGGGGCACGGAGATCCACGCGATTTCAATGGAAATCAGACGTGTGATTTCCATTGAAATCGCGCTCAGCCGGATCCGGACGGGGCGTGGTGCTCGCCACCCGGGACCCTTCGGCGGGTCGTCGGCGAGCTAGTCTCGCGCTGCTGTCCGGTACCCGGAGGTTGGGACTGGAACGGTATGGAGGACGACGTGGCGATGTCTGGTCGCACGGGCCCTCGGCTGCGCGTCGGAGTGATCTCCGCGGGCCGGGTGGGTGCCGTGCTGGGCGCGGCGTTGCAGCGAGCTGGACACCAGGTGGTCGCGGTATCCGCGGTGTCCGAGGCGTCGCTGCGCCGCGCGGAAGAACTGCTCCCCGAGGTGGCCGTGCTGCCGCCGGACGAGGTCGCCAAGCAGGCCGACCTGGTGCTGCTGGCGGTCCCGGACGACGCGATCTCCGGCCTGGTCCGCGGCCTGGTCGCCACCGGATCGCTGCGCGCGGGCCAGATCATCGCGCACACCTCCGGCGCGCACGGGGTCTCCGCGCTCGCCGCGGCGGCCGAGATCGGCGTGCTGCCCCTGGCGCTGCACCCGGCGATGACCTTTACCGGCCGGGCCGAGGACGTCGAGCGGCTCGGCAACGCCTGCATGGCCGTCACGGCCTCCACCGCGGACGAGGCCGGCTGGAGCGTGGCGGAGGCGCTGGCCCTGGAACTGGGGATGGAGCCGGTGCGCGTGCCGGAGGAATCCCGGCGCCTGTACCACGCCGCGCTCACCCACGGCGCGAACCACCTGATCACCCTGGTCAACGAATGCGCGGAACTGCTGCGCGGCGCGGGCATCGACAACGCCGACCGCGTCATGGCCCCGATCCTGTCCGCGTCGCTGGACAACGCGCTGCGCTTCGGCGACCGCGCGATCACCGGCCCGGTGATGCGCGGCGACGCGGGCACGGTCCGCGCGCACCTCGCGGCCCTGCGCGAGGCGAACCCGGACGTCGTCGCGGGCTACCGGGAGCTGGCCAGGCGGACCGCCGAGCGGAGCGAGCGCGCGGGCGTCCTGCGCGCGGACGGCGCCGCCGAGGTCCGCGAAGCACTTGACGAAGAGCCGTCGTGATCACGACGCGCCGAACCCTGGAGTCGTGATGAGCGCAGCTTTCGAGCGCGGTGCGCTGACCGTGCACCGCGAACCCGCCGAGCTGGCGAAGGTCACCCGCGCGCTGCGGGCCACCGGCCGCAAGATCCACCTGGTGCCGACCATGGGCGCCCTGCACCGCGGGCACCTGGAGCTGATCGAGCGGGCCCGCCGCGACATCAACGCGGTGGTGGTCGTGTCGATCTTCGTGAACCCGCTGCAGTTCGGGCCGCACGAGGACTTCGACCGCTACCCGCGCAGCTTCGAATCCGACCTCCAGCTGTGCCGCGATGCCGGGGTGGAGCTGGTCTTCGCGCCGTCGGTCGAGCAGATGTACGGCACCGACCCGCAGCTGACCGTCCACTCCGGACCGCTCGGCGAGCAGCTGGAGGGCGCGGTCCGCCCGGGCCACTTCGACGGCGTGCTCACGGTCGTCCTGAAGCTGCTCAACATCGTGCGCCCGGACCTGGCGTTCTTCGGCGAGAAGGACTACCAGCAGCTGGTGCTGATCCGGCGGATGGCGCGCGAGCTGAACCTGGACGCGCGCATCCAGGGCATCCCCACCGTGCGGGAAGCGGACGGCCTGGCACTGTCCTCCCGCAACGCCTACCTCAGCGACGAGCAGCGCGCTGCGGCGCTGGCGATCTCGGCCGCCCTGGCAGCCGGATCGCACGCCGGACCGGCGGGCGCGGACGCGGTGCTCAAGGCCGCGGGCGAGGTGCTGGCCACCGAGCCGTCGCTGCAGCTCGACTACCTGGAGCTGCGGGATCCCGAGCTCGGGCCGGTGCCCGCGGAGGGCGAGGCGAGGTTGCTGGTGGCGGCCCGCGCGGGCACCACCAGGCTGCTCGACAACGCCATGGTGCTGCTGAGCGCGCAACAGCAGGGCTGAACGGGCCGACGGTGGGAGCCACCGCGGCATCGCGCAAGATACGTCGGCGAGACGATGCGGTACCGGCCGTAGGAGGTCAGCGATGTTCCGCACCATGTTGAAGTCCAAGATCCACCGGGCCACGGTGACCCAGGCCGATCTGCACTACGTCGGCTCGGTGACGGTGGACGCCGATCTGATGGACGCCGCGGACCTGCTGGAGGGCGAGCAGGTCGCCATCGTGGACGTCACCAACGGCGCCCGCCTGGAGACCTACGTGATCACCGGCGAGCGCGGCTCCGGCGTGATCGGGATCAACGGCGCCGCCGCGCACCTGATCGAGCCCGGTGACATCGTGATCCTGCTGTCCTACGGCGTGATGGACGAGCTGGAGTCGCGGTCGTTCCGGCCCAAGGTGATCTTCGTGGACGCCGACAACCGGATCCTGGAGACCGGCGACCAGCCCGGCGTCGCACCGGAGGGCTCCGGCCTGACCAGCGCCGCAGTGATCGCCGAATCCCCGGCGGAAACCGACGACGCGGCCAAGCTGGACGCCCTCCTGCAGCAACCCGAGCACTGAGCGCATGTCAGTGGTTGCGTTGCTCGGGTGGTCGCCTAGCGGAACCTGAGTGCTTCCCTGGACTGCGGGTGCCTCTCCTGATGTATGTGTCCGATACACGGCGGAGGGGCCGTCCTCGCCAGGAAAGCACTCAGAACCCGCCGGTGGTCGACCTGCGTGCGCACTCAAAGCGGCTGGCGCCGCTTGCACAGGCGCGGACGGCTACGCCGACAGTTACTTGATCAACCGGCACGGAAGGACGAAGCGGTGCTGCTGGCCATCGACGTCGGAAACACCAACATCGTGCTGGGCCTCTACGACGATGAGTCGGACAGCTCCGACATCGCCTCGACGCTGGTGCACGACTGGCGGATGCGCACCGAGCCGCGGATGACCGCGGACGAGATGGCGCTGACCATGCGCGGCCTGCTCGGCGACTACGCCGACCGGATCACCGGCATCGCCGCCCTGTCCACGGTGCCCGCGCTGCTGCGCGAACTGCGCGTGATGCTCGGCAGGTACTGGAACGACGTGCCGCGCGTGGTCGTCGAGCCGGGCGTGCGCACCGGCGTCCCGCTGCTGGTGGACAACCCGAAGGAGGTCGGCGCGGACCGGGTGATCAACACCCTCGCCGCGCACCACCTGCACGCCACCAACTGCGTGGTGGTCGACTTCGGCACCTCCACCAACATCGACGTGATCTCGTCCAAGGGCGAGTTCCTGGGCGGCGCGTTCGCCCCCGGCGTCGAGATCTCGCTGGACGCGCTGGCCTCCCGCGCCGCGCAGCTGCGCAAGGTGGAGCTGGTCCGGCCGCGTTCGGTGATCGGCAAGAACACCGTGGAGTGCCTCCAGTCCGGCATCCTCTACGGCTTCGCCGGGCAGGTCGACGGCCTGGTCCGCCGCATCGTGGCGGAGCTGGAGGCCACCCACGGCGGCCCCACGACCGTCCTGGCCACCGGCGGCCTGGCGCCGCTGGTGGTGTCGGAGTCGACGACGATCACCCACCACGTCCCCGACCTCACCCTCCTCGGCCTGCGCCTGGTCTACGACCGGAACTTCAGCCGGGCCTGAACGCTCCGCCCGGTCAGCTCCCGTGAGCGTTCTGGGGCGCTACAACACCCCAAAACGCTCACGGACCATGGACGCCAAACCTCCGCGCCACCGAGCGATGGCCCTGCTCATTCGGTGAAACGGCGGAACCGTACCCTTGTTCTCCGTGACTGAGGACCGTTCCATTCCCCCGGCAACCAGCGACGACGGCGTTGACGACCTGCCGGAGCAGATGCGGGTCCGGCGGGAGAAGCGGGAGCGCCTGCTCGACGCCGGAGTCGACCCGTACCCGGTGACCCTGCCCATCACGCACGAGCTCGCGGAGGTCCGCGCCGCCCACCAGGGGCTGGAGCCGGACACCGCCACCGGCGCGCAGGTCGGCGTCGCCGGCCGCGTGATGTTCCTGCGCAACACCGGCAAGCTGTGCTTCGCCACGCTGCGCGCGGGCGACGGCACCGAGCTCCAGGCGATGCTCAGCCTGAAGCAGGTCGGCGAGGATTCGCTGGCCATGTGGAAGAGCGACGTCGACCTCGGCGACCACGTCTTCGTGCACGGCGAGGTGATCACCTCCCGCCGCGGCGAGTTGTCCGTGATGGCCGATGAATGGCGAATGGCGGCCAAGTCGCTGCGCCCGCTGCCGGTCATGCACAAGGAACTCGGCGAGGAAATGCGGGTCCGGCAGCGCTATGTCGACCTGATCGTCCGAAAGCAGGCCGCGGACACCGTGCGCACTCGGGCCGCGGTGCAGCGCTCGTTGCGGGAATCGTTCGACCGGCGCGGTTTCGTCGAGGTGGAAACCCCGATGCTGCAGACGTTGCAGGGCGGTGCCGCCGCGCGCCCGTTCGTGACGCATTCGAACGCCTTCGACATGGATCTGTTCCTCCGGATCGCACCGGAGTTGTACCTGAAGCGTTGCGTGGTCGGTGGGATCGAGAGGGTTTTCGAGATCAACCGGAACTTCCGCAACGAGGGGAGTGATTCTTCCCACTCGCCGGAGTTCGCCATGTTGGAGTTCTACCAGGCGTACGCCGATTACAACGACATGGCCGCGCTGACAAGGTCCCTGATCCAGGAGGCCGCGGAGAAGATCGCCGGTTCGCAGGTGGTCACCTGGTTCGACGGAACCGAGTACGACCTGTCGGGCGAGTGGACGTCGATCCGGATGTACGACTCGCTGTCCGAAGCGCTCGATTCGGAGATCACCCCGGAAACTCCGGTGGAGGTGCTGCGCAAGCACGCCGACTCGCACGGATTGCAGACCGATCCGGCGCACGGGCACGGAAAGCTCGTCGAGGAGCTGTGGGAGCACCTCATCGGCGACCATTTGACCGCTCCGACGTTCGTTCGCGACTTCCCGGTGGAGACCTCCCCGCTCACCCGGCAGCACCGGGAGCAGCCGGGGCTGGCGGAGAAGTGGGACCTCTACGTCCGCGGCTTCGAGCTGGCGACGGGCTACTCCGAGCTGGTCGACCCGGTGGTGGAGCGCGCTCGCCTGGAGGAACAGGCCGCGCTCGCGGCGGCCGGGGACGACGAGGCGATGCCGGTCGACGAGGACTTTCTGCGCGCGCTCGAGTACGGAATGCCGCCCAGCGGTGGCGTCGGAATGGGTATCGACCGGTTGTTGATGGCGTTGACCGGTCTCGGTATCCGGGAGACGATCCTGTTCCCGCTGGTCCGGCCGGAATGACCCGATCAGGGCCGTCGAGGTGAATTTTCGGGCAGAGGTGAGTGCATTATCGCAGTTACTGCGCTAACCTGAGCCCAGAATCCATCGGTGACGGCTATTGGAGTACTTGCGGGGGAGTTCGCTCCCAGCGGTTCGCGCTGTCCCGTTCTGGCACATTTAGCTCTCCCGGGGAGGACTTCGAAGATGGCGCAGAAGGTCACGGTCACTCTTGTCGACGATCTGGACGGCGGCCAGGCCGACGAAACCGTCGAGTTCGGATTGGACGGCGTGTCCTACCAGATCGACCTTTCCGCCGACAATGCCGGCGAGTTGCGGGACGCTCTGGCGAACTACGTCTCCAACGCGCGGCGCGCGGGCGGCCGGAAGAAGCCGGGACCGCGCCCGGGTGGCGCCGGTGCGCGTTCCGCGGGCGGTTCCACGAGCGCGGATCGCGAGCAGAACCAGGCCATTCGGGAATGGGCCCGCAAGCGCGGCCTGAAGGTGTCGGACCGGGGCCGGATCCCGGCCGACATCGTGGAGCAGTACCACCAGGCGAACTGACCTGGTTCCGCCTCGCTTTTCGCGGTGCTGCGGGGGCTGTCCCGGTCGGGGCGGACCGCTGATCCCGCAGTGGTGCGAGTTGTGCGGTCGAGGGGCGTCGGCCCGGCGAAGTGCCGGGACGACGCCCCTCGTTGCGTTCGGATAACGCTATTCAACGCGAATCGCGAAAAGCGGCAATGATCTTTCCGCGGTGATTTCCACCCGCGGACCCGCCGATCCGGTGTGACGGTGGACATTGCGCCCCACCCTGGGCGGCATGCTTAGGTGGGCCTAACCTAAGCACCGATCGGGTGACCCGGCAGAGGGAGTGGGACGTGAGTGGCAGCCTGGCCGTCGGCGGTCCACGCGCAGCCGAACAGGCCGCGCCCGGCGGCGCCCGCCTGCGCGAACGCCGCCGCAGGCGGCTCATCGGCATCGCGGTGCTGGTGGTGGCGCTGCTGGTCAGCTGCGTGCTCAGCGTTGTGGTCGGGGCCAAGACGATCCCGCTGGCCGAGGTGTGGAGCGGCCTGTTCGCCCCGACCGGCACCGAGAACGACCTGATCATCCGCGAGCTGCGGGTGCCGCGCACCATCGTCGGCGTGCTGGCCGGGGCCGCGCTGGGCCTGGCCGGGGCGCTGATGCAGGGCCACACCCGCAACCCCATCGCCGATCCCGGCATCCTCGGCATCACCCAGGGCGCCGCGCTCGGCGTGGTGCTGGCGATCTACACCTTCAGCGTCACGACGCTGGTGGGCTTCATCTGGTTCGGCTTCGCCGGGGCGATGCTGGGCGCGCTGGCGGTGTTCGCCATCGGCTCGATCGGCCGCGGCGGCCCGACGCCGGTGACGCTGGCGCTGGCCGGCACCGCGATCAGCTTCCTGCTGCAGGCGATCACCTCGGCGCTGGTGCTCACCGACCAGCAGACGATGGACACCTACCGGTTCTGGAAGGTCGGCTCGATCGCGGTCACCGATCCCTCGGTGATCCCGCAGGTGCTGCCGTTCGTGCTGATCGGCATGGTGCTGGCGCTGACCAACGCGGGCGGCCTGAACGCGCTGTCGCTCGGCGAGGACGTCGCCCGCTCGCTGGGCCACCGGGTGGAGTGGTCGCGCCGGGCCGGGATCGCCGCGATCGCGGTCCTGGTCGGCAGCGCGGTCGCGATCTGCGGGCCGATCGGCTTCGTCGGGCTGATCGTGCCGCACGTGGCCAGGTTCTTCACCGGCGCCGACTACCGCTGGCTGCTGCCCTTCGCCGGACTGCTCGGCGCCGCGCTGGTGCTGCTGGCCGACGTGCTCGGGCGCATCGTGGCGCGGCCGTCCGAGGTCCAGGTCGGGGTGATGCTGGCGATGGTCGGCGCCCCGTTCTTCATCGCGCTCGTGCGTCGCAGGAAGATGGTGCGGTTGTGACCCAGGTGGTGGAAAGCGGGGTCGCCGGGCGGCGCCCGGCCCGGCTCGGGCCGTTCTCCGGGGTGCTGCGCTGGCGGCCGCTGGTGGCCCTGCTCGGCGGGCTGGTGCTGCTGCTGGCGGTCTTCGTGCTCGACGTGGGCCTCGGCGAGTACCAGATCAGCCCGGTGGAGGTGCTGCAGACGCTGGTCGGCGGCGGCGACCGGGCGCAGCAGATCATCGTCCTGGAGCTGCGGCTGCCGCGAGCGCTGACCGCGCTGCTGGTCGGCGCCGCGCTGGGCCTGTCCGGCGCGATCATGCAGACCCTCGCGCGCAACCCGCTGGCCAGCCCGGACATGCTCGGCATCACCTGGGGCGCGGGCACCGCGGCGACGACGGTGATCGTGCTCGGCGGCACCGCGGGCAGCCTGGCCGGTGCGCTGGCCGACTACGGCCTGCCGCTCGTCGCCCTCGCCGGCGGGCTGCTCACCGGGATCGCGGTCTACGGACTGGCCTACCGGCGCGGCGTGGACTCCTACCGGCTGGTGCTGGTCGGCGTCGGCGTCAGCGCGCTGGCCGGCAACGCCACCTACTGGCTGCTGACCGTCGGCGACGTCAACGAGGCGGGCCGCGCGCTGGTGTGGCTGACCGGCAGCCTCAACGCGCGCGGCTGGGAGCACGTGGTGCCCACGGCCATCGCGCTCTGCGCGCTGGTGCCGCTGACGCTGATCGGCGCGCACGTGCTCGGTGCGCTGCAGTTCGACGACGACACGGTGCGCGGGCTGGGCATCCGCACCGACCTGACCCGCGGCGTGCTGCTGCTGGCCGCAGTGGTGCTGGCGTCGATCGCGACCGCGGCGGCCGGCCCGATCCAGTTCGTCGCGCTGGCCACCCCGCAGATCGCGCTGCGCCTGGCGCACACCTCGCGCCCGCCGCTGCTGTCCTCGATGGTGTTCGGGGCCGCGCTGGTGGTCGGCGCCGACGTCATCTCGCGAACCGCCTTCGGCTCGCTGGAACTGCCGGTCGGCATCGTCACCGCGATCCTGGGCGCGCCGTACCTGATCTACCTGCTCATCCGTCGGTACCGGGAGGTCCGCGCATGACCGCGTCCGCCATGTCCAGCGCTGTCCGGCAGCGGCTGCACGCCACCGACCTCAAGCTCGCCTACGGCGAGCGGGTCATCGCCGACGGGCTGGACTTCGACGTCGTGGACGGCACGATCACCGCGGTGATCGGCCCGAACGGCTGCGGCAAGTCGACGCTGCTGCGCGCCCTAGGGCGGCTGCTGCAGCCGCAGCGCGGCAGCGTGCTGCTGGACGGCAAGCAGATCCACAAGATGCCGACCAAGGAGGTCGCGAAGGTGCTCGGCCTGCTGCCGCAGTCGCCGGTCGCGCCCGAGGGCTTGACCGTCGCCGACCTGGTCGCGCGCGGACGGCACCCGCACCAGTCCTGGTACCGGCAGTGGTCCTCCGACGACGAGGCCGCGGTCGCCGAGGCGCTGGGCATGACCGGCATCGCCGACCTGGCCGATCGCACCCTCGACGAGCTCTCCGGCGGCCAGCGGCAGCGCGCCTGGCTGTCCATGGCGCTCGCCCAGGGCACCGACCTGCTGCTGCTCGACGAGCCGACCACCTACCTCGACCTGTCCCACCAGGTGGACGTGCTGGAGCTGGTCGGGCAGCTGCACGACGAGAGCGGCCGCACCGTGGTGATGGTGCTGCACGACCTCAACCTCGCGGCCCGCTACGCCGACCGGCTGGTGGCGATGAAGGACGGCGCGGTCGTCGCCGAGGGCGACCCGTCCGACGTGCTCACCGAACAGCTGCTTGACGAGGTCTTCGGGCTGAAGGCGCGGGTGATTGCTGATCCGGTGGCGGGTACCCCGATGGTGGTACCGATCGGTGGTCGCACCGCCGGGAAGGTCGATCGGCCCAGCTAGGCGGGCCGTGTTCGCGCTCAGCGGAACGGGCCATCCGATAGGTGCAGATCCGGAATCCCGCAGGCCAGCGAGCCGTTGGTCAGGGTGCCGGACAAGAATGTGGGCAGCAGGCCGTAGCGGGCACGGACCGCGACCGGGTGGGGCTACTACAGTGGTCCTCAAGAGTGCTGAACCCGTCGTGGGCATCGGCGATGCAGGAGCCGTGTCCCAGCCAACGAGACCGCCGGCGCAGCAGTCAGGGAGTGCGAATGTTCGAGAGGTTCACCGACCGCGCGAGGCGGGTGGTCGTCCTGGCCCAAGAAGAGGCCCGGATGCTCAACCACAACTACATCGGCACCGAGCACATTCTCCTGGGCTTGATCCACGAGGGTGAGGGTGTCGCCGCCAAGGCGCTGGAGTCGCTGGGTATCGCGCTTGAGGGCGTGCGGCAGCAGGTCGAGGAGATCATCGGCCAGGGGCAGCAGGCCCCGAGCGGGCACATCCCGTTCACCCCGCGGGCCAAGAAGGTGCTGGAGCTGTCGCTGCGCGAGGCGCTGCAGCTCGGCCACAACTACATCGGCACCGAGCACATCCTGCTCGGGCTGATCCGCGAGGGCGAGGGCGTGGCCGCCCAGGTGCTGGTCAAGCTGGGCGCGGACCTCAACCGGGTGCGCCAGCAGGTCCTGCAGCTGCTGTCGGGTTACCAGGGCAAGGAGCCCGCGGAGGCTGGTGGCCGCGGCGAGGGCACCCCGTCGTCGTCGCTGGTGCTGGACCAGTTCGGCCGCAATCTGACGCAGAGCGCGCGCGAGGGCAAGCTCGACCCGGTGATCGGCCGGGAGAAGGAAATCGAGCGGATCATGCAGGTCCTCTCGCGGCGCACCAAGAACAACCCGGTCCTCATCGGCGAGGCGGGCGTCGGCAAGACGGCCGTGGTCGAGGGCCTGGCGCAGAAGGTCGTCAAGGGCGAGGTGCCCGAGACGCTGAAGGACAAGCAGCTCTACACGCTCGACCTGGGCTCGCTGGTCGCCGGTTCCCGGTACCGCGGTGACTTCGAGGAGCGCCTGAAGAAGGTGCTCAAGGAGATCAAGACCCGCGGCGACATCATCCTGTTCATCGACGAGATCCACACCCTGGTCGGCGCCGGCGCCGCCGAGGGCGCGATCGACGCGGCGAGCATCCTGAAGCCGATGCTGGCCCGCGGTGAGCTGCAGACGATCGGCGCCACGACGCTCGAGGAGTACCGCAAGTACGTGGAGAAGGACCCGGCCCTGGAGCGCCGGTTCCAGCCGATCCAGGTCGGTGAGCCCTCGCTGCAGCACACCGTCGAGATCCTGAAGGGTCTGCGGGACCGCTACGAGGCACACCACCGGGTGTCGATCACCGACTCCGCGCTGGCGGCCGCGGCCAACCTGGCCGACCGCTACATCAACGACCGCTTCCTGCCGGACAAGGCGATCGACCTGATCGACGAGGCCGGCGCCCGGATGCGCATCCGCCGCATGACCGCGCCGCCGGACCTGCGCGAGTTCGACGAGAAGATCGCCGACGTGCGCCGCGAGAAGGAGTCCGCGATCGACGCGCAGGACTTCGAGCGGGCCGCCCGCCTGCGGGACGAGGAGAAGCAGCTCCTCGGCCAGAAGGAGGAGCGGGAGAAGCAGTGGAAGGCCGGTGACCTGGACGTGGTCGCCGAGGTCGACGACGAGCAGATCGCCGAGGTGCTGGCGAACTGGACCGGCATCCCGGTCTTCAAGCTCACCGAGGAGGAGACCACCCGCCTGCTCCGCATGGAGGAGGAGCTGCACAAGCGGATCATCGGCCAGGACGACGCGGTCAAGGCCGTGTCCCAGGCGATCCGCCGCACGCGTGCGGGCCTGAAGGACCCGAAGCGCCCGTCCGGTTCGTTCATCTTCGCCGGCCCGTCCGGTGTCGGTAAGACCGAGCTGTCCAAGGCGCTGGCGGAGTTCCTGTTCGGCGACGACGACGCGCTCGTGCAGATCGACATGGGTGAGTTCCACGACCGCTACACCGCCTCGCGGCTGTTCGGCGCCCCTCCGGGCTACGTCGGCTACGAGGAGGGCGGCCAGCTCACCGAGAAGGTCCGCCGCAAGCCGTTCTCCGTGGTCCTCTTCGACGAGATCGAGAAGGCCCACCAGGAGATCTACAACACGCTGCTGCAGGTGTTGGAGGACGGCCGCCTCACCGACGGCCAGGGCCGCACGGTGGACTTCAAGAACACGGTGCTGATCTTCACCTCGAACCTCGGCACCCAGGACATCTCCAAGGCCGTGGGCCTCGGCTTCTCCAGCGGGCAGGGGGCGGATTCCAACTACGAGCGGATGAAGTCCAAGGTCCACGAGGAGATGAAGAAGCACTTCCGGCCGGAGTTCCTCAACCGGATCGACGACGTGATCGTCTTCCACCAGCTCACCGAGCAGGAGATCATCCAGATGGTCGACCTGCTGTCGGGCCGGGTGGAGAAGGCGCTCAAGGGCAAGGACATGGCCCTGGAGCTGACCGAGAAGGCGAAGAAGCTGCTGGCCAAGCGCGGGTTCGACCCGGTGCTGGGTGCGCGGCCGCTGCGCCGGACCATCCAGCGGGAGATCGAGGACAAGCTGTCCGAGAAGATCCTGTTCGGCGAGCTCCAGGCCGGTCAGATCGTGATCGTGGACGTCGAGGGCTGGGACGGCGAAGGCGCCGACGACAAGGCGCAGTTCACCTTCCGCGGTGAGCCGAAGCCGTCGCTGGTCCCGGACAGCCCGCCGGTCGCGGTCTCGGCGAGCTCCGAGGACAAGTCGGAGGGCTCGGACTCCGAGTCCGCCTGACCTGACCGAAGCGAAGGCCCCGCCCCCATCAGGGAGCGGGGCCTTCCGCTTTCCACCCCCGGCACCCGGGTGACGGGGGCGGGTTTGCGCAGCGGGGTTGTTGGGCTTGGTGGCGGTTGGTGCGGCTCCGCCGGAGGTGTGAGAGGTGGGCCGTCAGCGGAGGCGGCGGATTTCCTCGGTGGGGGCTTCCGCGGAGACGCGGGCGAACTGGACCGTGGGGGCTTCCTCGGCCTGGGCCGCCGCCGGGCCGCCGCGGCGGTTGTTGCGGATGCGGACCGCGATGAAGGCCACCACGGCCAGGACCGCGAGGACCAGGACCACCTTGGAGAACACGCCCGCGTACTCCTCGACCAGGTACCAGCTCTCGCCGAGAAGGTAGCCCGCCACCACGAAGACCGTGTTCCAGATCAGGCTGCCGAGCGTGGTGAACAGCGCGAAGGTGCTAAGGCGCATGCGCTCGACGCCGGCGGGCAGCGAGATGAAGCTGCGGAACAGCGGGATCATGCGGCCGAAGAACACCGCCTTGACGCCGTGCTTGGCGAACCACGCCTCGGTCCGGTCGATGTCGGAGATCTTCACCAGCGGCAGCTTCGCCGCGATGGCGCGGGTGCGGTCGCGGCCCAGCGTGGCGCCGATGCCGTAGAGCGCGAGGGCGCCGACCAGCGAACCGAGCGTGGTCCACAGGATCGCGCCGATGAGCGTCATGTTGCCCTGGCTGGCGGCGAACCCGGCCAGCGGCAGGATCACCTCGGACGGGATCGGCGGGAACAGGTTCTCCAGCGCGACGATGGCCCCGGCACCGGGGCTGCCGAGCGCCTCCATCACGGAGATCACCCAGCCGGTGAAGCCGGTCGGTTCGGCGGAGGTGGCGGCAAGCGTCGTCAGATCCATTCGAGCGGCTCCGGGTTGGGGGTGCTCCGCCGCAGCTCGCGGCAAAAGCGGAACGTTGATCGGAATAAATGTCCGTTTATTCCATGATTCCAGCCGTTCGGCGTACTCCGCCCACACTAAGAGTGATCTATGCCACTCTCCGGCTCGTTTCGCGCCCCGAGAGCCTCCACGCCTACGCTGTCCGAGCGGGACGGAGGTGACCGCGAGTGGCGAACTACGCGGCCCGCCGCGGCGCCCGGACCGGAGCGACGGTGTGGCGCGTGCGGGCGGACGGGACTCAGCAGCACATCGTTCCCGACGGCGTGCTGGATCTGATGTGGTTCCAGGACCGCCTCGTCGTCGCGGGCGCCGACACCCGGGCGATGACCGTCCGGACGCGGCCGGGAGAGGTGACGTGGGGCCTTCGCCTGGCCCCGGGTGTGGCGAACGCGCTGCTGGGAGTGCCCGCGGACGAGCTGACGGACCGGCGGATCGAGCTGGCCGAACTCGTCTCCCCGCCGAAGCGCTGGTCGTTCGAGGACGACGTGGCCGACGCCCTCGAACAGGTGCTGATCGACATGTGGGCCCGGGCCGACCCCGACCGCTCGCTCCTGCGCATCGCGGCCTCGCTGGACCGCGCGGCCCGCGACGGGCTGAGCGTGCGGGAGACGGCGGAGCGCCACGACCTCTCGGAGCGGTCGCTGCGCAGGCTCAGCGGCCGGCTCTTCGGCTACGGCCCCAAGTCGCTCGCGCAGATCCACCGCTTCCAGCGCGCGCTCCGCCTCGCGCGGTCGGGGCTGCCGCTGGGCGAAGCCGCCGCGACCGCGGGCTACGTCGACCAGGCCCACTTCACCCGCGAGACCAAGCGGCTCACGGGGCGGACGCCCGCTGCGCTCGCCCGCGCGTGACCGTGGCCGATTCGTCCAAGCCGGACCGGGGCCGCAGCTGGGAGAGTCTTCGCATGAGCATCGACCTGGGGCGCGCGAGGACGTTCATGACCTCGCACGCGAGAGTTCTCGACCGGCGGCGTTTCGAGGCCCTGACCGGCGGCGACGCCGCCCGCGACGCGATCGTCAGCGGGCTCGGCGCCTACCGGAACCCGGACGGCGGCTACGGGTGGGGCCTGGAACCGGACCTCCGCGCTCCGGAGAGCCAGCCCGGCGCCGCGCAGCACGCGCTCGAAGCGCTCGCGGACGCCCGAGCGAACTCCCCGCACGTCACGGCCCTGCTCGACTGGTTGAACACCGCGACACTGCCCGACGGCGGCCTGCCCTTCGCGCTGCCGATCAGCGATCCCGCAGCGTGCGCGCCCTTCTGGGCCCAAGCGGACCCCGCTGAGTCGTCGCTGCAGATCACCGCTGCCGTGGCGGCGCAGGCCCACCGGCTCGCGCGCTGGGACGGGTCGGTCCGCGACCACCCGTGGCTGCAGACGGCGACGCGCTACTGCTTCGACGCGATCCGCCGGATCGACGAAGCCCCCTTCGCCTACGTCCTCTCCTTCGCGCTTCAGCTCCTCGACGCCGCGTCCGACACCCACCGCGAGGCGCGCGAGCTGCTCGACCACCTCGGCCGCTTCGTCCCGCCGGACGGGGCGGTCGCCGTCGTCGGCGGAGCGGAGGGCGAGACCCTCCACCTCCTCGACTACGCGCCCGAGCCCGGACGCCCGGTCCGCGACCTGCTGGATCCCGACGCCGTGTCCGCCGACCTCGATCGGCTGGAACGGGGACAGCGCGAGGACGGCGGGTGGGCCGTGGACTTCACCAGCTATTCCGCCGCGGCGTCCCTGGAATGGCGCGGCTACGCGACCGCCAACGCGGTCTCGGTGCTGCGCAGCAACGGCCGGTGACCGTTAAAGACGAGCGTCGCGGCACGACTCTTTGAGAAGCTGGGCAGGTGCGTGTCGCTCTCCTGGGGCCATTCCGGCTGACTGCCCCCGACGGCCGGACGGTCGACGTCGGCGGCCTCCGGGTGCGCACGCTCCTCGCGCGCCTCGCGCTCGAAGCCGGCCGCCCGGTCGCCACCGAGCGGCTCATCGCCGACCTCTGGGGCTCCGCCCAGCCGGCCGGCGCGCTCAACGCGCTCCAGTCGCTCGTCTCCCGCGCGCGCCGCGCGCTCGACGGCTCGCTGGCGCTGCGCTCCGACCCGTCGGGCTACGCCCTCCTGATCGATCCCGACGACGTCGACGCCGACCGCTTCGCGCGGCTCGCGGCCGATGGCCGCCGCCTGCTCCGCGACGGCCACGTCGACGCCGCCGCTGCCTCGCTCCGCGAGGCGCTGGCGCTCTGGCGCGGCGGCGCGCTCGCCGACTTCCTCGACGCTCCGTTCACCGAAGCGCAGGTGGCGCGGCTGGACGAGCTGCGCCTCACGGCGCTCGAAGATCGCATCGAGGCGGATCTGCGTGCTGGGCAGCAGGTGGACTTGGTGCCCGAGCTGCAAGGCCTGTGCGCGCGCTACCCGCTGCGCGAGCGGCTCACCTCGCTGCGGATCCGCGCGCTCTACGCCTGCGGCAGGCAGCCGGATGCGCTGGCGGTGTTCGAGGCGTTGCGACGGCGGCTGGACGACGAGTTCGGCGTGGAGCCGTCGCGAGAGCTCAAGGACTTGCAGCTCGCGATGCTGCGCGGCGATCCCGCGCTCGCGCCGAAGCCGGAGCCGCGCCGGTCGTCGAGCCCTGCCGTGCTGCCGACGCGGTTGAGCAGCTTCGTCGGCCGGGAGCGGGAGATCGAGCGCACGCGGGCGGAGCTGGCCGATGCCCGGCTGGTCACGCTCTTCGGGCCGGGCGGCGCGGGCAAGACCCGGCTGGCCACCGAAACGGCGGCCGGTGTGTCCGACCGGCGGGTGTGGTTCGTGGAGCTCGCGCCGCTGCGCGACGAGCAGGACCTGACCCCGGCGGTGCTGACCGCGCTGGGCATCCGCGAGAACCGGTTGCTGGAAGGCCCGAAGACGCACGCCCTGAGCCGGGTGGGGGAGCTGCTCGCGGCGGAACCGACGTTGCTGGTGCTGGACAACTGCGAGCACGTGATCGGCGCTGTCGCCGAGTTCGCCCAGGAGGTCCTGGGCCGCTCGCCGCAGCTGCGAGTGCTCGCCACGAGCCGCGAGCCGCTCGCGGTGGCCGGCGAGCGGTTGCTGCCCGTCGGCCCGCTGGAGCTGCCGGAATCCACTGCTGTGGCGCGGCAATCCGCAGCGGTGCGGCTGTTCGCGGACCGGGCGTCGGCTGCTCGCCCGGGGTTCGCGCTGGACGAGGACAACATCGGCGACGTGGTGGAGATCTGCCGTCGGCTGGACGGCATGCCGCTGGCGATCGAGCTCGCCGCGGCCCGGCTGCGGGCGATGAGCGCGCGGCAGATCGCCGACCGGCTGGACGACCGGTTCCGGTTGCTCACCAACGGGAATCGCACCTCGATGCCCCGCCACCGGACGCTGCGCGCGGTCGTGGAGTGGAGCTGGGACCTGCTCACCGAGCAGGAGCAGACGCTGGCCCGGCGGCTGTCGGTGTTCGCGGGCGGCGCCACGCCGGAGGCGATCTCCGGGGTGTGCGCCGATGCCGAGCTCGCCGCCGGCGACGCGTTCTACGTGCTGCTGTCGCTGGTGGAGAAATCCCTGGTGGAGGCGGTGGATTCGGGCCTGGGCATGCGCTACCGGATGCTGGAGACGGTGCGCGCGTTCTGCGCCGAGAAGCTCGACGCGGCGGGGGAGGAGGACGCGCTGCGCTCCTCGCACGCGGCGTACTACGTCGAGTTCGCCGAGAGCACCGCGCCGAAGGTGCACGAGGCCGACCAGATCGACTGGATGGAACGGCTGGACGCCGATCACGACAACATCATCACCGCCCTGCACTGGGCCACCTCGTCCGGCGACGCGGACCGGGGGATCCGGCTGGTGGCGGCGTTGTGCTGGTACTGGTCGATGGCGGCGCAGCACGATGAGCTGATCGGCAGGCTCAACGCCGTCGCCGACCTGCCGGGCGCGGCCCCGGCGGCGAGCCGGGCGGCGGTCGAGCTGATGCGGCGGCTGGTCGCCGAGGAACCGGACTGGTTCAGCCGTCTGCGCGTCGCGGTGGCCGAGGTCCGCGACACCGGCGCCCGGTCCCGGTACCTGTACGCGGCGATGATGGAACCGATGGCCTGGATGCTCTGCGGCGAACTGTCCGAAATGGAGCGATGCGTCGAGTCCGCGCTGCAGGACGCGCACCCGTGGGCGCGCGCGGCCGGGCTCTACTGCCGGGCCTGGGGTTTGGAGCACACCGGGAATCCTGGACCGGCGGAAGCGGACATGCTCGCGTCGCTGGCCGAGTTCCGCGCGATCGGCGACCGGTGGGGCACCGCGAGCACGATCCAGAGCCTGGCCGAACTGCGCTCCCAGCGCGGCGACCACGGAGGCTCGATCGCGGCGCTGCAGGAATCGGCCGCCACCCTGCGCGAACTGCGCTGCACCGACGACCTGGTGTCGGTGCTGGCGCGGATCGGCCTCGAACGGCTGCGCGCGGGCGATCCCGCGGGCGCGGAGGAAGAGCTGCGCCGGGCCGCGGAATTCGGCCAGAACGCGTTCCCGCACCACCGGATCGGCGCGCTGAGCGGCCTGGCCGAGGTGGCGCGGCAGACCGGGGACTTCGCCGGGGCGTGGGAGCGGATCGCCGAGCTGCGCGAACTCGTCGGCGACATGACCATGACACCGCAACCGCTGCGGCAGCTGGTCAAGATCTGCGAATCCCGGTTGCACGCCTCCGAGGGCGACTTCGACGCCGCGCGAGCCGGACTGGCCGAAGCGCTGGTCACCGGCCTGGACCTCCGCGACATGCCGATGACCGCCGCCATCGCCGAGCAGGCGGCGAGGACGGAATTCGCGCAGGGGCGGCCGGAGCCGGCGGCGCGGCTGCTCGGCATCGCGGTCGCGCTGCGCGGCCAGCTCGACGAAGGCGACCCGGAGGTGCGCGACCTCCTGCGCACCCTGACCGGGAGCTACGACGCGGAGCGGGAGAAGGGCGCGGCCCTCTCCCGCGAAGCCGCGTTCGAGGAGCTGCGCGCGGCGCTGGGCGCGTGACCGGGTTCCTCCCGCCCCCGAGCACGGGAGGAACCGGCCGCGCGGTTCAGACCCGGCGGCGGTAGGCCCACATCGCCAGCGGGAAGAACACCGCCACGATCGCCACCATCCAGATCGCGGTGGCCGTCAGCGGGCCGAGGACCGGGCCGCCGATCATCAGGCCGCGGGCGGTGTCCGCGAGCTGGGTGACCGGGTTGATCCCCACCCAGGCCTGCAGCCAGCCCGGCATCGTGTGGGTCGGCACGAACACGTTGCTGCCCATGGTGAGCGGGAACATGAACGCCATCGCCACGCCCGGCAGCGCCTGCTGGCTCTTGATCAGCATGCCGAGGAACACCGTGATCCAGCACATCGCCAGCGCGAAGGCGATCACCACGACGATCGCGAGCAGCGCGGACAGCGGATCGGTCTGGATCCGGAAGCCCATGATCGCGGCGAACACCAGCAGCACCGCGAGCGACACCAGGTAGCGCACGATGTCACCGAGCACCGCGCCGATCAGCGGCGCCGAACGCGCCACCGGCAGGCTGCGGAACCGGTCGAAGACGCCCTTGTTGATGTCGGTGTTGAGCGCCATCCCGGTGCCGAGGCTGCCGAAGACCATGTTCATCGCCATCACGCCGGGCAGCGTGACCTGCAGGTAGGAACTGGTGTCGCCCTGGATCGCGCCGCCGAAGAGGTAGACGAACATGACCAGGAACAGGATCGGCTGGATGGTGACGTCGATCAGGCCCTCGGGCGACTTGCGGATCTTCAGCACGCTCCGCCCGGCGAGCGTCAACCCGTGCCGAAGCGTCCGCACCGGCCCAATGCTGTTCCCGCCTCTCCGCGATTCACGGTGGTGGTTGCGTTGAGAGTTGATCTCGCGTTTCGCGGTTTCTTGTGGCTGGGTTGCGTCACGTTCCCCTGGGGTGCGGTTGCGTGGGGCTTGGGTGGGCACAGAGCTGGGATTGCTCACGCGGCCTCCTCGGCTGGTTTTCCGGTGATGGCCAGGAACACCTCGTCCAGGCTGGGCAGGCGCAGCGCCAGCTCGTCGGCGGTGATGCCCGCGTCGTCCAGGCGGCGCACCAGGGTGGACAGCAGCACCGGGTCGTCCACCGGGGCGGTGAGCAGCCCGCTCTCGTCGTTCACGGCCGGTTCGGCGCCGGTCAGCTCGGCCAGGATCCGGCGCACCGCGGGCACGTTCGCCAGATCGGTCGGGCGCACCTGCAGGGTCTGCCCACCGGTCCGGCGCTTGAGCTCGTCGGCGCGGCCGTCCGCGACGACCCGGCCGTGGTCGATCACGCTGATCCGGTCGGCCAGCTGATCGGCCTCCTCCAGGTACTGCGTGGTCAGCAGCACCGTGACGCCTTCGCCGGTCAGGTCGCGGACCATGTCCCAGACCTGGTTGCGGCTGCGCGGGTCCAGCCCGGTGGTCGGCTCGTCCAGGTAGAGGATCTCGGGGCGGCCCACCAGGCTCGCCGCCAGGTCCAGGCGGCGGCGCATCCCGCCGGAGTAGGTCTTGATCGCGCGCCCGCCCGCGTCGGTCAGGCCGAACCGCTCCAGCAGCTCGGCGGCGCGCGCCTTCGCATCGCCGCGCGGCATCTCCAGCAGGCGGCCGATCAGCACCAGGTTCTCCACCCCGGTCAGCTCTTCGTCCACCGAGGCGTACTGCCCGGTCAGCCCGATGCGGCTGCGCACCGCGACCGACTGCCGGAGCACGTCGTAGCCCGCGACGGTCGCGGTGCCGGCGTCCGGCCGCAGCAGGGTGGCCAGGATGCGCACCGTGGTCGTCTTGCCCGCGCCGTTCGGGCCGAGCACGCCGAGGATCGTCCCGGCGGGCACGGCGAGGTCGACCCCGGCCAGCGCGGTGGTGGAGCCGAAGCGTTTGACCAGGCCTTCGGCCTGGATCGCGTATGACATGCAACCTCCTCAAGGGCTTGCGCATCCCACTATCCGAAGGGGCGCTGACAGCACGCGCACAGCGCGCTGACAGGCTTGGTGAGCCGGATGACAGGGGGTCGCGAGTGACTCGGACGTTGGTCGAGCAGCCGGAAGAGGAGCTGGAACCGCGAAAACCGGGCGGGCCGGTGCTGACCGTCCTGCTGGTGCTGCTGAGCCTCGGTTTCCTCGCCTGGGCGGCGCTGCCGCTGGGCGGCCTGGAGTTCGACCGCTACACCGTGGCGCTGGTGGCGCTGACCCCGTACGCGGTGGTGGCCGGTGCGGTGCTGACACTCTTCGGGCTGCTGCTGCGCCGCTGGCTGACGATGCTCGTCGTCGGTCTGGTGACGGTGCTGCTGGTGCTCTCCGTCGCGCCGCGGACGATGTCGAGCGCGGCTCCGTCGCAGGGCGCCGAGCTGCGGGTGCTGTCGGTCAACGCCTACTTCGGCCAGGCGGACGCGGCGGCGGTGGTGGAGCTGGTGGGGCGGCACGAGGTCGACGTGCTCAGCCTGCAGGAGCTGACCCCGGAACTGGTGGACCGGCTGGATCGCGCGGGACTGGGCGCGGAACTGCCGCACCGGGTGTTCAGCCCGGGGCCGAAGGCGGACGGCTCCGGTATCGCGGCGCGCTACCCGCTGCGCGAGCTGGACCTGGTGCCGGAGTCGACGCTCGCCCAGCCGTCAGCGCTGCTGGACCGGCCGGGCAGCCCGCCGGTGGAGATCGTCGCGGTGCACCCGCTGTACCCGATGGGGCGCGAGACCTACGACGTGTGGCGGCGCGAGATGACCGAGCTGGGACAGCTGCCGCTGAACGGCACGCCGCGGGTGCTGGCGGGCGACTTCAACGCGACGCTCGACCACGCCCGGCTCGGCGACCTGATCGGCCGCGGCTACACCGATGCCGCAGCGGCCACCGGCGCGGGGCTGAGCGCGACGTGGCCGGAGGGCTGGTTCCCGCCGCCGGTGGCGATCGACCACGTCCTCACCACACCGGAGCTCACGCCGCAGTCCTTCGAGGTCTTCCGGGTGCCGGGCGCCGACCACCGCGCGATCCTCGCGACTCTGCGGTGGCGCGGCTGAGGAGGGGGCCTCGCGCCGGGGCCCGTGAGCGTTTTGGGGCGCTCTGACACCCCAAAACGCTCACGGCACTGATCACTTCTCCGGGTAGGACTCCTGGACCAGCTCGAACTCCAGCAGGCTGGACCCGGAGGCGACCGGGTTCTTCGCCTCGCCGGCGTGCGCGGCCTTCGCCGGGCCCGACGCCCAGGCCTGGAACGCCTCCTCGGACTCCCACTTCGTGTAGACGAAGTAGCGGTTGTCGCCCTTCACCGGGCGCAGCAGCTCGAACCCGAGGAAGCCCGGCGCGCTGTCCACCGAGCCGTGCCGCGAAGCGAACCGCTTCTCCAGCTCCGGACCAGCACCTTCGGGAACCTCGATCGCATTGATCTTCACAACAGCCATGTAGCCAGACTACGAGCCCGCACGAGTGATCGCGCTAGAGCTCGATCTGCGGGTGCAGGCGGGCCACCGACCAGGTGCGCTGCTTCTGCACGACCAGCGTGGTCAGCAGCAGGAAGACCACCAGGAATCCGCCGAGCACCACGGCGTCCTTGAGCAGGTGCTGCGTCTCGCCGCCCGAGATCGTCACCCGCAGCCCGTCGACCAGGTAGCTCATCGGCAGGAACGGGTGCACGGCCTGGAACGGCGCGGGCGCGGTCTCCATCGGGTACAGCCCGCCGGAGGCGGTGAGCTGGATGATCAGCAGCACCAGCGACAGCAGGTCGCCGACGGCGCCCAGCGCGGTGCGCAGGAAGTGGTCGATCGCCACGAACGCTAGCGCGGCCAGCGAGACCAGCCCGAGCGTCCACCACAGGTGCACCGGGTCCAGGCCCAGCCCGAAGTCGACCACCGCGTACAGCACGAGCCCGCCGAGCACGCCCAGCGCCGCGGCGGGCAGGAACCCGGCCAGCGCGATGGTCCACGCGTTGACCCGGTCCGCCATCGCCCGCTGGTTCACCGGCTTGAGCAGCAGGTATGCGAACAGGCCGAACACCCACAGCGCGATGGCGAAGAAGAACGGCGCCAGCCCGCGCCCGTAGACGTGCGCCGGGTTGATGTTCTCCACGTGGATCTCGGTCGGCGAGCCCAGCACGTCGGCGGCCTGCGCGACCTCGGTCGGGTTCGTCGGCGGGATCTTGCCCAGCGTGTCGTCGACCAGCCCCTGCAGGGACTTGGCGCCGTCGTTGAGCTGCCCGGCGCCGGTGTGCAGCACGCCGCTGCTCGCGGCCAGCGTGTTCAGCCCGTTGGTGATGCCGAGGCCGCCACCGGCCAGCTCCGCCGTGCCCGCGCGCAGCGTGTCGGCCGGTGCGGTGATCGCGCGGACCTGGTTCTGCAGCGGGCCGAGGTTGTTCTGCAGCGCGAGCGCCTGGCGGTTGGCGTCCTGCGCCGTGGCCAGCGCCTTCTGCGCATCGCCGTCGGCCGTGGCCGCGGAGTCGGCGAGCTTGCGGGAGATGTCCAGCGCGCGCTGGTAGGCGGAGTCCTGCGCGATGTCGGGGTGCTTCTCGCCGAGCTCCTCGACGGCCGCGCGGCCCTCGGCGGCCCGCTGGCCGAGGAACCCGGTGGTGGTCTTGATCGCGCTCAGGCTGTTGACCGCGACGTTGCTCGCGTTGACCAGCGCGTTCACCGCTCCGGGCAGCCGTTCGGCGGTGAAGTCGGTGATGGCCCTCAGCTGTTGGTCGAGCTGGGCGCTCGCGTCGGCGATGCTGTGCACGCCTCGGGTGATCTCGCCGGTGCCGTCGCGCACGCCGTTGAGCCCGGTGGTGAGCGCGGCGGTGCCCTCCTTGCTCAGCTCGGTGCCCTCCACCAGCTGCTTGGACGCCTCCGACGCCAGCTGCAACTTCTGCCGCGCCTGGTCCAGCTCGCCGTAGAGCGCGCGGGCGTAGGTGGCGTGCGCGGCCGCGTTGATCTGGTTCTGCAGCTCGGTCTTCACCGTGTCGGCCATGATCCCGACGATGAAGCCGTTGGCGTCGTTCTTGACGATGTGCAGCGCCGCCCGCTCCGGGTTGCGGTCCGCCGCCGTGGCCAGCCGGGCGCTGAAGTCCGAGGGCACCTCGATGGTGAAGTAGTAGGTGCCCTCGGCCAGCCCGCGCCGCGCGTCGGCGGCGTCCACGAAGTGCCAGTCGAAGGTGTCGGTCGCCTTGATCTGCTGGACGAACTGCTCACCGGCGTTGATGTGCTCGCCGCGGCTGTCCACCGGCAGGTCGGAGTTCACCACCGCGACCGGGACCTGGCCCAACTTGCCGTAGGGATCCCAGTTCGACCACAGGTACAGCGAGCCGTACAGCAGCGGGACCAGCACCAGCACCAGCGGCACGAGGCGGCGCAGCGGTCCGCGGAAGCGCCGCAGCTCCAGCCAGGCCAGGGTGAACGCTTTCACGGCGTGTCCTCCTCCAGCAGGTCGAGCACATCGGTGGGCCAGTCCTGCTCGCGCGCGGGGAGGTGGATCACCTCGACGTCTCCCGACGGCGCGTCGGCGGCGCTGGCCAGCACCGTCATCCCGGTCCGGGTCACCTCGTGCAGCGCCGCCCACACCCGGGCCCGCGACGGCAGCGGCAGGCCGACGTCGACGTCGTCGACCAGGATCCCGGCGGGCGAGGGCGCGATCGCCAGCGCCACCGCGAGCAGCAGCCGGTCGGCGGGGTGCAGCTCGTCGATCAGCGCGGACCGGTCGGGGGCCAGGCCGAGGAGGTCGAGCGCGGCGTCGATGGAGCGGTCGGAAGCGCCGCTGATCAGGCGGCGCTCGAGGATCGCCTCCCGCACCCGGTGCTTCTCCTCCAGCTCGTAGCCCGGCCGCACCCGAGCGGGGCGGACCAGCTGCCGCACCGCCTTCGCCTGAGCGGGCAGCACGTGCCCGGAGACGTCCAAGTAGCCCGTGATCAGCGGCAACCGGCCGGACAGCGCGAGCAGCAGCGAGGTGCGCCCGGTCCCGGAAGGACCGGCGATCACGGCGAGCGCCCCGCCGGAGACCTGCAGGTCGAGGTTGGCGAACACGACGCCTTCCGGTCCCTTGGCCGCGATCCCGCGGCCGAGGATGCTCACGCCGTCGACGTCCATGCGTCCTCCTGCCGGGTGCGAGGTGCTGATCCAAAGTGGCCCGTCACCCCCAACTCGGCAACTCGTGATCGAGAAGCAAGTCCACTATGGACCAAATGCCCGACCCACCCCGGCTCTCCCAACCCGCCTCGGCCCGCCCGACCCACCCCGGTTCTTTCGACCCGCCCCGGCTCTCCCTGTCCGACCCGGTCCTCCCACCCCGACCCGGTCCTCCCACCCCGACCCGGTCCTCCCACCCCGACCTGGTCCTCCCGACCCGCCTCGGCTCTTCCGGCTGGCCCCGGTCCTCCCGGTCCGGCCCGGACCTCCCGATCCGACCGGACCTGACCGGTCCCGGCCCGACCGGTCTCCCGCGGCCGCTCCGCCGCCCCGCCGACCACAACCCCACGCGATTTCAATGGAAATCAGATCTTCGATTTCAATGGAAATTGCGGGTCCGACGGCGTGTCGGACCCTGACGCGCCGTCGGTGCGTCGGAGGTTGCGCAATTTCAATGGAAATCAGACGTCCAATTTCCATTGAAATTGCGGTAGTCGCCGGGTGATCAGCGGAGCAGGACGGTCTCGGATTCCCCGGTGCGGGTGTCGACGATCGCGACTTCGCCGATCGCGGCGCGGACGGCGGTCGGCGGTTGGAGCGCGCGGAAGCCCGTTGCGAGCTGGTCGTCGGTGATGCCCTGGGCCAGGGTGCAGTGCGGGATCCAGGCGCCCGGGAAGTAGTAGGCCGACGGGTTCTGCACCCGGCCCGCCAACGCGTCGTGCACCGCGGAGTGCACCGCCAGCAGCTCGGCGTCCACCACCGCTCCCAGCAGCAGCTTCCGCTCCTCGTCGGGGAACGTGCCGAGCGTGTGCAGCCAGAGGTCCGGGACGGACAGCAGCTCCAGCTCGGCGCGCACCGCCTTGCGGGCGGCGGGCGGGATGCTCCCCGCGGCCGCCAAGGCCACGTGCGGGCGGTGCTTGCCCGCCGGGCTCGGCACGCCCGCGTCGTCCAGCCGCTGCCACAGGCCGCGGATCTCCGACTCGGTGCGGTCGTCGAAGAAGAACACCAGCGCGTGCGCCATCAGTGCTCGCCGGGCAGTGCGAAGCGGCCGTTGTCGGTCTGCTCGACGAGCCCGTCGACCAGCAGCGAGTCCAGGCAGCGGTCGCGCTGCCCGGCGTCCGACCACACCGCGTCCAGCTGCTCGCGCAGCACCGGGCCGGTGGAGCCGCGCAGCACGTCGAGCAGCTTGCCGCGCACCTGGCGGTCGGTGCCCACGAACTTCTGCACCTTCTTCGGCGGGCCCGCGTAGGCCGGTCGCCCGGCGTGCTGCCAGGCACAGTCGTGCGCGATCGGGCACGACTCGCACAACGGCGAGCGCACCGTGCACACGACCTGCCCGAGCTCCATCAGTGCAGCTGAGAGCTTCGCGGCGGAGGCGTCGTCGTCCGGCAGCAGGACGTCGACGTCGTTGAGATCCCGCTTGGTCGACGGCGGCCCGGCATCGCCCGCGCCGTGCACGGCTCGCGCCACCACGCGCCGCACGTTCGTGTCGACCACCGGAGCGCGCTTGCCGTAGGCGAAGGCGGCCACCGCGCGGGCGGTGTAGGCGCCGACGCCCGGCAGGGCGAGCAGGGTGTCCACGTCCGACGGGACGGCGTCGCCGTGCTCGGCCGCGATCGTCGCGGCGGCCTCGTGCAGGCGCAGCGCGCGGCGCGGGTAGCCGAGCTTGCCCCAGGCGCGCAGCACCTCGCCCTGGGACTCCGCGGCCAGGTCGGAGGGGAGCGGCCAGCGCCGCATCCACTCCTCCCAGATCGGCTGGACCCGGTTGACCGGCGTCTGCTGCAACATCGTCTCGCTGACCAGCACGCCCCAGCCCGTGACGCCGGGTGCGCGCCACGGCAGCGGGCGGGCGGTGGCGGCGAACCAGTCGATCAGCTCGACCGGGTTCAGCGGCGGGACGACGGGATTCGCGGCGGAGGTCTTCATGGCACTGCCGATCCTGCCAGGCCCCCGGATCCAGCGAAGAACCACGCCCGAACCAACACGCACAGTCACCTCCCAACCACGACGACCTCCACCATCCTCGAACAAGCACAGCCTTGGTTACCAGCGCAAACGCCACCGCGATGGCGAGGCGGTGCCAATTTCGCACGAAATCGACCATCACCCGGGCGAGCGTCGATTTCGCGAGAAATCGACGCGGCTCGCTCGGCCGGGTGGTTTCGGTGCGGTGGGGGCGGATTCGCCGAGTTGCACCCGATCAGGTGATCATCGGCAGCGCCGTTCGGAGTAGTCACCGAGTTACTGTCGATCCGTGCTTGATCCGAACGGGCCGTTGCCGCCAGCCGTGTACTGGCGTCGCCGCGTGGTGGCGATCGCCGCGGTCCTGCTCGCGGTCGCACTGGTCGCCTGGGGGGCGGTGGTGCTCGCGAGCGGATCGACGCCGCAGCCGCAGGCCGCGCCGCCCGCGCCGCCGGTCGCGATCGCGGCCGACGAGCCGCCGCCGCAGTGCCCGGACGAGGCGGTCCGGGTGGTCGCGGAGGTCGCCCGCCCCGAGTTCCGGGCCGGCGACAAGGTCCCGATGAGCATCGTGATCACCAACGCGGGCGACCGTCCCTGCGTGCGCGACACCAACCGCATGCTGCGCGAGCTGACCGTGACCTCCCAGGCGGGCAAGCACGTGTGGTCCAGCAACGACTGCTACGCGGAGTCGACCAACGAGCGGCCGCTGCTGCAGCCCGGCCAGTCGGTCCGCAACGACGTCGAGTGGTCCGGCCTGACGTCCACTCCGGACTGCGGTCCCGAGCAGACCAAGGCCACCGAGGGCCTGTACCGGCTGGTGGCCAGGCTGGCGTCCCTCAACAGCGCCCCGGTCGAGTTCCGCCTTACGCCGTGACCAGCCCGCAGGGCTCGTTCGTGGTTGCTCTGCTCGGGTGGCCGCTTGGCGGAACCTGGGTGCTTCCCCGGACTGATGTATGCCCGCAGTGCTCTCAGGCGAACGGGTCCACGATGGACGACTCGGCCAGCCGGGAAAGGCCCTCGCGGACCAGCCGGGCCTTGGCGTCGCCGAGCCCCTCGACCTCGCCCAGCTCGTCCACCGTCGCCGCCAGCAGCCGCTGCAGCGAACCGAAGTGCTCCACCAGCCGCCGCCGAGCGGTCGCCGGAAGCCGCGGCACCCGGGCCAGCAGGCGGTAGCCGCGCGGGCTCAGGTGCTGGTCCAGGGCTTCCGGGGAGTCCGGGTAGCCGAAGGCGGCGGCGATCGCGGTCAGGTCCAGCAGCTCGGTCGCGTCGAGCTTGTGCAGGGCCGCCTCCACCTGCTCCGGCGTCGGCATGGCACCGCTGGTGGGCAGGTACTCCTGCACGATCAGCTCGCGGTCCAGGTCGGTGCCGTCGCGCTCCGCGCGGGTGCCGCGCAGCGGGCCGACCAGCTCGTCGAGCTGCAGCTCGATCAGCCTGCCGTCCACGCCGAGCTCGACCACGTCGCCCTCGATCTCGTCGGCGATCCGCCGCACCATCTCCATCCGCTGCACGACCGTCATCGCGTCGCGCAGCGTCACGTAGTCCTCGATCTCCAGCGCAGACAGCGCCTGCGCGACCTCGGCCAGCCGCGCGGTGTAGCGCTCCAGCGTGGCCAGCGCCTGGTTCGCGCGGGAGAGGATCTCCGGCGAGCCGATCAGCACGTGCCGGTGGCCCTGCGTGTAGACGCTGATGATGCTCATCGACTGGCTGACCGACACCACCGGGTAGCCGGTCTGGATCGCGGTGCGCTCCGCCGTGCGGTGCCGCGTGCCGGACTCCTCGGTGGGCGTGCTCGCGTCGGGCACCAGGTGCACGTTGGCCCGCATGATCCGCCGGGCGTCGGTGGACAGCACCACCGCGCCGTCCATCTTGGACAGCTCGCGCAGCCGGGTGGCGCTGAACTCGATGTCCAGCCGGAAGCCGCCGTCGCAGAGCGCCTCCACGGCCGGGTCGTAGCCGAGCACGATCAGCCCGCCCGTGCGGCCGCGCAGGATGCGCTCCAGGCCGTCGCGCAGGGCGGTGCCGGGTGCCAGCCGGGCCAGCGTGGCGCGCAGCGCCTCGTGGCTCATCGTCACCTCACGATCTTGAGCGCGTCGCCGATGTTGGACACCACCGTGGCACGCACGTCCTTGGGCAGCGGACCCGAGTCCGGCGGCACCAGCGCCCGGTCGAAGCCCAGCCGCGCGGCCTCCGCCAGCCGCCGCCCGACCCCGTTGACCCGGCGGATCTCGCCCGCCAGGCCGACCTCGCCGATCACCACCAGGTTCGGCGGCAGCGGCTTGCTCTTGCGCGAGGAGGCGATGGCCATCGCAACCGCCAGGTCCGCGGCGGGCTCGCTGACCCGCTGGCCGCCGACCGTCGCGGCGAACACGTCGTGATCGCCGGTGGGGATCTTGCCGTGCTTGCCCAGCACGGCCAGCGTCATCGACACCCGCGCCGAGTCCAGGCCGCTGACCGACCGGCGCGGCATCGCCATCTGGGTGTGCATCAGCAGCGCCTGCACCTCGACCAGCAGCGGCCGCTTGCCCTCGACCATGACGGTCACCGCGGTGCCGTCGACCACCGATTCCTGCCGGTTGATGAACAGGCCGGAGGGGTCGGGCACCTCGGCTATGCCGTCGTCGCGCTGCTCGAAGCAGCCGACCTCGTCGGCGGGGCCGAACCGGTTCTTCACGCCGCGCAGCATCCGCAGCGCCGAGTGCCGGTCGCCCTCGAAGTGCAGCACCACGTCCACCAGGTGCTCCAGCACGCGCGGACCGGCGACCGCGCCGTCCTTCGTGACGTGCCCGACCAGCACCACCGGCAGCCCGCGCTCCTTGGCCAGCGCGACCAGCGCGGTGGTGACCGCCCGGACCTGGGTGACGCCGCCGGGGCTGCCCTCGGCGTCGGGCGACTGCACGGTCTGCACCGAGTCGACGATCAGCAGACCGGGGCGCACCGCGTCGACGTGCCCGAGCACGGCGGAGAGGTCGCTCTCCGCGCCGAGGTAGAGCTGCGGGTGCACCGAATCCGTCCGCTCCGCCCGCAACCGCACCTGACCTGCGGATTCCTCGCCGGTGATGTACAGCGACGGGCCGCGCGCGGAGCTGGTGGCCCAGCGGTGCGCGACCTCGAGCAGCAGTGTGGACTTGCCCACACCGGGCTCGCCGGCCAGCAGCACGACCGCGCCGGGCACGATGCCGCCGCCGAGCACCCGGTCCAGCTCGTCGATGCCGGTGGACACCGCGCGGGCCGAGTCCAGGTCGACCTCGGCGATCGGCCGCGCCGGGGTGGCCGGGGCGCCTGCGCTGACCTTGGCCAGCGCGGGCCGGGCCGGTGCGGCCTCCTCGACGGTGCCCCACGCCTGGCAGCCCGGGCAGCGCCCGACCCACTTGGCGACCTCGTGGCCGCAGTCGGCGCAGCGGTAGGCGGGACGGGCGGCTCGGGTGTTCTTGGGCGGCACCCGGCGAGGCTATCCGCCCGCGACGACACCCCGCCCCACGACGTCCGCGCAGGCCCGGTTTTCGCAGGTCAGATCCCGTGAGTGGTTTGTGGCGCCAGAGCCACTCAAAACGCTCACGGGCCACCACCAGCGGAAACGCAGATCGGGCCGCCCGCGCGGTGCGGACGGCCCGATCCGGGAAGCTGGGAGGTCAGTGACCGCCGCCGCCGTGCTCCTCGGGGCGCGGCGAGTGGTCGAGGCCGATCGGCACCTGGACGGTGACCGGGCCCGCCTTCTCGAAGACGAAGGTCACCGGGATGGTCACGCCGGGGGTGATGTCCTGCTTGAAGCCGTTCAGCGTGATCTGCACCTGGCGGTTGCCGACGGCCTCGGCCTGCGCCTTCAGCTCGGCGGAGGCGCCGGTGGCGTGCAGGGCGGTGCGGCTGGGCAGGTCGGTGACACCGCCGATGGTGGCCGGCGCGGTGGTGTAGCTGCTGGTGACCTGGACGAGCTTGTCGTTGACGCCCTCGTTGGCCAGCACGGCCTCCAGCGGCGCCGAGGACCCGGCCGGGTAGACCGTGCCGGTGCTCGGGAAGGTGAACATGGCGTTGCGGACGGCGATCTTCTGCACATCGCCGTTCCCGCCGTTCACGGCGGCGACCTGGGTGTCGGTCTCGGTCACCTGACCGGCACTGCACCCGGCGAGGGCAACGACGGCGCCGAGCCCGAGTGCGGCCGGGATCAACCGCAGGCGGACGGCCTTGTGGTGCTGAGGGCGGCTCACGGTTGCAGCGTCCTTCCTGATTGCCGGACAACCAGGTGGAGCTTAATGCCCCGCCCGCGCGGGGGTGCCCCAGGGTCTTGCCGAGCTACGCATGGAGCGCCCGCCGATCCGGCCGACATCGGTGTCCACAATGGACGATTTCAGTGGGCCGAAAGGTCGCGCCTTGCACGTTCGGGTGCCCTTTGTCAACCCCAGTCCATGGCTTGACCTGCGAATACGGGCGATGGGGCTTCGGGGGCGAGTTGCCCGGCGTGGTAAAGTGGGCATAGCGAAAGGGGCAGAGGACACATGGTTTTCAAGGTCGGAGAGACCGTCGTCTACCCGCATCACGGTGCCGCACTCATCGAAGCAATCGAGACTCGTGTGATCAAGGGCGAGGAGAAGCAGTACCTCGTCCTCAAGGTCGCGCAGGGCGACCTGACCGTGCGCGTTCCCGCGGACAACGCCGAGATCGTCGGCGTCCGGGACGTGGTCGGCCAGGAGGGTCTCGATCGGGTCTTCGACGTGCTGCGGGCCCCGCACACCGAAGAGCCCACGAACTGGTCTCGACGGTACAAGGCCAACCTGGAGAAGCTCGCCTCCGGCGATGTGAACAAGGTGGCCGAAGTGGTGCGCGACCTCTGGCGACGCGAGAAGGATCGTGGCCTGTCCGCAGGCGAGAAGCGGATGCTGGCGAAAGCCCGTCAGATCCTGGTGAGCGAGTTGGCGCTGGCCGAGGGGACTGACGAGGGCAAGGCGGAAACCCTGCTGGACGAAGTCCTCGCCACCGCGGTTTGATCATCGGGAACGGGCGAGCGTGAGCGTAGTCGCGCTGGTCCCCGCGGCAGGCCGCGGGGTGCGCTTGGGGTTGGGGATGCCCAAGGCGCTGGTTCCGGTGAATGGTGAATCGTTGTTGTTGCGCGCGGTCCGCGGCCTGCTGGCCGCGGGCTGCGTGCAGCACGTCGTCGTCGCGGCCCCGCCCGACCAGGTCGAGCTGGTGGCCGCTGAGCTGGCCGAGCTCCCGGCCGCGCACGTGGTGCCAGGGGGATCGGAGCGAACTGATTCGGTGCGCTTGGCGCTCGACGTCGTCGGGCGGATCGCACCGGACGCGCGGGTCGTGCTGGTGCACGACGCCGCACGTGCTTTCACCCCGGCCTCGGTGATCCGGGACGTCGTGCGGGCGGTCGAGCAGGGCGCGCCCGCGGTGATCCCGGTGCTGCCGGTGTCGGACACGATCAAGCGGGTGGACGAGTCCGGCGACGTCGTCGCGACCGTGGACCGCGCCGAGCTCCGGGCGGTCCAGACCCCGCAGGGCTTCGCCATCGACGTGCTGCGCGAGGCGTACGCGGCGGCCGGTGACATCGCCACCGACGACGCCGGTCTCGTCGAGCGGATCGGCGGCAAGGTGCACACCGTCGCGGGTCACCCGGACGCGCTGAAGATCACCACCGCGTTCGACCTGGCCGTCGCCGAGTCGGTGCTGGCCGCGGGCGCCCCGCAGAACACTGGAGAGCTCGCGTGACCGAACTGCTTCCCCGCGTCGGCCAGGGCGTCGACGTGCACCCGGTCGAACCCGGCCGCGACTGCTGGGTCGCGGGCCTGCTCTGGCCGGACGTCGACGGCTGCGCCGGCCACTCCGACGGCGACGTCGCCTCGCACGCGCTGTGCGACGCGCTGCTGTCGGCGGCCGGGCTGGGCGATCTCGGCGCGGTGTTCGGCACCGACGACGACCGTTGGGCGGGCGCGCACGGCGTGGACTTCCTGGCCGAGGTGCGCGAGCGCGTCGCAGCGGCCGGTTTTCGCATCGGCAACGCGACGGTGCAGGTGATCGGCAACGCGCCGCGCATCGGCAAGCGCCGCGAAGAAGCCCAGCAGGTGCTCTCGGAAGCGATCGGAGCGCCGGTGTCGGTCTCCGGCACCACCTCCGACGGCCTCGGCCTCACCGGCCGCGGCGAAGGCATCGCGGCGGTCGCCACCGCCCTGGTCTTCCCCACCGCCTGAGCCCCGGCGCTGTTTTCCGCCTCGCTCACCCGGGGCGGCGTCGATTTCGCGCGAGATCGACCAGCACCCGTCCGGCCGAGCCGCCTACGGGCTGGAAGCCGCCGAGTAACGGGTTGGTAGCTGGGCGTGACGGGTTGGCGGAGTCAGGGAAAACTCAGGGGCCGCGATCTGGAATGCCGGGGTCGGTGCGCGCCATGCTCGACGCATGGTGATCGAGCGGAACCGGTGGGTGCGTCGGCTGCTCGTTGTGCAGCCGATCGTGGTGTGGCCAGTGTCGTTCGTGCTGTGGTCCGGAGGTGATGGTCTCGGGCTGGCGCTGGCGGTGGTCCTGTTGTGGGCGAGCGCGGCGATCTCCGTCGCGGGGATCGTGGTCCCGATGCGCGGTGTCGATCGTTGCCGCGATTCCCGGAGGGCGGCGTGACGGGCGTTGCCGTTTCCAGGGCTCGCGGCGGGAGAAATCCGGTAATTCAACGCAGGTGAGCTTGGCCGCATGTCGGTGCCGGGTCGCTCCGGCACCTCTACCTTGGGCGTCGTGACTCTGCGCGCGGTGCTCTTCGACTTCTCCGGCACGCTGTTCCGCCTCGAGGAAGATCCGTCCTGGTACGCCGATCTCACCGATGCCGACGGTGCCCCGTTCGACCTGGCCGCCCAGGCCGAGATCATGCGGCGGATGACCGCGCCTACCGGGCAGATCGTCCAGCTCGATGCCGAGTACCAGCACGCCTGGGACAACCGCGACCTCGATCCCGAGCTGCATCGCAAGGTCTACGTCGAGGTGCTGCGCAGCTCCGGCGTCCAGGACGGCGAGGCCGACGGGCTCTACGAGCGCTTGATCGACCCCGACTACTGGACCGAGTACCCGGACACCGCCGAGGTGCTGCGCAGGCTGCACGAATCCGGCGTGAAGGTCGGCGTGATCAGCAACATCGCCTTCGACATCCGTCCCGCTTTCGAGCGGATCGGTGTCACCCAGTACGTGGATGAGTTCCTGCTGTCCTACCTCGAGGGCGTCATCAAGCCGGACCCGAAGATCTTCCTGCGCGCCTGCGAGCGGCTGGGCGTGGAGCCGTCGGAGGCCCTGATGGTCGGCGACAGCGAAGAGGCCGATGGCGGGGCCGCCGCGGTGGGTTGCCAGGTGGCGATCGTGGAGCCGACGCCCACCGCGCAGCGCCGCGACGCCCTGCTGACCGCCGCGGGCGACTTGCTGCGCTGACCGTCACTGCGGTCTTGACGTGACCGCCCCTGTCGTGATTCGGCGCGGACCGGCCCCCGTACCATCGGGGTTGTGAGCCTGCACCTGCATGACACTGCGACCCGCACGACGCGCGAATTCCACCCGCGCTGCGCCGGAGTGGCGTCGATCTACGTCTGTGGTGCCACGGTGCAGGGCGTCCCACACGTCGGCCACGTCCGCAGCGGCCTGAACTTCGACGTGCTCCGCCGCTGGTTGCAGCACCAGGGCTACGACACGCGCCTGGTCCGCAACGTGACCGACATCGACGACAAGATCCTCACCAAGGCCGTCGAGGCGGGTCGGCCCTGGTGGGAGTGGGCCGCCACGCACGAGCGCGCCTTCGAGCGCGCCTACGACCAGCTCGGCTGCCTGCCGCCGTCGGCGCTGCCCCGCGCGACCGGGCACGTGACGCAGATGGTCGACCTCATCCAGCGCCTGATCGACAAGGGCCACGCCTACGCGGCGGGCGGCGACGTCTACTTCTCGGTCGCCTCCTACGCCGACCACTACGGCAAGCTGTCCGGGCAGCGCCTCGACGAGGTGCAGCAGGGCGAGACGCTGGCCAGCGGCAAGCAGGACCCGCGCGACTTCACGCTGTGGAAGGGCGCCAAGCCGGGCGAGCCGAGCTGGCCGACGCCGTGGGGCAACGGCCGGCCGGGCTGGCACCTGGAGTGCTCGGCGATGGCCACCTTCTACCTGGGCAGCGAGTTCGACATCCACGGCGGCGGGCTCGACCTGGTCTTCCCGCACCACGAGAACGAGATGGCGCAGGCCAACGCGGCCGGCGACGGGTTCGCCCGGTACTGGATGCACAACGCCTGGGTGACGATGAGCGGCGAGAAGATGTCGAAGTCGCTCGGCAACGTGCTGTCCATCCCGGAGGTGCTCAAGCGGGCCCGGGCGGCCGAGCTGCGGTACTACCTGGTCACCCCGCACTACCGGTCCAACCTCGAGTTCTCGGAGGCGGGCCTGTCCGAGGCGGTGGCCACCTACCGCCGCATCGAGTCGTTCGTGCGTCGGGTCGGGCAGCGCGCCGGTGCCGTCGAGCCCGGCGAGGTGACCGCCGAGTTCGCCGCGGCGATGGACGACGACCTGTCGACGCCGCAGGCGATCGCGGCGGTGCACAACGTGGTCCGCGAGGGCAACGCGGCGCTGGACCGGGGCGACGACGAGTCGGCCCGCGGCGCGGCGGCGTCCGTGCGGGCGATGACCGGCGTGCTCGGGCTGGACCCGCTGTCCGAGCAGTGGGCCGAGGACTCGGGCGCGGACGACGCCGCGCAGCGCGCGCTCGGCGATCTGGTCGATGCCATGCTGGAGCAGCGCAAGCAGGCCCGCGCGGAGCGCGATTTCGCCACCGCCGATCTGCTGCGCGACCGGCTGCTGGCCAGCGGGATTGCCGTCGAGGACACCCCCGACGGTCCGATGTGGACATTGAAAGACGGGTAACACGTGGCTGGCAACGACAAGCGCCGCGGCGGCATGCGCAAGACCAACAAGAAGGGCATGGTCGTCGGCTCCGGCGGTCAGCGGCGCAGGGGGCTGAAGGGCAAGGGCCCGACGCCGAAGGCGGAGGACCGCGTCAGCCACCCCGCGAAGCGGCGCGCGGACGCGCGCTCGAAGGCCGAGCAGCAGCGCGCGAAGCGCCAGGCGGCGGCGGAGACGCAGCCGGAGCTGGTGGCCGGGCGCAACCCGGTGGTGGAGTGCATCCGCGCGGGTGTGCCCGCGAGCGGGCTGTACGTCGCGCAGGGCATCGACATCGACGACCGGGTCACCGAAGCGGTCCGGGAGGCGAAGGCGCGCGGCATCTCGGTCGTCGACGTCCCGCGCATCGAGCTGGACCGGATGACCAACAACGCGATGCACCAGGGCCTCGCGCTCCAGGTGCCGCCGTTCAAGTACGCGCACCCGGAGGACGTGCTGCAAGCGGCCCACGACTCCGGTCTGCCGCCGCTGATCGTGGCCCTCGACGGCGTCACCGATCCGCGCAACCTCGGTGCGGTGATCCGCTCGGCGGCGGCCTTCGGCGCGCACGGCGTGATCGTCCCGCAGCGCCGCAGCGCCGGGATCACGGCCGTGGCCTGGCGGACGAGCGCGGGCACGGCGGCGCAGCTCCCGGTGGCCAAGGCGGTGAACCTGACCCGCACGCTGAAGGACCTCAAGAGCGAGGGCCTGATGGTGATCGGGCTCGACGCGGACGCCGACGTGACCTCGGACGAGCTGGAGCTGGCGACCGGGCCGCTGGTGGTGGTCGTGGGTTCGGAGGGCCGGGGCCTGTCCCGCCTGGTCCGCGAGACCTGCGACCAGACGGTTTCGATCCCGATGGCAGCGGGCATCGAGTCCCTCAACGCCTCGGTGGCGGCCGGTGTGGTCCTCTCCGAGGTGGCGCGTCGCCGCCGGATCAGCTGAGTCGTCCTTGGTGCCGTGAGTGTTTTGTGTTGCTATAGCGACACAAAACGCTCACGGCCCCACCCACGACCAAACCTTCCCCACCACCGAACTCGCGCCACCGAGCTCGCGCCGCTACTGCTGCTGGCTGGCGATGGTGTCGAAGGTGAGGGCCGAGGCCAGGACCATGCTCAGGAGCGGGTCCTGGAGCGGGCGGTGGATCTGCAGGACGTAGTTGTCCGCCGTGGTGAAGGCGGCCTTCGCCAGGCCCTGCCAGGTCTTGGTGATCTGGCCGATCTGCTGGTCGGCGTGGTCGACGATCTTGATGTCCCACGCGCGCAGGTTCTCGGCCCGCATGCCGCCGATGCGCTGGCCGCCGATCTCGAAGTCGAAGCGGGGCTTGCCCCAGACGTTCGCCAGCTTGATCTCGCCGACCGGTGACTGGTCCGGGCGCTGCACCTGGACCTTGCCCTTCCACACGGTGGCCGGGCGGGTCAGCAGCAGCACCGGGCGGCCGGTGACGTCCCGGATCTCCAGCTTGACCGTCATCAGCGAGTCGAGCTTGGTCAGCACCCGCAGGGCCTTCTGCGCGCCGCTCTGGCCGGTCTGCACGACCGAGCCGAGCTGCCGTCCGTGCTGGTCGTAGATGGCGTACTGGTTCGACATCTCGATCAGCTTCGCCTGCTGGTTGATCACCAGCACCGGCTCGGTGAACAGGGTGCCCCCGCCGCCCGCGACCGGCCCGCCGACCCCGGCGCGCTGCTGCACCTGCTGCTGGATGGACGCCGAGTCGCCGGTCCCGCCCACGGAGAGCTCCAGCTCGGAGCCGTCGCCCTGCGGCGGCGCCGGGGCCCGCGCCGGCTGCACGTGCGGGGTCCACTGGTGGCCGTCCCACCAGCGGACGTAGCGCTGATCTGCCTGGTCTGGGTACCAGCCCGGCGGGGGAGCGTTCATGAGCCCCAGGCTAGGTGATCCGCGCGGCCGCTGTACCCGGTTCGCCGGTGCGCCCGCGAACTCGTTTCGCCTGGTCAGGACAAAGCGGATCAAAGCCAGGTTTTGACCCGTTCCGTTTCGGCACGGTGACGTTCCGGGCTCGGCTAGAGTCCGATTCAGCAATCCTGAAGTGCTCCAAGGGGAGGCGAGGGCCTCCCGTACCCCGAGGCCCCGATGTCGTTCGCAAGCCCCCTGTTCCTCTGGTACTTCCTGCCCGCTGTGCTGGCAGCAGTGCTGATCGCGCCGCGCACCGGGCGCAACGCCGTGGTCGCGGTGGCCAGCCTGCTGTTCTACGCCAGCGGCGCGGGCGGCACCACACTGCTGCTGCTCGCGTGCATCGTGGTGAACTACTTCGCCGGGCTGCGGCTGGAACCGGTCGAGTGGGGCTTCGAGCGGAACCGGCGGCGCTGGGTGCTGATCGGCACCGTGTCGTTCAACCTGGCGATCCTGGCGGTGTGGAAGTACGCCGGTTTCGCCACCGAGCAGCTGGCGGTGCTCAGCAGCTGGTTCGGCGGCGACTTCCCGGTGCTGGAGCTGGCGCTGCCGATCGGCATCTCCTTCTACACGTTCCACCACATCTCCTACGTGGTGGACATCTACCGCGGCGAGCGGCCCGCGCTGCGCAACCCGGTCTCGTTCATCACCTACATCGCGATGTTCCCGCAGCTGGTGGCGGGTCCGATCGTGCGCTACCGGGAGATCGCCGACCAGCTGCCGCAGGAGCGCACGCACCGGCTCGACGACATCGCGGCCGGGTTCCCGCGCTTCGCGTGGGGGTTGACGAAGAAGGTCGTGATCGCCGACACGCTGGCGCCGATGGTGGACGCCTGCTTCGCGACGCCGGACGAGGACATGACGTTCGCGATCGCCTGGCTCGGCGCGATCGGCTACGCGATGCAGCTGTACTTCGACTTCTCCGGCTACTCGGACATGGCCATCGGGCTGGGCCGGATGCTGGGGTTCCGGCTGCCGGAGAACTTCGCCCGGCCGTACTCCTCGGTGACGGTCACCGAGTTCTGGCGCCGCTGGCACATGTCGCTGTCGCGCTGGTTCCGCGACTACGTCTACATCCCGCTCGGCGGCAACCGGGGCGGCCCGGCCCGCACCTACCGCAACCTGGCGATCATCTTCGTGCTGACCGGCTTCTGGCACGGCGCGGCCTGGACGTACCTGGTGTGGGGCCTGTTCCACGGCCTGCTGCTGGTCGTCGAGCGGCGGTTCGGCTGGGCCCACGCCCCGTCCGACCTCCGCGCCCGAATCGCCCGCCGCGCGCTGACGATGCTGCTGGTGGTGATCGGCTGGGTCTTCTTCCGCTCGCCGGACCTGACCAGTGCGTTCGTCATGCTGGGGCACATGCTGGTCCCGGACTTCGCGGGCCTGACCGACATCGTGGCGGCGGCGGTGACCAACCAGCGCCTGGTGTTCCTGCTGCTGGCGCTGGTGGTGGTCTTCCTCCCGGCGAACGCGGGCACCGGCCCGTTCCTGGAGTCGGTCCGGACCCGCCGGGCCAAGGCCCTCCGCATCGGCGTCCTGACCCTGGGCCTCGGCTACTCCGGCCTCCTCGTCGCCACCGGTTCCTTCAGCCCCTTCCTCTACTACCAGTTCTGATTTCGATCGCGCTTTGACCAGGTATCAGTATCGACGAAGAGCATGGAAACCAGCCGAACTTCAGTTTCGCTAGTCCGCTCGGGTGCTGTCGGAGGCTGGCTCCGACCGAAAGCGCCCGTGAGCGCGCGGCTTTTGGCATGATCTACTTCCCTGACGAGGGAGGATCATGACGAGCAGTAAGCCACGGTTCGTCTCGCAGGCCCCGGCACGCGCTGAAGATGGCCAGGAACGCCTGTTCAGGACGCGGGAAAAGTTCCACAACAACCTGGAGCACATCGCCGACCACATCGTCTACTCCCAAGCAGGCGGGGGCGGCAACGATGGCTGGGGGTCGTCGATGACCTTCGCCATCTACGGCGAGTGGGGCAGCGGAAAGTCCACGAGTCTGGAATACATCAAGTACCTCGCCGCCGAAGCTGCGAAGCGAAACGAACTGCAGCAACCCAGGTTCACGCACTTCTCAGCGCCCGTGTGGGAGCGGCATGGTGACGTTCGCGCTGCGCTTTCCTACGAAATCCTGCACCAGTTCGCCCCTGGCCAGCTGGGGTTGTTCGCCGGGAAGCTGAGCCAGCTGCGCGGGGTCGAAGTGAGCTCGCCGGTGGCCTACACCCACGAGGATGCCGACTTCTACGCGAATGTGGCCTACTTCGACGCGTTGGGCCGGATACCGTCCGCGCCTCCGCTGTTGGAGGAGTGGATTCGCGCCGAGATCCGGCAGGAGAACGCCGACAACCCCGTGCCGCCGTACGTGGTGCTCGTGGACGACCTCGACCGGTGCAGCCCGAAGTTCACCGCCGAACTCCTCGCGGCGATGAACTACTGGGACACCTCCACGAGCATTGATCTGTTCTTCATCCTCGCGGCCAGCCGGGAGCACCTGCTGGCTTCACTGCGGGAACACCTGCCCTTGGGTGCGCGGTATCCGGAACAGGCCCTGGAGAAGTACGTCCACGTCGAGATCGCCGTTCCCCGGATGCTCTCCGACCACCGCGAGATCGGCGATTATCTCGCCGTGCTGTTCGAGCAGGCGGTGCAGAGGGCCGATCTGGACAGCGAGCGCAGGTTAGAATTCGTCGAGTTCCTCAGGCAATCGGTCGAGCGCTATCCGAATGGACCGTTGGCGCCCCTGCTGGAGTACGAGCGCGGCAGTACCACGCCCCGTTCGATCAAGCACCGGTTGAACACCTTCCTGACCGAATTCGCGCCACAGGCGAAGCTGACCGACGAACTTCTCAAGCAGTGGGTCGTCAAGGCGTTCTGGCCGGACTTCTGGTCCGAGCACGTGCGCCCGGCGTCTGCGGATCCCGACGGTGCTGCGTTCGGCGCGACGCTCGAGCGGGTCACCGCCATCGGAGACGTACTGCTGCCGCAGTGCCATCTCGAGCATGGCGAACTGGTGCCGATGGTGGAGTTCCTGGCCCGGAGCATGGGAATCGACCCGGTGCCCCCAGAACTCGCCGTCTACCTGGCGCGCGAGCCGCGCTTCGCCTACCGCTCTCCCGAGGAGGGCGTCGCGATCGACAACACCGAGGCACAGTTCCACCGCCAGAAGGCGCAGCAGTTGCGTGAGCCGGCTGACTACGACGCGTACCGGCTGAGTCTGCTGGCAGAGCAGGAATTCCGGAATGGCGATTCAGACAAGGCTCGTGAGTGCCTGCTTGAGATCGCGCGGATCGCCGAAAACTCCGGAACGGAACGGGTAAGCACGGGGCGCGCCGCATTGATTGCTGAGCGGATGATGGAAACCGAGCTTGCCCTGAGGCTCTACAATCATGCGTTGAGAATCGAGTCGGACAACTACAACCTGATCTACAACTACCTCGATTTTGTGCTGTCAGAGCAGTTGTCCGAGCAGTTGTCCGAGCTGCTTCCTCAGGTGGAAGCTCTGTTGGAGCGACTGCGAACCGGGGAGTCGGATCTGCCACCGGACCAGGTCAAGGCGCTGGTAGTCCGGCTTGGCGTTGTTAAGGACATGCCCGAAGCGCAGCTCCAAGCCGGCATCGACGAGCTGCTCGACCACTTGTCCGAGGAACCGACGTTCGAGGGCTTGACGACGATCCTGCGCATCGGCCACGACGTGCTCGGTCCGCAGCGGATTCGCCGGGCATGCCGTGTGGTGGCCGAGTCCGGCCTCAACGACGAGGAGCTCTACAGAACTCTGCGTTTGCTGGCTGACGGGCTCGGGTCCTTCAGCGATAATACCGAGGAAGTCGAATCCGCTGAAATATACCGATTCCTGCTGTTCAGCGGAATCAGCCAAGTCCGTGAGGCCGACGAGGACACGATCGCGCTAAAGAACAATCTCTCGATGCAGTTGGTCGGACTCAATTTTCATCGGGCGGCTGCCCTACTGCTTCAGGAGGTCTACGCGTTCCGGCCCAACGACCTGGCGACCCGCCGCGCCCTAGCGCAAATTCTGGATCGCCTCGGCTGGGAGCAGGAGGCAACGGGCGTCATGCTCGGCCATGAGGTCTCGGACATCCCGTTGGAGCCTGAACCCGAGGTCGCCCACCGGTTTGATCCGGACATCGATCCCTGGTGGGAACGTCTGGTGCGTTCGGGGCTGGAGCCTCCGGAGGGGAGGGGACCGGATTGGCTCCGGCTGAGCCGCTGAGTCGTCTTCGCGGGGAGGACCAGCGGAAGGTCAATTGGTGGCTGGTCGGGGGGTTGACCGCGGTCGGCGTCGTGATCCTGGTCATGGGGTGTGCGTTACCCGCATACCTGCAGAACGTCGCCATCAACGTGGGCACTTCGCTGGTGTTGTTCGCAGGCTTGGCGTTCGCGGAAGGGCGGATCCTGCGCGCCGTGCGTCGCGTCCTGTTCTTCGACGCGCAGGGTCGCATCCGCGAGTTGCTCGCGGAGCGCGCCAAGATCGACTCAGTTGCGGCGGAAGCGGACGAGACCCGGGAAGTGATGATCCGCAACACTCTGACCAGGGTCGGTGACTACGTGCTCGGCGCGGGGTTCAGCCAGGACCGGCCGGCACCCGGCCAACGCGGACTGACGTTCTGCCATCACGGGGCGCAGGTTCGGTGGGAGATCCGCTACGACGCGGCCTTGCTGGAGCAGGTCATTACCCACCGCGGCGAGAAGTTCGCTCACGAGCAGGTTGTGCTGCCGGACAAGGCAGCTCTGCCGGATCTGCGCAAACGGCTGGCCATCTTCGAGCGCAAGACCGGCGATATCGCCATGGCCCTGCTGCGCTTCCTCGAAACTCGCTAGCGAGGTCAACTCCTTAGCGTGGCCTGGCTCGCCTTGACGCGCAAAACCTCGAGAGGCGCCACCCGGACCTGGGGGGGTGATCGACAGGGGCTAAGACAAAGAACAGGCAGGTTGTGGGCCCTGGAGCGGCGGATGCTTGACTCTTCCCGGGGAAGGTACATCGGGTCGGCTGTGCTTGACCCGGTGTGATCTGCGGACTCGGATTGCGAGATCGTGCGAACCTCAGCGGGCGGTGGCCGTCTTCCGATCGAGCAGTTCGACCGGTCAACCCAACGGAGGGGATCCGAAGTGAGCAGCACGCTTGTCGCCGGCGCGGCGACGCACCAGGGCGGACGCAGGAACAACCAGGACGCGGTGGTCGTCGGTGACGGGCTGTTCGGGCTCGCGGACGGGGTGGGCGGGCTGTCGAGCGGGGAGGTCGCCAGCAGGCTCGCGCTGGACGCGCTGAACGCGGACTTCGCCACCGATCGCAGCTCCGCCGGGCTGCTGCACGCCTGCCAGCAGGCCAACCGGGCGGTGCTCAGACGCGCGGACCGCGAGGCGGTGACCATGGGCACCACGCTGGTCGCCGTGGCGATGACGACCGACGCCGGCGTCGTGGCCGCGCACGTGGGCGACTCGCGGCTCTACCGGCTCCGCAACGGGAACCTCGAACTGCTGACCCGCGATCACACCGTCATCGCGGAGCTGCTGCGCGCGGGGGCGGTCAGCGAGGACGCGGCCGACGAGCACCCGCACCGCAACGTGCTCACCCGGGCGATCGGCGTCGGCCCGGAGGTCGAGGTCGACCGCATCGAGCTGTCCTGCCTGCCGGGCGACCGGCTGCTGATCTGCTCGGACGGCCTGTTCAAGACGCTGTCCACCGAGGAGATCGAGGAGATCCTGGGCTCGGAGCCGAACCCGCAGGACGCCGCTGAGCAGCTCGTCGAGGCCGCGGTGGAGCAGCACTCCGACGACAACGTCAGCGCGGTCGTGGTCAACGCCGAGTAGCTCCGATGTGGACCGAGTTGCCGTCGGGATCGGCGACGGTGGCCACCCGTTCGCCCCACGGCATGTCCTGCGGTTCCCGGCGGACCGGTGTGCCTGCCTCGCGCAGCTCGGCCACGGCCCGGTCGACGTCGTCGGTGTAGAGCCACAGCGCGAAGTGCTCGCCGAGCCCGGCCGTCGCGTCCTGGGCGAGGCCGAGTTTGAGGTCGCCGGAGCGGAGCGTCACGAACTGCGCGTCGCCCTCGGCGGGGAACCGGTACTCCGGCTGGAACCCGAGCAGGTCGCGGTAGAAGCGCATCGCCCGGTCGAGATCCGGGCCGGACAGGATCGGGAACGCGTCGCGGTACATGCGCGGACGCTATCGCGGGCGCACGACGGCTGACCGGGCGAAGCGCCGGTGGGCTCAGCCGTCGTTCGGGCGCGGGGGCACCTGCAGGGCGTCCATCTGCTTGACCCAGTTCTGGATGACCTCGTCGCCGTCGACCATGAGGGTCAGGCCTTTTCGCAGCTCGCGGAGAACCGGGCGCAGATTGCGCGATTCCCGCTCGACGGGCTCGATCGTCGACACCAACTCCTTCAACGCCCCCAGGCCTTCCGCCGAGCCGGAGGCCATCTGCCGGACCAGGTCGAAGAAGTTGCGGGCGTCCTCGGCGCTGGCCGACTTCTGCCTGAGTTCGCCGGGCATGCGTGCGAGGATCGCTTGCATGCCCAGGTCCACCGTGTGGAGTTGGGCGGCGAATTCGTTGCCCAGTCTCGCGATCTGCTCTGCCGGAGGCTTCAGCTCCTGCGCGAACCGGTTGAAGATCGCGTTCCTGGCGGCCGATCCCTGTCCTCGGGCATCGCTGGCCTGGATCTCCTCTCCTGCGGTGGTGGCGAGCTCCTCGATGCGGAGGATCTCCGCCGTGATCCGGCGAACCGTCTCCGTCCACATGGGCATGACTTCCTCGGCCTTGGCCACCACGTCGACGAATCCCGGCGCGGACGGGATCGGCTCCTGCCTGGCCGCGGCGTCGCTGCTGTCCACCGTTTCAGCGGCGGTCGCGGCTTCCGCGAGCCGTTGCGCCAGTCGTGCCACTGCTTTCCGGTACTCCGGAGATGTGGTGGCCGCGAACCGGAGATCGGTCCAGTCGACCCACTGGAAGGCGCGGGTGCGCGCGATCAGCTCGTCGGTCGGCGGTTCCTCGCGGAGTTCGGGGAAGTCGATGTAGAGGATGGGCAGGATCAGCTCGGTGAGGCCGAGCACTCGGGCCTTCTTGATGAAGAAGTCCAGCTCGCGGCGGCATTCCTGGCTCCGGAAGTAGCGCCGCGTGAGCACCGGGATGAAGAAGGCCACGTCAGCGAGGGTGCCGTCGATCTTGGAGCGCCAGTCATCGCCCCAGGAGATCTCGTCGCGGTCCAGGAACAGGTCGATCTGCTCACCGGTGATCATCTCGTACTGCGCCACGACGTCCCGGGCGAGCTGCGCGATTCTGCCGGATTCCGCGGCGTCGTCCGCGTGGACGTAGGACAAGAACCCCTTGGCGCTCGACATGTTCCCGCTTCCCTGGTTGATTCCGCGCAGTGGTCTGGATCGTCTCAGCGGTGCTCGGGGCGCTGCGGCCCCGGATCTGCGCTTCACCCGAATAGATCAGCTGGGTGCTGCTCGTGGATCTGCGAGTTTTCGAACGGTCGCGGTGAGTGGCCGGTTAACGTTGGGGTGTGTCGCGGCAGAAGAAGCTCCCCCCGGTCCACGAGGCGTGGTTGCCGCGGGAGCACCCGCTGCACCGGCCGCGGCACGGCAGGCGGCAGCTCGCGGCGCTGGTGTGCGCCGTCCTGTTCTTCACCGCGCCCCTGGTGAGCTGGGTCTTCGGGGCTCGTCCCGCGCAGCTGGAGAACCGGCCGCTGGCGGCCTTCCCGAGCGTCACCGAGGGCTGGGGCTTCTTCACCGGGATGAACGCCTGGGCCACCGATCACCTGCCGTTCCGGCGGCAGGCCGTGCAGTCGGTGGACGCGCTCAGCCGCGGCGTCTTCGGCGAGCCCGCTCGGCTGGACGGCGGTTCGCACACCTCGCCGGTGGGCGCCGGGCAGGTCGACGAGAAGCCGCAGATCGACGAGAACGTGTTCCCCGCGGTCATCGAGGGCAAGGGCGGCTGGCTGTACCTGGGGCACGACGTGTCCTACCGGTGCGTGCCGAAGCGCTCGCTGGACGAGGTGATCGCCGGGCTGCGCCGCTGGCGCGCCGTCGTGGAGGCGTCCGGGCGGAAGTTCCAGCTCGTCGTCGCCCCTGACAAGTCCACTGTGTACCCGGAGAACCTGCCGGACGCCTACGCGGGCGAGGACTGCTCGACGAAGGCCCGCGAGGAGTTCTGGAAGCGCGTTCCGCGCGAGACCGGCGCGCTGGACATGCGGAACCAGCTGCGCGAGGTGGCCGCGCGCAACCAGCGGCCGATCTACCACGACATCGACACGCACTGGACGCACGAGGGCGGCATCACCATGGCCTACCAGCTCGCCGAACGCCTGGAGCCGGGCGCGACGCGCGACTGGAAGGTCCGGCCGTCGCGGCAGTACCCGCACAGCGCGGACATCCCGGACCTGCTGGGCCAGGACCGCACCGTGCCGATCCAGGCGTACTCGCTGGCGCCGGACGGCAGCGACGTGGACAACACCCAGTTCAAGCCGAGCGACTTCCACGAGCCGCTGCACCTGGAATCACCGCCGAAGCCGGGCATGGTCACCCGGCCGATGCGGATGGTGGGCGACTCGTTCACCCAGTTCGCCAGCCCGTACCTGGCGGCGTCCTTCACCGACCTGACGATCGTGCACCCGGACCAGGTCGCGGTGGACCCGGAAGCGGCTGGCCGGCTCCTCGCCGAAGGCGAGATCGTGACCTTCGAGCTCTCCGAGCGCTTCGTCGCAGGAGGCCGTTACCCGATGCTCGACGCAGCGGTCGCCGACAAGGCAGGCGCGGTCCTGGCAGCCCACCCCATCCGCTGACCCGCGGGCCGTGAGCGCTTTGGGGCGCCACAGCACCCCAAAGCGCTCACGGATCCGGTCAGCGGGTGAGCGGGGTGTGGTCCTGGGACGCGATGAAGCGCGGGCGCGGGATCTGCGCCGCGAACGGGCGTTCCAGGGTGTTCTCCACGCTGTTGAACACGATGAAGATGTTCGAGCGGGGGAACGGCGTGATGTTGTTGCCGGAGGCGTGCATGCAGTTCGAGTCGAACCACAGGGCCGAGCCCGCCGGGCCGGTGAACTGCTCGATGCCGTGCTCGTAGGCCATCCGCGTGATGGCTTCCTCGCTGGGCACCCCGACGCGCTGCTCCTTGAGCGAGGACTTGTAGTTGTCCTCGGGCGTTTCGCCTGCGCAGGGCACGAACGTCCGGTGCGAGCCCGGCATGATCATCAGACCGCCGTTGAACGCGTAGTTGTCGGTGAGAGCGATCGAGATGCTGACCGCTCGCATCGCCGGCATGCCGTCCTCGGCGTGCCAGGTCTCGAAGTCCGAGTGCCAGTAGAAGCCGGTGCCCCGGTAACCGGGCATGTAGTTGATCCGGCTCTGGTGCACGTACACGTCCGAGCCGAGGATCTGCCGGGCCCGGTCCAGCACCCGCGGGTCGCGGGCCAGCTCGGCGATCAGCTCGCTGGTGCGGTGCACCTCGAAGATCGAGCGGACCTCGTCCGACGACCGCTCGACGATGGTGCGCTCGTCCGCGCGCACCGCCGGATCGCTGGTGAGCCGTTCCAGCTCCTGCCAGTACGTCTGCACCTCAGCCGGGGACAGCAGCCCCTCCACGACGTGGAAGCCCTTGACCTCGTGCGAGCGGAGCTCCGCCGCGCTGGCCGGGCCCGCGTCCACGCCGGGCCACACGGTGGGGTCGTCCCGGTCGATCGGGGACGGTTCGGCGCCCACCCGGGTCGGGTAGCGGTCCTGGGTGCTGAGTTCAGCGACGGTCATGGGGTTGCGCCTCCTTCGCGAATTCCCGCCGGAGCGGTCGGTGCCGTCGGCACCGCCGCCATTTCTCGGTTCCTCGGTTAGAAGCGGCACGCACTCGGCGCGCCCGCAACTCCCCCCGAGCAGGGGGAGACCAGTTGTGCGCGTGGCGGGTAACCAACCAGGGTTACCCGCCACGGGCGCTGGACAAGCGCGGTGGGCTCAGTTGGCCGCCGTCGCCTCGTCCTCTTCGATGATCAGGGGGTACACGCCGTCCTCGTCGTGCACCTCGCGCCCGGTCACCGGCGGGTTGAACACGCAGACGGTCTTCATCTCGGTGCGCGGCCGGACCTGGTGCTTGTCGGCGTTGTTGAGCACGTAGATCGAACCCGGCTTGAGCTGGTGCACCTCGCCGGTCGCCTTGTTCTCGACCTCGCCCTCACCGGAGGTGATGAACACGGCCTCGATGTGGTTGGCGTACCAGAAGTCGTTCACCGTGCCCGCGTAGAGCGTGGTCTCGTGCACCGAGAAGCCGAGCTTGTCCTTGGCCAGGACGATCCGCTTGCTGCGCCAGTTCTCCGTCTTGATGTCGGCGTCGGTGTCCTCGATTTCCGACAGGTGCCGGACGATCACGTTTCCTCCATGGTGGATCTCAGTACTAGTTCGCGCGCCTCGCGCACTGCCGCAGATTCTCAGAGGTGCCCTCGCGAGAACAGTCCCGGCACGCGGATTCGCCTCATCCGTGTGCCGGGATGCTCAGCGCAGGTCAGGCCAGCACTTCGCGGACCGACTCGCGGATGATCTGCAGGCCCTTCTCCAGCTCGTCGTCCGAGACGGTCAGCGGCGGCATGATCTTCAGCACCTCGCTGGACGGGCCCGAGGTCTCCACCAGCAGTTTGCGGTCGAACGCCGCCTTGGAGACCTTGCCCGCCACGTTGAGGTCGTCGAAGCCGATGCCGCGCGCCAGGCCGCGGCCCTTCGAGATGGCCCCGCCGTGCTCGGTGGCGATCTCCTCCAGCACCGCGCCGACCCGCTCGCCCTTGGCGACGGTCGCCTTCTCCAGCGAGTCGTCGGCCCAGTACTGCTTGATGGCCTCGGTCGCGGTGATGAACGCCGGGCTGTTGCCGCGGAAGGTGCCGTTGTGCTCGCCCGGCTCCCACACGTCGTGCTCCGGCTTGATCAGCGTCAGCGCCATCGGCAGGCCGTAGCCGCCGATGGACTTCGACAGGCAGACGATGTCGGGCTGGATGCCCGCCTCTTCGAAGCTGAAGAACGGGCCGGTGCGGCCGCAGCCCATCTGCACGTCGTCGACGATCATCAGCATGCCGTGCTTCTGGCACAGGTCGTAGAGCCCGCGCAGCCACTCCGGCCGGGACGAGTTGATGCCGCCCTCGCCCTGCAGCGTCTCGACGATGACCGCGGCCGGCTCGTTGAGCCCGCTACCGCTGTCCTCGAGCATCTTCTCGAAGTACAGGAAGTCGGGGACCTGGCCGTCGAAGTAGTCGTCGTAGGGCATCGGCGTGGCGTGCACCAGCGGGATGCCCGCGCCGCCGCGCTTCATCGAGTTGCCGGTCACCGACAGCGAACCCAGCGTCATGCCGTGGAAGGCGTTGGTGAAGCTGATGATCGACTCGCGGCCGGTGATCTTGCGGACCAGCTTCAGCGCCGACTCGACCGAGTTGGTGCCGGTCGGGCCGGGGAACTGGACCTTGTAGTTCAGCCCGCGCGGTTCGAGCACGTTCTGCTGGAAGGCCTGCAGGAACTCGCCCTTGGCGACGGTGGACTGGTCCAGGGCGTGGGTGACGCCGTCCCGCTCCAGGTACTCGAGGAGCTTGCGTTTGAGCGCCGGGTTGTTGTGCCCGTAGTTGAGCGCCCCCGCGCCGGCGAAGAAGTCCAGGTAGGCGGTGCCGTCCTGGTCGTACAGGTAGCTGCCGGAGGCGCGGTCGAACACCGTCGGCCAGGTGCGGCAGTAGCTGCGGACTTCGGATTCCAGGGTTGCGAAGATGTCGTTCACGGATCCTCCGTTCGTGCCGGGCGGCGCACTGCGGGCGCGCCTCGGCAGCAGGCAAGGCTTCGTGCGTCAGCGGCCGTTCGCGGCTGCGACAGCGGGGGCCGCGGCGAACGGCCCGATGCGGTACAGGTCTTCTCCCAGGTGCGCGTCCGGGAACAGGTCGGCGGTGAACAGCTCGCTGCGCTGCAGTTCCGCCGAGCGGCTGCGCGCCAGCGCGGTGAACAGCTTGATCGAAGCGGCGTTGTCCGGGGTGATCGTCGTCTCCAGGTACCGGATCCCGCGCGGCTGCACGCGGTCCACCAGGTGCCCCAGGAGCCGACTGGCCACGCCACCACCGCGCTGGGAGGCATCGACGGCGATCTGCCACACCACCAGGGTGTCGGGGGCGTCGGGCCGGATGTACCCGGTCACGAAGCCCACCACCGCTCCGTCGATGCGCGCCACCGCTGAGGTCTGCGCGAAGTCCCGGCACCACAACAGATAGGCGTAGGACGAGTTCACGTCGAGCACCGCCGAATCACGGGTGATCCGGTAGAGCTCGGGGCCGTCCGCGACGACCGGAGTGTCGATCTCCAACCGCCCGGCTGAACCGCTCTCGCCAATTCGTTCGTCGATGTTATGGCTCGGTTTGTCGCCGGTCATGCTTCGCCAACTTAACAGAACATCCGTAACGCGTCAGGTTCGCGGAGCGATAACCACTCGTCTACCAGGCGAGACGCGATTTTGCACGTGAGAAGCACTACAGAAACGTTGATTTGTGCTCTGACGCGGTGCTAACCGCGCGCCGCGCGTATTATTGATCAATTCATTCGCATGCGCTCTGACCTGCGGAAACGCCGAATTCCCGCGCTGTTCGCACGGGTGTGTCGGAGATGATTTTCGATAGCCGAAAAAACTGCTCCCGAAGACGAAATCCAAACGCGAACGGTCCGCCCGGGTGCCGGCACGCACCCGAGCGGACCGCCGACCGCGTGGGATCTACACGCCCGCCACGGACTGGATCCAGTCGCGGTATTGGGTGATGTTGGTGTAGGCCGTGGTGGTCTGCCGGTCACTGGTGGAGGCCACGCCGACCTGCACGTTCCCGGAGAACATCGGGCCGCCGGAGTCGCCGCCGGCCGGGATGCCGTCGCCGCGGCGCGCGCACACCGCGGTGCCGCCGCGGTAGTCGCTGCACGCGATGTTGGTCACCTGCACGTCGGCGACCTTCAGGCGCTGCGACTGGCACTGGATCTCGGGGAGGTTGGTGCAGGTGGCGCCCCAGCCGTAGGTCTGCACGGTCTGGCCGACCTGGACGTCGCCGACCGAGCCCAGCGGCGCGTACTCGGCCTGCACGGCGCGGTCGATGTTGACCAGCGCGAGGTCGGCGCTGGGGTGGGTCGTGACGCCGCCGGGCTTGGCGTTGGCCTTCTCGCCCTGCGTCTGGTCGAGGTTGCCGATGTTGAAGCTCAGCTGCCCACCGCCTGCGACGCAGTGCTGCGCGGTGAGGATCCACTCGGGCGCGATGATGGTGGCCGAGCAGTTCTCCCGGCCGTCGGCGAACAGCCGGGCGGCCCACGGCGCGTGCTCCGCGTACCGGCCGTCGATGATGTAGGGCTGGACGTCCGAGGACGGGGCTTGCTCGGCGGCCTGGGCCGGAGCGACGAACGCCGCGGCGGCCAGGACGGCCCCGACGACGCCGGCGAGGTTTCGGGCGAGGGACACGCTGATCTCCTTCGGTTCGCGAGGAACGCAGCTGGTTCGAACCGAAATGCACTCTTCACTCGATCGAGTGAAGATGTCCATTTGTTGGACACAATTCGCCAAATTAACGGCGAACCCGCGGAAATCGATCAAGGTGTTGACCCGGGAAAACTCGGTGAATTCCCGGATTTCCCGCGGGTATGGCGATCGGGTGAGCGCGAGGCCTCCGGACACGCCGAGATCGATGCGCCTGCGCAGTCCACAGAGGACTCTTAGGCTCCGCGTGTGATCAGAGCGACCCATTCGATCCTCGCCGCGGTGGCAGCCGTGGCCGTGGCCGCCGCGGGGCCGACTGCGGCCGCCCAGCAGACCGTCGCCGAGAGCTCGCTGCTGCAGCTGGACGTCACCGCCGTTCCGCAGGCCGGCGTCGGCGGCTTCAGCGGCGAGCTCGGTGCGGTTTCCGCCGGTCCGGGCAACGACATCGCCTCGTGGGACCAGAGCGACCCGGAGGGCGTGCGGAGCCACGTCAACGGCTGGCACGGCGGCCCGACGCCGCCCGGCACCTCGACCGTGCAGGTCACCGACAGCGCCGGATCGCGCGAGGCCAGCGCCGCCTGGAGCGGTTTCGGCATCTCCGCGACCGAAGGCGGCCCGAACCTGCTCAGCTTCGGCGCGCTGCACACCTGGGCCCGCTGCACCCAGGCGCCGCTGGCCAGCAGCGAGGAGGCGTACGCGGCGACCGACTCGAACTCGATCTACCTGTTCGACGACACGACCCGCCCGCTGCCCGCCGGGAGGTCCGCGGTGGAGACCACCGGCGCGCGGATGGGGCTGTCCGGGATCGGCGACGTGACGCTGACGATCGACGTCGCCCGGATCCAGGAGACCTACGCCCACGGCGCGCACGCGGCGATCCGGATCCAGGTGCACGCGGTCATGCGCGACACCTCGGGCGAGACCGTCTTCGACGGCGGGCTGATGGACGTGACGGCCGGCGAAGTCAGCGTCGAGTGCGAGTCCGCCCCGCCGACGTCGGAGCCGCCGACGCCCGAACCTCCGACCTCGGAACCTCCGACCTCCTCGACGGAAAGCCCGGAACCGCCGACCTCGTCGACGGACACGTCGGAGCCGCCGACGTCCACGACCTCGCCGTGCCCGCCGCCTCCGAGCTGCGACCAGGAGTCGTGCCCGCAACCGCCTCCGACCTGCACCGAACCGCCGGACTGCGCGGAGAACCCCGGGGCGCCGGGCTGCGGTGAACCGCCCTCCGGCGGTGGTGATCTGCCCGGCGGCGAGCAGCCCGGTGACGGCTCTGACGGCTCATCGCCGGGGATCGATCACCTGGCCCAGACCGGTGTGCCGACCGGCGCGCTGAGCATCGCCGGTGCCGCGTTGCTGGCCGCTGGCGCGCTGCTCCTCGTGGTGCTGCGCAGGAAGAAGGTCTGACCGCCGGTTCTCGCTCCACCCGTCGCCCGACACGCTCCGGTGTGTCGGGCGACGGTCTTTTCCCGGGTTTGCCCGGGAATTCCCGGCAAAGCTGGCATATTTCGCAGTACTGCGGTCACGTTCGCCGGTGGCGCAGTTCCAGGTACTCCTTGACGACCAGGATGATGATCACCACGTCGATCGCGGCGAGCAGCGGCAGCACGATCGAACCGGTCCGCGCCGCGCGGAGCACCTCGAAGACGACGAACAGGCCCAGCGCCGCGACCGCAACCGGGTACATCGGCAGGATCTTGCGGAGCAGCGCGATCACCAGCACCAGCTTGATCGCGCCGTGCAGGAGCAGGTAGGCGATCACGAACGTCCGGTCGCCGTCGGCGAAGTGCCGCACCGCCTCCTCGAAGTGCCCGGCCAACGCCCCCTCGGGCGGCCCGACCAGGTCGCGGGTGACGATCGCGTGCGCGAGCCGGGTGATGGTGTCCGGTGGCAGGAAGGCGAGCACGATCCCGCCGATCAGCTGCACCGCGCCGTCCAGCCCCTTGATCAGGACGGCGGCCAGGAAGAGCTTGTCGGTCAACGTGTTCTGCCCGCGCACCGCCCCATCATGCGTGCGCCGATCGAGCTCGGCAGCGAGCTCACTTGCGCGTGTAGGTGTGGATCGCCGCTCCGCTGCCGAGGACGTGAGAGCCGGTGAGGGCGAGGTGCGTCGGAGTCACCTCGCCGTCGAACACGCCGATGCCGGTGCCGAGGACGAACGGGTAGATCTTCAGCACCAGTTCGTCGATCTCCGGCAGCAGCGCGGCGGCGAGCTTGCCGCCGCCGGCCAGCCAGATCCCGCCGCCCGGTCGGTTCTTGAGCTCCTTCACCGCGGTGAGCGGGTCGCCGACGATGACGTTGATCGCCGGATCGGGGCTGGTGAGGCCCGACGAGACCACGTACTGCTCCAGGTGGGAGTAAGGGCTGGTGACGCCCTGTGCCACGCCCGGCTCGTAGGTACCGCGGCCCATCACGACCGCGTCGAAGCGGTCGCCCAGGTCGGTGACGCCCATGGCTTCGTGCAGGTGCGTCGGCAGCGTCTGCGGGTACTCCGCGACGATGTGCTCCACCAGCCCGTCCGGCAGCGGGAAGAAGGCGTCGAGCGAGCCGTCGGTCGCGGCGATGCAGCCGTCGACGCTGGATCCGATGAAGTAGGTCAGCTTTCGCATCGAGTTCTCCTGTGCGGGGTGGTCAGGCTGCTGCGGGGTGTCGGTCAGCGGTGACCGCCGGGCTTGGGCAGCGGCCGCCGGACCGGGAACGAGCGGGGGACGTGCGGCCGCGGGGTGTGCCGCTTGCCGCCGTGCGGCGTCGGGAAGCCGGACTGGGCGTTGAAGGGCTTTCGCATGTGACAACCACTCCGTTCGAAGCACTGCGCTTGAAGTACTTCAAGCGTAGTACTCCACTTGTAGTGGTGTCAACGGTGAATTCGAGCGGCGCTGACGGTCAGAGGCGCTTGGTCAGGAAGACGCTGTTGGGGTCCGGGCGGTAGTCGGCGAACGGCTCGCACCGCGTGAAGCCGTGCTTGGCGTAGAGGCGGCGGGCGGGCTCGAAGAAGCCGAACGACCCGGTTTCCAGGCTCAGCCGGGAGAATCCGCGCTGCCGCGCGCTGGCGGTGATGTGCTCCAGCAAGCGGGATGCCAGGCCGCGGTTCTGGTGCGTCGGGGCGACTCGCATCGACTTGAGCTCCGCGTGCTCGGCGTCCAGCGCCTTCAGTGCTCCGCAGGCGACCACGGCATCGCCGTCGCGCATCGACCAGAAGGTGATCTCGGGGCGGCGCAGCGCGTCGAGGTCGAGCGCGTGGGTGCTCTCCGGCGGGGAGATCGCCCGCAGCTCCGCGACGTGGGCGGTGAGGAATTCGGCGATCTCCGGCCCGGTCAGGTCGTCGACGATGATCTGCACGCGTTGCTCCGTTCGGCTGAGTCCCGGCTGATCATCCGGGACCCCGGTTTCGGTGGGGAAACGGCGGTGTGACGGCCGTGTTTCCGCTGGTCGGGCTCCGTGAGTGTTTTGGGGTGCCATAGCGACCCAAAACGCTCACGGCAGTCCACCTGCGAAAACCTGCCCTAAATTGGTAAATACCACTGCGCCGGAAGTCTTGTTTTCGACCTGCCCGCTTGGCATAAAGGTTTCCATTGGAATTCATCGAATGAATTCGATTCAGGACCAATTTCGGAACTGGTCCGGTCGAGAGGGGAGCGGCACATGGCCGGTCGGATGAAACGCCTGCTCGGAGCCGGTCTGGCGGTGGCCTTCACCGCCGTCCTTCCGGTGTTCCCGGCCGCGGCGGACACGTCGGGTCCCGCGCCCGAGGCGGCGGCCAGCTGCCCGGTGAAGTCGAAACCGCAAGGCAAAGTGCTGCACGGCTATTGGGAAAACTGGGACGGCGCGGCGAATGGCGTGCACCCGCCGTTCGGCTGGACGCCGATCACCAACCCGGAGATCCGCCAGCACGGCTACAACGTGATCAACGCGGCCTTCCCGGTCATCCGCTCCGACGGCACGGTGCTGTGGGAGGACGGCATGGACAGCACCGTCAAGGTGGCCACGCCCGAGGAGATGTGCCAGGCGAAGGCGGACGGCCTCACCATCCTGATGTCGATCGGCGGCGCGACCGCGGGCATCGACCTGTCCTCCAGCGCGGTCGCCGACCGGTTCGTCGAAACCGTGGTGCCGATCCTCAAGAAGTACAACTTCGACGGCATCGACATCGACATCGAGACCGGCCTGACCGGCAGCGGGAACATCAACCAGCTGTCGCCGTCGCAGGCCAACCTGATCCGCATCATCGACGGCGTGCTGGCCCAGATGCCGGCCAACTTCGGCCTCACGATGGCCCCGGAGACGGCCTACGTGACCGGCGGCAGCGTGACCTACGGCTCGATCTGGGGCGCCTACCTGCCGATCGTGAAGAAGTACGCGGACAACGGCCGCCTCTGGTGGCTGAACATGCAGTACTACAACGGCAGCATGTACGGCTGCTCCGGCGACTCGTACCAGGCGGGCACCGTCGAGGGCTTCACGAAGCAGACGGACTGCCTGAACAACGGCCTGGTCGTCCAGGGCACGACGATCAAGGTGCCCTACGACAAGCAGGTCCCGGGGCTGCCCGCCCAGCCGGGCGCGGGCGGCGGCTACATGTCCCCGAACCTGGTGGCCCAGGCCTGGAACAACTACAACGGCAACCTGAAGGGCCTGATGACCTGGTCCCTCAACTGGGACGGCTCGAAGAACTGGACCTTCGGCAACAACGTCAAGTCCCTCCAGGGCCGCTGACCGACGAAAACCGCTGCCCCGCCCGGATTTCCCGAGCGGGGCACGTCGCCGCGCAAGTCGTTCGCGGGGGAACGCACTTTCGAGGGATTCATTCGCAAGATCGGTGCTGGAACGCGCCGCCGCCGGTAGACAGGTCTGGTCGGCCTGCCTTCCCGTCTCCGGAGCTGGTCGAATTCTCCGGATATGCAGCAGAATGTGGACTATGAGGGAGCAGCCAGTGAGCGTGTGCGCCGATGCAGTGGACGAGGCGCTGTCGTCAGTGGGCGAAGCCTTGTCGTCGTGGGCGGATGCTGTTCGCAGAGCCGAGCACGGGGAGACAGTGCCGGTCGTCGCGCACGGCGAGCACGTCGCGGATGTGGTGCCATCGGGCGAGCTCGACCGACTGCGCGAGACGATCGAAGTGCTTTCCGACTCCGACCTCATCCGGGACCTGCGCGAGGGGCTCGCTGACGTGACCGCCGGGCGCACCGTATCCGCCGACCAGATGGCTGCCGATCTGCAAGCGAGGCGGGACAACGAGTGACTTGGCGCGGCAGCTACACGGTTGTCTACACCGCTGCTGCGCGTCGCCAGATGAACCGCTTGCCCTTGGCTGCGGCCATGGCCATGCACGACCATCTGACCGGCCCGGTCGCCGACAATCCCCACCGCCTTGGGAAACGCTTGGACGTGCCGTTCGACGGCCTGTGCAGCACGCGCCGCGGTGAGTACCGAGCTCTTTACTCGATCGATGACGGCCGGATCACGGTTACCGTCGTGACTGTCGCCCACCGCCGGGACGCGTACCGGCCGTCCTAGATCCGCAGGCCCGGGGCCATGCCGGATCGTTCGTCGCCTTGTGCTCAGCGATCGATCGTTGATCGGAGGCGTGAGTCATTCGCGGGGGATTGCCGCGTAGCGGTGGGCGAGCTTTCGGCAGGCGTTGATGAGTTCGGGTGGGTGCAGGTCGGTCAGGTGGGCGTCGAAGGTGGCCAGGATTCCGGCGATTCCCGCCCACGACCAGGCACCGAGGGTGAGGCGGCAGTGATCGGCGTCGAGGTGTTCGACGACGGAGCCACCGGGTGCCCAGCGGGCCACGACGCGGGCGGGCAGGCGTAGCCGCGCACTTCCGGTGCAGGGCCAGGGGGCGAGGACGTCGCCGCGGTCGTGGCTGCTCATGACGAAGTGGGCGAGGTCGCCGCCGGGCACGTCGCGGTGGCCGAAGCGCGAGGTCGTGTGGCGCGGGTGCAGCCGGTCCACGCGGTGTACCCGCCACTGCTGGTCGTCGAGGTCGTAGGCGACGAGGTACCACCGGGCCGCCCACACCACGAGGTGGTGCGGTTCGAGGTCGGCAGCGGCGAAGTCGTCGTCCTCGGGAGCGGGCCGCGTTCCATCGGGGCGCAGGAGTTCGGTGACCAGCACGCGGCGGTGCCGCACGGCGCTGCCGACGGCGCTCAGCGCGGCGGGATCGATCGGTGGCGCGGGGAACTCCCAGTAGTTCTGCAGCTGGGTCAGGCGCAGGGATTCCATTGCGGCGCGCAGTGTTTCGGGCATGGCCTGCTGCACTGCGGCCAGTGCCCGGGCGGTGTCGTCCTGCAGGCCGAACACGGTGCTGGGCGCGGTTTGCAGAGCCACCGCGATCGCCAGCGCCTGGTCGTGGTCGAACAGCAGCGGCAAGGTGTGCCCGGTGCCGAGCCGGTAGCCGCCGTCCGGGCCGCGAACGGTCGTGATCGGGTAGCCGAGCTCCCGCAGGGTGTCCAGGTCGCGGCGGACCGTGCGCTCGCTGACCTCGAGCCGGGCCGCGAGGTCGCGCAGCGACCACTGGCGGCGCGATCCCAGCAGGGACAACAGCCGCAACGCCCGGTGCGAGGTGCTCGCCATCGATCCATCCTGGCACCAGTACTGGCCATTCGGCGTCCACTACCGGTGTCACCGTCGAGGACAAGTGATCACTCGGCAGTGGAGGTTGGATGAGCATGCGCGTCGCCGTGGTCGGGGGCGGGATCGGCGGGCTCGCGCTGGGCGCCGGGCTGCGCCGCAGCGGGTACGAGGTGGCGGTGTTCGACCGCGACACCGACGTCGCCGCGACCGGCGGTTACCACATCACGCTCGACCAGCGGGCGCAGTCGGCGCTGGCGCGGCTGGTGGAGCCGGAGACCGTGCGGCGGCTGCTGGCGTCCGGATCGGCGCTGCGGTTGCGGGAGCGGGACGCGTTCTGGGACCGCCGCGGCCGACTGCTCGGGCACGGCCCGGATCTGTCCGGGAGCGCGAGCATCGACGTCGACCGCATCACGCTGCGCACGCTGCTGGCCGAAGCCGTCGGCGAGGACCTGCACCTCGGGCGGGACGTGTCGAGCGTCGATCAGCAGGGGGAACCGAGGGTCATGTTCGCGGACGGCACGTCGGTCACCGCGGACCTGGTGGTCGGGGCCGACGGCGCCCACTCGCTCGTCGCACGGCACCTGGCTGCGGGCCCGACCAACCGCCCGGCGGGCATCATCGGGTTCTCCGGGCGAACCGGGCGCACCGACCTCAGCGCCGTCGAGCAGCAGCGCCTTGGCCTCCGCTCGTCGATGGCGGTCGGCCCGCGCGGCGCCGCGCTCTACATCGGATTCCTGGACCCGGTCGGCAACGCCGCTCTCGACGCCCCCGAGCTGCGGATGTCGGTCACCACCGGCCCGACCTACATCTGGGGCGCGATGTTCCCCGAATCCGCCGGGACGGACGCCCTGCGAGAGCTGAGCGGCACCCGGTTGCAGACCGCGTTGCTGGACGGCTTCCGCGCCCGAGGATGGGCCGAGCACGCGCTGGAGGTCATCGCTCGCGCCGATCCGGCGAGCGTGGCGGCGTTCCGCTTCAACGCCGCCTCGACCCGGGCCGGTGACCTCGCGCCGTGGAAGGCGGGCCGCATCACGGCTCTCGGCGACGCCGTCCACGCCACCCCGCCCACGGCAGGCATGGGCGCCGGTGCGGCGATCCGCGACGCCGCCGACCTGCTCGACCACCTCAACACCGCCACCGACGACACCACGCTCACCGGCGCGATCGCCCGATTCGAAACCGGAATGCGCCAGCGCGGCGCCGAAGTGCTCACCCTGGCGATGAAAACGGTCCGCCTGATCCTGGCCACCGACACCACCCTCGGAGCCGCGGCCACGACGATGGCCGCCCCGATCCTCGCCGCAGCCACCCGCCTCCGGCGATAGGCGTTAGGAGGCGGAACGGGCTCGGTTCAGCCCGGTGGCGATTTCGCGCGAAATCGATGTTCGCCAGGCGTGGAAGATGCCGATTTCGCGCGAAATCGCGGAGCCGAGGACGACTGATCGCCGAAACAGCAGCGCCCCGCTCGACGTGATCGGGCGGGGCGTTTTGTGCTGGAGCTGACAGGCCGTGCGGGATTCGTCAAAACGCCTGGTCAGGTACCTTTGGAGCCGCTGAGGGGACTCGAACCCCTGACCGTCCGCTTACAAGGCGGGCGCTCTACCAACTGAGCTACAGCGGCGCGCACGTCGTGTGGTGCGGGGACATCGTAAGCATCCGCTCGCTCAGGTTGGGAAGCGGCTTGGCCACATCTGGCGCACCATCGCTTCGGCCGCTGGTGACGGGCGCGGCCGGACAGTGATGGACGCCACGGATTTCAGGTGCAACGGTCAGGTCATGACAGGCGATGCCCGAGGGGAAGATCAGGCACGGCGATCCGCCCGCAAGGCTGGGCGGCAGGAGGGAAGAGCAGCATTGGGAATCACGCAGCGCGCCCGGGGTGTGCTGCGGCGGCGCGACCCGGAGGCCACCATCCCGCCCGGGGTTCGCAACGTCGTCCACGGGCCGGCCCTTCCCGACGAGTCCACCGTCCACCTCGTGCTCGACCTCGGCCTGCGCATCGGTGAGGTGCAGATGGCCAGCGGCGCCGGTGCCTCCGACGTGACCGCGACGATCATCGCCGTCGTCAACGCCTACGGTCTGCCGCACTGCGAGGTCGACGTGATCTACACGTCGATCACCGTCTCCTGCTACCGGGGGACCGAGGTTCCGCCGATCACCTCGCTGCGGGTGGTGCGCAACCGCTCCATCGACTACACCCGGCTCGCCGACGTCGAGGACCTGCTGCGCAAGATCATCGCCCAGGAGCTCTCCGCCGCCGAGGCCTACGCCGAGCTCGACAAGATCACCACCGCGCCGCACCCGTTCCCGCGCTGGGTGGCCACCGTGTCCTGGGCGGGCATGGCGGCTTCGCTGGCGGTGCTGCTCGGCGGCGGTGGCGGCGGCGTCATGCTGCCGGTGACCGCTGCTCTCGCGACCGCGCTGATCGACCGGATCGGGCGGTTGCTGAACAAGCGGGCCCTGCCGTTCTTCTTCCAGCAGGCCGTCGGCGGTGCCGTCGCCACCAGCGTCGCGGTGACCTTCTACGCCCTCGGCTGGCTGGACAACCCGCAGCTGGCGGTGGCCGCGAGCATCATCGTGCTGCTGTCCGGGATGACCGTGGTCGGTTCGATGCAGGACGCGATCACCGGCTACAACGTGACCGCCGCGGGCCGGATGGCCGAGCTCGCGCTGATGTCGGCCGGGCTGATCGCCGGCGTGGTGCTGTCGCTCTACGTCGGCGTGCGCATCGGCGGCGACACGATGGCCGGGCTCGACGCCACCGCCCTCGGGCGCGCTCAAGTGCTCGCCCCGGCGCTGTCGCTGTCGCTGCAGGTGCTCGCGGGGGCGTCGACCTCGGCGTGCTTCGCGCTGGCCAGCTACGCGCCGCCGCGGCCGCTGCTGGTCGCCGGGATCGGCGGTGCCGTCGCCGCCGGGATGCACGCGGTGCTGACGCTGGCCGACGTGCACACCGTGCTGGCCGGGGCGATCGCGACCACCGTGGTCGGTTTCATCGGCGGGATCATCGCGCGCCGGCTGCGGATCCCGTCGCTGGTGATCGCGGTTTCCGGCGTCGCGCCGCTGCTGCCCGGTCTGGCGACCTACCGCGGCCTGTACGAGCTGTCCGTGCTCGGCAGCCCGAGCGGGGCGACCACGCTGATGCTCGCCGCGGCCATCGGTCTCGCGCTCGGCGCGGGCGTGGTGCTCGGCGAGTACCTCGCGCAGCCGGTGCGCACCAGGCTCGGCAGGCTGGAGCGCCGGTTCTCCGGGCCCCGGCTGTCCGGGCCGCTGCGTCCGACCAGGCGTCGGCTGGACTAGGGCTGTGAGCGTTTTTGGTTGTGCTGGCAACCAGAAACGCTCCGAGAGGACTCTTCGTTGCCCGGAAGGGGGCAAGGCGCGCGGTGCGGGTTGGCCCGCTCGCAGCACGCCGGGTCTGGCTGGATTAGCTAGCCTCGCGACAGGTAGTTGACACGGCGGGAGGAATACCGGTGAGCAAGGGCAGCACGCCCGACCGAGCGGACTTCGTCGTGGTCGCCAACCGGCTACCGGTCGATCTGGAGCGCCTCGACGACGGCACCGAGCGTTGGAAGCACAGTCCGGGCGGGTTGGTCACCGCGCTCGAACCGTTCCTGCGCGCTCGGCGCGGGGCGTGGGTCGGCTGGCCCGGGGTGGCCGACATCGAGGTCGAACCCTTCTCCGACGACGGCCTGCAGCTGCACCCGGTGCCGCTGTCGGCCGCCGAGTTCGCCGAGTACTACGAGGGTTTCTCGAACGCCACGCTGTGGCCGCTCTACCACGACGTGGTGGTGCCACCGGTGTTCGACCGCTCCTGGTGGCACGCCTACCAGCGGGTCAACCAGCGCTTCGCGGAGGCCGCCGCGAAGGTGAGCGCCGAGGGCGCGACGGTGTGGGTGCAGGACTACCAGCTGCAGCTGGTGCCCGCGATGCTGCGGGAGCTGCGGCCCGACCTGCGCATCGGGTTCTTCCTGCACATCCCGTTCCCGCCCGTCGAGCTGTTCATGCAGCTGCCGTGGCGGACCGAGATAGTGCGCGGCCTGCTGGGCGCCGACCTGGTCGGCTTCCACCGGCCCGGCGGGGCGCAGAACTTCCTGTGGCTGGCCCGCAGGCTGGCCGGTTTCGAGCCCAGCCGCGGCCAGGTCGGCGTGCGTTCCCGGCCGGGCGTGGTGCAGGTCGGCGACCGGACGGTGCGGGTGGGCGCGTTCCCGATCTCCATCGCCTCCGCCGAGCTCGACCGGCTGGCGCGCACCAAGGAGATCCAGCAGCGCGTCAAGGCGCTGCGCGCGGAACTCGGCAACCCGCGCAAGATCATGCTCGGCGTCGACCGCCTCGACTACACCAAGGGCATCGACGTGCGGCTGCACGCGATGCACGAGCTGCTGGCCGAGGGCCAGATCAAGGCCGAGGACGTGACGATGATCCAGATCGCCACGCCGAGCCGGGAGCGCGTCGAGCACTACAAGCAGATGCGCGAGGACATCGAGCGCGAGGTCGGGCGGATCAACGGCGAGTTCGGCCGCGTCGGCCACCCCGCGGTGCACTACCTGCACACCTCGGTGGACCGCAAGGACCTGGTCGCCTTCTACTGCGCCGCCGACGTCATGGTCGTGACGCCGGTGCGCGACGGCATGAACCTGGTCTGCAAGGAGTACGTGGCCTGCCGGTACGACCTGGGCGGCGCGCTGGTGCTCAGCGAGTTCGCCGGGGCCGCCGCCGAGCTCACCAGCGCGTTCCTGGTCAACCCGCACAACCTCGACGGTGTCAAGGACGCGCTGCTCGCCGCCCTCGACATCGATGAGGCCGAAGGACGCCGTAGGATGCGCGCACTGCGTAGGCAGGTGCTCACGCACGATGTCGACCGCTGGGCGCGGTCGTTCCTCGAGGCTCTGGGCACGCCTGCTGCGGAATAGCTGCGAGTAACTGGTCCGCAACACGGACAGCCAGGCGTCAGCGATACTGGTTGGAACCGGCCGGTCACCATCGATGGCCGCAACCGGATCGATCAACCTCAGACTTGACCACGCCCCCCTGATGAGGAGTATGGCGTTGACCGCCGAAGCCCTGCCTGCGGAGCTGCGCCGCGAGATCGTGCAGCTCGCGCGGACACCCCGACTTCTGGTCGCCTGTGACTACGACGGCACCCTGGCACCCATCGTGGCCGACCCCACCCAGGCGAAACCGCTGCCGGAGTCGGTGCACGCCCTGCGTTCGCTGGCCGCTCTGCCCGCCACCACCACCGCCGTGATCTCCGGCCGGGCGCTGCGCGACCTGGCCACCCTGTCCCGCCTGCCCGCCGAGGTCTACCTGGTCGGCAGCCACGGTTCGGAGTTCGACGTCGGCTTCGTGCACGAGCTCGAACCTGAGGCCACCCAGCTGCGCACCGAGCTTCAGATCGGCCTGCAGGACATCGTGCGCGGCAAGGACGGCGTGACGCTGGAGGCCAAGCCGGCCAGCGTCGCGGTGCACGTCCGCCGCGCCGAACCCGACGTCGCCGGCGAAGTGCTGGAGACCGTCCGCACCGGTCCCGCCAAGTGGGACGGCGTGCAGGTGACCGAGGGCAAGGAGGTCATCGAGCTCGCCGTGGTGCAGACCGACAAGGGCAACGCGCTGGACACCCTGCGCCACCAGGTCGGTGCCACCGCCGCGGTGTTCCTCGGCGACGACGTCACCGACGAGAAGGCCTTCGCCCGCCTGCACGGCCCCGACCTGGGCATCAAGATCGGCGACGGGGAGACCCTGGCCGGTTACCGGATCGGCGATGCCGCCGACGTCGCCACCGTGCTGGCGTTCCTGATGGAGGAGCGGCGGACCTGGCTCTACGGCGAGCAGGCCCCGCCGATCGAGCGGCTGACGATGCTGTCCAACGAGCGCACCGTCGGCCTGCTGACCCCGGACGCGCGGCTGACCTGGATGTGCCACCCCGGTCCGGACTCGGCGGCGGTGTTCGCCGACCTGCTGGGCGGCCCCGGCGCGGGCCACTTCAGCATCCGCCCGCACGGCGGCAACGGCACCCAGCGCAGCCCGCTGCCGCTGGGCCAGCGCTACGTGCCGAACACGATGACCGTGGAGACCCGCTGGTCGCGGCTGCTGGTCACCGACTACCTGGCGCACGGCACCGACAGCCACCGCACCGACCTGATCCGGGTGATCAGCGGCAGCACCGCCGCCGAGGTGGAGTTCGCGCCGCGCCCCGAGTTCGGCCAGGTGCCGGTGCGGCTGACCGCCGAGGCGGGCGGCCTGCGGGTGCAGGGCACCGCCGAGCCGATGGTGCTGTACTCGCCGGGCGTGCAGTGGGAGATCAGCTCCGACGGCATGCACGAGTCGGCGCACGCGGTGCTGGAGCTGTCCGACGGCGAGCCGGTCGTGCTGGAGCTGCGCTGCGGCTCCGACGACCTGTCCCCGGCGCGGCCGGAGCCCGAGCGGCGCGACGAGGCCGACCGGTACTGGTCGGACTGGATGAAGACGCTGTCGCTGCCCGAGGTGGAGCACGACCTGGTCGCCCGCTCGGCGCTGACCCTGCGCGGCCTGTGCAACACCGACACCGGCGGCATCATGGCCGCCGCCACCACCTCGCTGCCCGAGGAGATCGGCGGCGTGCGCAACTGGGACTACCGGTACTGCTGGCTGCGCGACGGCGCCATGACCGCGCAGGCGCTGGTGACGCTCGGCTCCACCGACGAGGCCGAAGCGTTCCTGGACTGGCTGCACCGCGTCCTCGAGACGCTGCCCGGCCCGGAGCGGCTGCACCCGCTGTACACGCTGGCGGGCACCAGCCTCGGCCCGGAGGCCGTGATCGACAGCCTGCCCGGCTACGCCGGCTCCCGGCCGGTCCGCGTCGGCAACCTCGCCGACCAGCAGGTGCAGCTGGACGTCTTCGGCCCGGTGGTGGAGCTGGTCGCGCACCTGGCGCAGGCCACCGGCCGGGTCCGCGACGTCGACTGGCAGCTGGTCACGGCGATGGCCTCGGCCGTCTCGCAGCGCTGGTTCGAGCCGGACCACGGCATCTGGGAAGAGCGCGACGTGCCGCGCCACCACGTGTACTCGAAGGTCATGTGCTGGGTGACGCTGGACCGCGCGGTCAAGATCGCCGAGGCCTACGGCCGCGAGGCCGACCCGTCCTGGGTGCCGCTGCGCGACCAGATCTCGCAGGACGTGGTGAAGAACGGCTGGCACCCGGACGTGCAGGCCTTCACCACCGCCTACGAGGGCTCGGACCTGGACGCCGCGTCGCTGCACGTCGGCCTGTCCGGGCTGATCGACCCGTCGGACGAGCGGTTCCAGGCGACCGTCACCGCGATCGAGGCGGAGCTGCGCAGCGGCTCCACCGTGTACCGCTACCGCCGCGACGACGGGCTGCCCGGTGACGAGGGCGGCTTCCACCTCTGCGCGGCGTGGCTGATCGAGTCGTACCTGCTGATCGGCCGCCGCACCGAGGCGGAGGAGCTGTTCCAGCAGATCGTGGACACGGCGGGCCCGACCGGCCTGCTGTCCGAGGAGTACGACCCGATCGCGGAGCGCTCGCTGGGCAACCACCCGCAGGCCTACTCCCACCTGGGCCTGATCCGCTGCGCCCAGCTCCTCTCGGCCTGACCGGCTCGGCGCGAGGGGCACCCCACCGGGGTGCCCCTCGCTTCGTTCCTGCGCAACTTCAATGGAAATCAGGTCCACGATTTCAATGGAAGTTGCACGCCTCGTCGGCGTGTCGTCCCCCGACACGCCGACGGTGCGTCGGGATCCACGCGATTTCAATGGAAATCAGACGTCCGATTTCCATTGAAATCGCGCAGGGCGCGTGACCGGCGTCGGGGACGCTGGTCACGATTTGGGTGGATCGTGTCATCCAGTCGGCGGCTCGCTAATACGCTCTGTGCCGGACACTCGCGCTAGGGAAGGGCTGACGGGTGAACGGTCTCGTCACGGCGTTGATCATCGTCGTCATCGTGCTGATCATCGTCGCGGTGGTCGCTGTGGTCATGGGGATGCGCGCCAAGCGCGCGGCTTCGGAACCGCAGCCGCAGCCGCCCGCTGATCCGTTCCACACCGGCGATCAGGACTCGCTGCGCGGCGACCCGCGCGCGCTCAAGGCGGGTGACATCGTCGAGGTGCGTGGTCGGTCGTTCACCGTGCGCGGCACGCTGCGCCTGTCCGAGGGCGGCTGGACCTGGTCGGAGCACCTGCTCGACGACGCCAAGGGCACCCAGGTGTGGCTGGCCGTCGAGGAGGACCCGGACCTGATCCTCTCGCTGTGGACGCCGGTGGACGACGCCGGTGAGCCGGGCCCGAAGACCATCACCTTCGGCGGCCGCACCTACCACTCCGAGGAGTCCGGCGGCGCGGAGTTCCGCAGCGAGGCCACCACCGGGCTGGCCGAGAGCGGCACCGTGCGCTACCACGACTACGAGTCGTCGGACGGCGCGCTGCTCGGCTTCGAGTCCTACGGCGGCGCGGACTGGGAAGCCAGCACCGGCGAGGCGCTCAGCCGCTACGACGTGCTCATCTACCCCACCGCGAGCTGACCCCGTGAAACCCAAGTTCTGGTTCGTCATCGCCGGCGCCGCGGCAGTGCTCGCGCTGATCGTCGGCCTGGTCACGGCGTTCTCCACCGGCAGCGGCCCGCGCGGCTACGTCGCGAACAACTACACCCGCGCGGCGCATCTTGATCTCAGCGGCGACTCCGACAACCGCGCTTACACCAGCCCGCTGCCGCCGAGCACGGTCGCGTTCCAGATCAGCTCGAAGTGGAAGCCGCAGTCGCAGTACAACGACGCCTCGGGCATCTACCTGCGGTACTCGCGCGACGCGGTGGTGATCAAGCCGCAGGCGCAGGGCTCGGTGATCCACGTGATGGACGTCGACCACGCCTACCGCCGCTACCACACCCACGTCGGCGGCGTCTGGGGCTGGACCAGCGCGCACGGTGAGAGCTTCCGCGGCAGAGGGCCGGGAGCGGGCAAATGACGAACACCGCGAGGCCTCAGCGCCGGGTCGGCGTCGCCGTGGTCGTGGTGGTCTTCTTCGCCGCGGTCGGCATCATCGGCGCCCTCGTCGGCGCGTTCGGCGGCGACGCCGCGCAGACGGAGTTCACCTCCGACGACACCTCCCTCTACACCGAGGGCAGCACCTACCGCAGCGCGCTGACCCAGGGGTTCAGCACCACCGATGCCCAGCAGCTCTCGGAGGCGCTGGCCGAGGCCGAGAAGCTGCACGGGATCTGCTTCGGCTGGAAGCTCGTCGACGGGTCGACCGGACGCGTCGAGCAGTCTTCCGGGCACAACGACCAGGGCTCCAGCCGGGGCGTGCTCGTCCCGGCCGACACCTGCCCGCGCTGGGCCGAGGTGGAGGTGGTCGTCGCGGCGGGTGCCAGCGACGACGAACCGGACGTCGCCGACGTGACGGTGCGGGCCTCGCCGGACCTGGAACCGCTGCCGCAGCTGGCGGACTTCGTGAACCTGGGCGTCACCGCGGACTCGCTGGTCGCGGAGCCGGTGTCGGTCACCGGTCAGGCGGCGCTGGGACTTCCGCTGCTGCTGGTGGAGAGCGGTGCGCTGTCCGCGCCGCAGGTGCCGGACCAGGAACCGGGTGGTGCACCGGCGAAACCGCTGCCGCCGGGTGACGGTTCCGGCTCCAGCTGGGTGACCTGGGCGTGGCTCGGCGGACTGGGCGTCGTCGCGGCGGTGGCGCTGGTCCTCGGCTTCGCCGCCCGGGCCAAGCAGAAGTCCACATCGGACGGAGGCCCGCCGCCGGGGCCGCCGCAGCGGGGACCGCACCCACCCGGACCGCCGCAGCCCGGGCCGTCGCTGTTCCAGCCAGGAGGCCCGCCGCCCGGCCCCGGCCCGAACCCGCAGGCACCGCCGCCCGGCCCGAACCCGCAGGCACCGCCGCCCGGCCCGAACCCGCAGGCACCGCCGCCCGGCCCGAACCCGCAGGCACCGCCGCCCGGTCAGGGTCGGCCGCACCCGCCCTGGCCGCAACAACCCGGCCGCTGACCCCGTTCACGACACGAGAAGGACTTCACCTTGCTCCAGCAACTGCTCCACGGCTTGCTCGCCGCGGTCGCCTACGGGGTGATCGGCGTGGCGATGATGGCGCTCGGCTACGTGCTCGTCGACCTGGCCACCCCGGGCAGGCTGCGCGACCTGATCTGGGTGCAGCGCAACCCCAACGCGGCGCTGCTGCTGGTCTCCGGTCTGCTCGGCGTCGGGGTCATCCTGACCACGGCGATCGCGGCCAGCTCCGACGACCTGGTCGCCGGGCTGATCGGCACCCTCGCCTACGGCATCCTCGGGCTGATCCTGATGAGCCTGTCGTTCCTGCTGATCGACCTGATCACGCCCGGCAAGCTCGGCGAGGAGCTGGCCACCCCGAACCTGCACCCGGCCACCTGGGTGTCGGCCGGTGCGCACCTGGTGATCGCGGTGATCATCGCCGCGGCGATCTGGTGACCGCGACCGACACCGAACCGGACACCGCCACCAGCAGACCGCGCAGCCGGCTCGCCCGGACCGCCGTGCTGGTGGCGGTGTTCGTCTGTGCGGCCTGCGGTCTCGTCTACGAGCTCGCGCTGGTCGCGCTGGGCAGCTACCTGATCGGCGACACCGTCGGCCAGGCGTCGATCGTGCTGTCGCTGATGGTCTTCGCGATGGGTGTCGGCGCGCTGGCCGCGAAGCCCCTGCAGCGCTGGGCGGCCGAGGCGTTCGCCGCCATCGAACTGCTGCTGGCCCTGCTGGGCGGGCTCAGCGTGCTGCTGCTCTACGCGGCCTTCGCGTGGCTAAGCCTGTACACCCCGGCGCTGATCGCGACCGCGCTGGTGCTGGGCGTGCTCATCGGCGCGGAGATCCCGCTGCTGATGGTGCTGCTGCAGCGGATCCGGCGGCAGGACGCCGGATCGGCGGTCGCGGACCTGTTCGCCGCCGACTACGTCGGTGGGCTGGTCGGCGGCCTGGCGTTCCCGTTCCTCCTGCTGCCGCTGTTCGGGCAGGTGCAGGGCGCGCTGGTGGTCGGCCTGGTGAACGCGGCGGCCGGGATCGGGCTGGTGCTGACGGTGTTCCGCCGCGAGCTGTCCAAGCGCGCCGTGCTGGTGCTGACCGGCATCTCGGTGCTGGTCGGCGGGCTGCTGGTGAGCGCTTACGTGTTCGCCGACGATTTCGAGATCACCGCGCGGCAGGCGCTGTACGCCGATCCCGTGGTGCACGCCGAGCGCACGCCCTACCAGGAGGTCGTGCTCACCGAGTCGGTGTCGCTCAAGGGCACTTCCGACACCCGCATGTACCTCAACGGCGATCTGCAGTTCAGCTCGGCGGACGAGTACCGGTACCACGAGGCGATGGTGCACCCGGCGATGGCGGGCCCCCGCGGTCGCATCCTGGTGCTGGGCGGCGGGGACGGCATGGTGCTGCGGGAAGTGCTGCGCTACCCGGACGTCCGCGAGGCCACGCTGGTGGAGCTGGACCCGGCCGTGCTGGAGCTCGCCCGCACCGATCCCCGGGTGTCCGCCCTGAACGGACACGCCTTCGACGACCCGCGGGTGCGCACGATCGCCTCGGACGCCTTCACCTGGCTGCGCGAGAACCGCGACCGCTACGACGTGGTGCTGGTCGACATGCCCGACGCGGACTCCACGGCCACCGCGAAGCTGTACTCGACGGAGTTCTACGGCCTGGTCCGCCACGCGATGACCGACGACGCGCGCGCGGTGGTGCAGGCGGGCTCGCCGTTCTTCGCGCCGAAGGCGTTCTGGTGCATCGAGGCGTCCATGCGCGCGGCGAACCTGAGCACCGCGCCGTACGCGGTGACGGTGCCGAGCTTCGGCGAATGGGGCTTCCACATCGCCTCGGCGGCTCAAGGAGCCGCAAGTTCAATTGAAATCGAACGTCCGACTTCAATTGAAATTGCGGATTCCGAGGGAGTGCGCAGCCCGCTGGCCTCGCCGGGAGCCCCGGAACTGCGACTGCCCGCCGACGTCCCGCCGCTGCGCTCCCTGGACGAACCGACCCTGCGGGCCGCGGCGACGTTCCCGCCGGACCGCACCCGCATCCCCGGCATGGAGCCGTCGACCCTCATGCACCCGACGATCCTCCAGCACGCCCAGGGCGAGTGGGAGAACTACTGATCCCCAGGCCGGGCGCGAGCCCCGGCCGGGCGCGCGAGTTCCGGGCAGGGGCGAGCTCCGTCCGGGCGTGGTGACGCAATTTCAATGGAAATCAGACGTCTGATTTCCATTGAAATTGCATCGGGTTTCGGCGTGTCGGGCACCGACACGCCGAAGGGTCACGGCATCAGGTGACGTCGCGGGTCACGGGTGACACCGCGGATCACGGGCCGAACCAGCGCTCCTCGGCGGAGCGGGGCGGGGCCGAGGTGGATCCGGTGATCAGCTGGGTCTCCAGCTGGATGTGGCGCGGCCGGCCCGGCTCGCTGGCCTCCAGCAGCAGGCGGCCTGCCGCCCGGCCCTTCTCCAGCCACGGCTGGCGAACCGTGGTCAGGCCCGCGCGCTCCGCGTCCGGGATGCCGTCGAAGCCGGTGATCGTCAGGTCCTCCGGCACCCGCAGGCCGCGGTTGCGGGCCTCGCTGAGCGCGCCCAGCGCCAGGATGTCCGAGGTGCACACGATCGCGGTGATGTCCGGGTCGATCTCCAGCAGCTGGGCCGCCGCCGACGCGCCGGAGGCCGTGGTGTGGTCGAAGCGCTCCACCACCGGGATCGTCGTCCAGTCCACGCCGGCCTCGCTGAAGACCTCGGCCAGCGCGGTCAGCCGCAGCTTCTGCACGTGGAAGCTGGCGTTCGCCTGCCGCTGCACGGAGGCGGGACCGTCGTTGCGGCCGCGAGCCAGGCGCATGCACAGCACGCCGATGCGGCGGTGGCCGAGCCCGATCAGGTGGTCGGCGACGCTCTTGATGGCCTTGCGGTCGTCCGGGCCGACCCAGTCCACGTTGTCCAGCCGCGGCTGGTCGCAGACCACCACCGGCACCGGGCGCTCGAGCACGGCGGCCAGGTGCGGGTCGTCCTCGGGGACGGAGTAGACGACGAAGCCGTCCACCCCGGCGCGGTGCACCGCGGCGACGTCCTCGCGCTCCGGGCTCGCCGGGATGAGGGTCAGGCCCTGACCGGCGTCCTCGCAGGCCAGCGCCAGCCCTTCGAGGAAGCCCACGGCGCCTGGATCGCGGAACGCGTAGGAGAGGTTCTCGGTGAGCAGCAGGCCGACGGCACCCGCCTTCCGGGTGCGCAGCGACCGCGCCACCGGGTCCGGACCGGGGTAGCCGAGCCGGCGAGCCGTCTCCAGGACCCGCTTGCGCAGCTCGGGGGAGAGCTGGTCAGGACGGTTGTACGCATTCGAAACCGTGGTCCTGGAGACCCCGAGTTCTGCAGCGAGCGAGGCGAGCGTCGCAGGCCGCCGGGCATTCGTTGACCGCGCCATGGAGGAACCGTAACGGTTCAGTACCCCTCGGTGAAGTGAGCATGATGCATATCCCACTCATGTTCGAGTGGTGAACACGGAGCGACTCTGCGTGATTACGTAGCGAGTTGGTTCATTCGAGGGGATGACCTTTGGTGTTGTAGCGGTTACCGTTTCGGGACCGGTTCAGTGAAAGGTGCGTCACACATGGCTGAGGTTGCATACGTCAACGCGTCGCGGGTGTACCAGGGGAATCCGCCGGTTCGCGCTGTTGACCAGCTGGAACTGGACATTGCGGACGGGGAGTTCCTGGTGCTGGTCGGCCCGTCGGGGTCGGGCAAGTCGACGGCGCTGCGGATGCTCGCCGGCCTGGAGGACGTCGACGAGGGTGGCATCACGATCGGCGGAACCGATGTCACCCACACGCCGCCGAAGAACCGGGACATCGCGATGGTGTTCCAGTCCTACGCGCTCTACCCGCACATGACCGTGGCCGAGAACATGGGCTTCGCGCTCAAGCTCCGCAAGACGCCCAAGGACGTCATCAAGGACAAGGTCACCGAGGCCGCCCGGATGCTGGACCTGGAGAAGTACCTGGACCGCAAGCCCAAGGCGCTCTCCGGTGGTCAGCGGCAGCGGGTGGCGATGGGGCGCGCGATCGTCCGCGAGCCCAGCGTGTTCCTGATGGACGAGCCGCTGTCGAACCTCGACGCCAAGCTGCGCGTGGAGACCCGCGCGAACATCGCCGCGCTGCAGAAGCGGCTGGGCACCACGACCATCTACGTCACCCACGACCAGGTCGAGGCGATGACGATGGGGCACCGGGTCGCGGTGCTCAAGGACGGCCTGCTGCAGCAGTGCGCCAGCCCGCGCGAGCTGTACGAGAACCCGGCGAACGCGTTCGTGGCCGGCTTCATCGGCTCGCCGGCGATGAACCTCAAGACGGTGCCGCTGACCAGCGAGGGCGCGGTGCTCGACGGCACCACGATCCCGCTGTCGCGCGACGTGCTGGCCGCCGCCGACGGCCTCAAGGAGGTCACCTTCGGCGTGCGCCCGGAGGCGCTGTCGCTGGTCTCCAGCGAGGACGACGGCCTGGACATGACCGTGGAGCTCGTCGAGGAGCTCGGTGCGGACGCGCTGATCCACGGCGCCATCGACATCAACGGCTCGCAGGAGCGCTTCGTGGTCCGCGCCGACGGCCGCACGCCGCCGGCTCTGGGGCAGCACGTCAAGGTGGCCCTGCGCGACAGCACCGAGGTGCACCTGTTCCACCCGGAGACCGGCCTCCGCCTGACCGCCTGACCTGCCGGAAGGTCTTCCCGGTTGTTCAGCGGTGGGTGCTGCCGTGAGCGCTTTGGGGTGCCATGACGCCCCGAAGCACTCACGGGCCACCCGCCCGACCGGTGCCTGCTCCTGAGCGCTCCGACGCCCCCGCTCCCGGCGGGGGCGTCTTCGCGTTTCGTGGGGAATAACCCACTCGGTGGAGTGTTGTGAATCGACGTGCTTAGACTGTAGATGACAACGGTTTCCGTTACCGTTCGCAGTAAGCCGTCCGCCTGCTGCGCACAAGATCACCTAGGAGTGCGCTAGATGACCTCCCGTCGTCGCTCTGCGTCCACCGCCCTGGCCGGGCTGGCCGCCGCCGCTGTCGCCCTGACCGCCTGCGGAACCGGGGAGCAGGCCGCGCCCGGCGCGGGGGACAAGATCAAGGTCGTTGCGTCCACCAGCGTCTGGGGCAGCGTCGCGCAGGCCGTCGGCGGCGACGCCGTCGAGGTCGAGTCGATCGTCAGCGACCCCAACTCCGACCCGCACTCCTACGAGAGCACGCCGCGGGACGCCGCCAAGGTCACCGACGCCGACCTGGTCGTCTACAACGGCGGCGGCTACGACTCCTTCATCGAGCAGATCCTCGGCGGCTCCCAGAAGCCGACCGTGGCGGCGGTGAAGGACGAGGCCGAGCAGCCGGCTCCCGAGGAGCACGCCCACGGTGAGCAGCCGGCTCCCGAGGGACATGGCGAGCACGCCCACGGCGAGCAGCCCGCTCCCGAGGGACACGGCGAGCACGCCCACGGCGAGCAGCCCGCTCCCGAGGAACATGGCGAGCACGCCCACGACGAGCACGGGCATGAAGGCCACGACCACTCCGCGAACGAGCACGTCTGGTACGACCTGCACGTGGTGCACGAGGTCGCCGACCAGGTCGCCACCGAGCTCGGCAAGCTCCAGCCCGCGAAGGCCGACCAGTTCCGCCAGGCCGCCGGGCAGTTCGAGACCGAGGTCGGCGCGCTGGAGGGCAAGGTCGGCGAGATCGCCGCCGCCAACCGGGGCAAGCCGGTGATCGTCACCGAGCCGGTCGCGCACTACCTGGTCGAAGCGGCCGGGCTGCAGGACGTGACCCCGCAGTCCTTCGTCAAGGCCATCGAGGCCGAGAGCGACCCGTCGGCGGCGGCCGTCGCCGAGATCCAGAACGCGATCAACGCCAAGCAGGCGGTGGCGGTCATCTACAACCCGCAGACCGAATCGCCGGTCACCCGCAACGTGCGCACCGCCGCGGAGCAGAACCGGATCCCGGTCGTCGAGATGACCGAAACCCTGCCGGAGGGCAAGACCTACGTGCAGTGGATGGACGCCCAGATCGCTGCGTTGCAGAACGCACTGACCCAGAATCGCTGAGACATGACCGCCAAACCCGAGACCGAGCCGGTCCTCGCGCCGCCCACCGCGCCCGCGGTGCGGCTGCGCGACGCCGCGCTCTCCTACGGCAGCCGAACCCTGTGGTCGGGGCTGGACCTGGAAGTCGCCCCCGGCGAGTTCCTGGCCGTGCTCGGGCCGAACGGTTCCGGCAAGACCAGCCTGCTCAAGGTGCTGCTCGGCCTGCAGCCGCTGAGCGCGGGCACCGTGGAGATCGCGGGCGGCCCGGCCCGGCGCGGCAGCAACCGGATCGGCTACATCCCGCAGCAGCGGGCGCTGGAGGCCACCGTCACCGTGCGCGGCACCGATCTGGTCGGGTTCGGGCTGGACGGCCACCACTGGGGCGTGGGGTTCCGCAACCGCCGCGAGCGCAAGCGGCGGGTCGAGGCCGCGGTGCGCGCGGTGGAGGCGACCGAGTACGCCCGGATGCCGCTGGGCCTGCTCTCCGGTGGTGAGCAGCAGCGGCTGCGGGTGGCGCAGGCGCTGGTCAGCGACCCGTCCGTGCTGCTGTGCGACGAGCCGCTGCTGTCGCTGGACATCGCGCACCAGCGCAAGGTGAGCAGGCTGATCGCGAACCAGGCCCGGCAGGCCGGGGCGGCGGTCCTGTTCGTCACGCACGAGATCAACCCGGTGCTGCCGCTGGTCGACCGGGTGCTCTACCTGGTCGACGGCCGGTTCCGGGTCGGCCCGCCGGACGAGGTGATGAACTCGGCCACCCTGTCCGAGCTGTACCGCACCGATGTCGAGGTCGCCCGCGTCGGCGGCCGGCTGGTGGTCGCGGGCGTCGACGACCACGACCACCACGTGCCAGAGGCGGAAGAGGCGTGAACGCGATCACCGAGGCGCTGGGCAAGCTCTTCGACTTCACCGCGATGGTCGACCTGCTCGGCTACCCGTTCGTCCAGCAGGCGCTGCTGGCCGCCGCCGCGCTCGGCCTGGTGTCCGGGTGCCTGGCGCCGCTCGTGGTGGCGCGCAAGATGTCCTTCGCCGTGCACGGCACGGCCGAGCTCGCCTTCACCGGCGCCGCCGCGGCGCTGCTGTTCGGCGTCAGCGTGGGAGCCGGGGCGCTGGCCGGTGCCGTGGTCGCGGCGCTGCTGCTCGGACTGCTGGGCCAGCGCGGCACCGAGCGCGACTCGGTGATCGGCGCGATCCTGTCCTTCGGCCTGGGCGTCGGCGTGCTCCTGCTGTGGCTGAACCCGGAGCGCACCGCGAACAAGTTCAGCCTGCTGGTCGGCCAGATCGTCGGGGTCGACTCCGCCGACGTCCTGCTGCTCACCGCCTGCGCGGTGCTCGTGCTGCTGGTGTTCGCCTTCGTGTACCGGCCGCTGCTGTTCGCCAGCGTCGATCCCGACGTGGCGGCGGCGCGCGGAGTGCCCGCGCGGGTGCTGACGCCGCTGTTCGCGGTGCTGGTCGGAGTGGCGACCGCGCTCGGCGTGCACACCGTGGGCGCGCTGCTGGTGCTGGCGCTGATGGTGACGCCGGGCGCGGCGGCCGCGCGGGTGACGGCGAGCCCGCTCAAGGCGACCGTGCTGGCGGTGGTGTTCGCGGAGGTCGCGGTCCTGGGCGGCATCGTGCTGTCGCTGGCCCCGGGTGCCCCGGTGAGCGCCTTCGTCACGATCATCTCGTTCGTGATCTACCTGGCCTGCCGGGTGATCGGCAAGCGCCGCCTCGGCCGCCTGACCAGGACTCCCGCCACCGCCTGAGCCGGCTCGAGTGGTGGCGGGCGCGCCGGTGGCACAACCTGGCGCTCGTGGCCCGGCGGAGACTGCTGATCGACCTGGCCGCCGCGGTGGCCGCCGTGGCGGCGTGCACCGGCGTCTACTACGCGCTGCCGATCGGAGTGTTCGGCCTCGTCGGCACCATCGGCGAGGTCGTGGTCTTCGGCGTCGGTCTGCTCGCCGTCTCCGTGCTGATCATGATCCAGGTGCGCCGGTTCCGGTCCGGCGACGGTCACCACCGGAGTTCCATGGCGGGCGTGGTGACCGCGCTCTACCTGGCGGTGCTGTTCTTCGCCGCCGTCTACTTCGGGCTCGACCAGCACCAGCCGGACGCGATCGCCGGGCTGCGCACCAAGACCGACGCGCTGTATTTCTCCCTGTCGATCACCAGCACCGTCGGCTTCGGCGACGTGCACGCGGTCTCGCAGTTCGCGCGAGCGGTGGCGGCGGTCCAGATGGCCTTCAACATCGGCTTCCTCGGCGCGGCGGTATCGGTCCTGCGCACCAAGGCGACCCGCCCGAAAGCCCCCTGATCACCCGGAGGGTGGTCAGGCGATGCCGAGGTAGCGGCGTTCGTTGAACTGGTCGCCGGAGCAGGAGGCGCCCAGGTCGTGGCCGATGCGCTCGATCACGTCCGCCAGCTCCAGGCGGCCCAGCCAGGGGCGGGGGAGGACCGCCGTGCCGTGGCGGGCGCCGAGGATGCTGCCGGTCACCGCCGCGGTGGAGTCGCTGTGCCCGGAGTGGTTCACCGCCAGGCGCAGGGCGTCGGTGAACTGCTCCGGCTTCGGCATGGCCAGCGCGCAGTAGACGCCGATGGCCAGCGCTTCGGGGCCGATCCAGCCCTGCCCCAGGCGTTCGATGTGGCTGACGCTGGCGCCGAGGCGGGCCAGCGTGGCCGCTTCGGCCAGCGCGTTCGCGGTCTCGGCGTCCTCGCGCAGGACCCGCCCGGCGGCCTGGTCCACGGCGGCGGGCAGCTTGCGGTCCTGGACCGCGACCAGGTGCACGATCAGCGCCATCGCTCCGGCCGATGCCCAGCCGCCGACGCCGCCGTGGGTGAGCGCGGCGCACTGGCAGGCCAGCTGGTAGGCCATCTCGGCGGTCGGGGCGAAGCCGAGCGGCGCGCTGCGGTCGACTCCGCCACAGCCCTTCGAGCTGTTGCGCGGCCGGTCCGGGGTGCCGAGCTCGGGCTCCTGGAGCGCGCGGAGGCTGGTCAGGCCGGGTGCCCGGCCGGCGTACAGCTCGGGCTCGGCGAGCAGGCCGGTGGCGCCGGGCTGCGGCTTGTCCTCCTGCTGAGTGATCAACCACCGTCGGTAAGCGGCCGCCGTCGACTCGACCGGGCGCCACTGACCGCCGTTGTTACCGGTGGTCCAGGCGTGCAGGTAACCCTCGCCGGTGAACAGGGCCATCTGGGTGGCGTCGCCGAGCAGCGCCTGCGGCGGCGGCTCGGCCACTCCTTCCTGGCCGAACTCGGCCCGGATGTCGTCCAGCTGCGCGTATTCGACCGGGCTGCCGAGGGCGTCGCCCAGAGCCCCGCCGAGCAGGCAGGCGACCGCACGATCGACCACTGTGGATGGTTTGCGCACGGGTCGGGCTCTCCTTCCACAGTGTCCTCGTACGGGTGATCGACGGGTCCCGACTTTACTTGGCGTGTTCGCCGCCCGGGAGACGTTCACCGGCAACGGCGGGTCGTCGCGCACTGCATCCGGGACGAACCGCGCATTCCTCCATTGGAGTGAGTGCGGCTCGGCAATCCGGCTGCCCGCGACACTCGCTCGTTACGGTGTGTCGACCCTGCGGCGGGGTTCGCCAGGGGTGGTGGACTCGGTGTGGACCTTGGTCGAGACTGTCTGAAGGCTCAACAAAACATGAGCGAGAATCGGATTAGGGGATGATGGCGCCGCACGACAGACCGAGCGGAGCACCGATCGCGGGATTCGAGTTCCGCGTTCTCGGTCCGCTGGAAGTGCTCGTGGACGGCGCCCTGCGCCCGATGGGCAGCAGCCAGGTCCGGGCCCTGCTCACCTGCCTGCTGCTCGAACCGAACCAGATCGTGTCCATGGACCGGCTGATCGACACCATCTGGGAGCACGATCCGCCGGCCAGCGCCCGCACCATCATCCAGGGCTACGTCTCCCGGCTGCGCAAGCTCTTCGGCGATGGCGATCCGGGCGGCACCGAGATCGTCACCCGCCCGCCCGGCTACCTGCTGCGCGTCGACGCCGAGCGGATCGACGCGCACCGCGCCCGAGCCCTGATCAACCGCGCGCACGGCCTCGACCCGGCCGAGCGGTCGCGGGTGCTGGCCGAGGCGCTGACCCTCTGGCGCGGCCCGGTGCTGGCCGACATCTCCAGCAGCCGCCTCTACGGGATGGTGGCGCCGAACCTGGACGAGCTGCGGCTGCTCGCGCTGGAGGAGCGCATCGACGCCGACCTGGACCTGGGCCGCCACCACCAGCTGCTGCTGGAGCTGTCCACGCTCGTCGACCGGCACCCGCTGCGCGAGCGGCTGACCGGGCAGCTGATGCTCGCCAGCTACCGCGCCGGGCACCGCGCCGAAGCGCAGGCCCGGTACCACGAGCTGCGCCGCAGGCTCTCCGACGAGCTGGGCCTCGATCCCGGCCCCGACCTGCGGGATCTCTACGAGCAGGTGCTCCGCGACGATCCGGCGCTGCGCAGCTCGCCGCGGCGGCCGGAACCGGCGCTGGGCATCAAGCGCCCCATCCCGGCCGAGCTGCCGCCCGCCCCGGCCGGTTTCGTCGGTCGCCGCCGCGAACTCGGCGAGCTGGACCGGCTGCTCGCCGAGCGCGAGCAGGGCTCCAGCCGGCTCGCGGTGCTCACCGGGATCGCCGGCGTCGGCAAGAGCGCGCTCGCGCTGACCTGGGCGCACCGCGTCGAGCACGAGTTCCCCGACGGCCAGCTCTACGCCTCGCTGCGCGGCTACCACTCCGAGCGCGAGCCTCTGAGCCCCGGCGAGGCGCTGACCAGCATGCTGAAGGCGCTCGGCGTGGCCGCCGACGCGATCCCGGTGGAGCTGGACGACCGCGCCGCGCTGTACCGGTCGCTGCTGGCCAAGCGGCGGGTGCTGGTGCTGCTGGACAACGCGCGCGACTCCGAGCAGGTTCGCCCGCTGCTGCCCGGCAGCGCCGAATCGCTGGTGCTGGTGACCAGCAGGCGGCGGCTGGACGGGCTGGTGGTGCGCAGCGGCGCGACGGTGCTGCCGCTGGAGACGCTGCCCACCGAGTCCGCGATCGAGCTGCTGGACCGCGCGGGCGTGCCCGGCAAGTCGGCGTCCGAGCCGGTCGCCGCGGCCGAGCTCGCCGCCCTGTGCGGCGGCCTGCCGCTGGCGCTGCGGATCGCCGCCGCGCGGCTGGCCGCGAACCCGGCGCGCGGGGTGTCGGACCTGGTCCACGAGCTCACCGACGAGCGGAACCGGCTGCACGCGCTGGACATCGACGACGACGCCGACACCAGCGTGCGCCGCGCCTTCGACATCTCCTACCGGAGCCTGCACCCGGTGCACGCCGAGACCTTCCGGCTGCTCGGCCTGGTGCCCGGGCACACCTTCACGGCCGATGCGGTGGCGGCGCTGTGCGACACCGATCCGGCCAGCGCGCTGCGCAGGCTGCGGGCGCTGGCGCTCGCGCACCTGGTCGTCGAGCCGGAACCGGACCGCTTCGGCATGCACGACCTGCTGCGGGTGTACGCGCGGGATCTGCTGGCCGAATCCGACGACTGCGGCGCCCTGCCCAGGCTGCTGAACCACTACCTGGTCACCGCCGACCACGCGCGCCGGTTCCTGCGCCCGACCCGCGACGAGCTGAACTTCGCCGACGGCACCCGGCCGCCGGAGATCCACGACCGCGCCCAGGCGCTGGACTGGTTCGACGCCGAGTGGCCGAACCTGGTCGCCGCGGTCCGCGCTGCCAACGCGCGCGGCATGCACGAACTGGCCTGGCAGCTGGCCCGTCTCCAGTTCAACTACCTGATGGTGCGCTGCCCGTGGGAGGACTGGATCCGCGTCTACACCGACGGCCTCGACTCGGCGCGCGCGGTGGACGACCCGACCGGCGAGGTGCTGATGTCGGCCGGGCTGGGCGTGGCGCACTCGCGGTCCGGCCGGCTGGACGAGGCGTTGGCGCACTACGACGAGTCCTACCGGGTCGCGGTGGCCAACGACGACGCGTCGCGGCGGGCGATGACGCAGATCAACATGGCCAGCGTGCTGTTCCGGCTGAAGCGCTACGACGAGGCCAAGGCGCACTGCCAGGACGCGCTGCGGGTCTACCGCTCGCTCGGCGACAGCTACTTCGAGGCCGGTGCGCTGAACAACCTCGCCATGGTCGAGCAGGTCAACGGCGAGCGGGAGGAGGCGCTGGCGCACCTGCGCGAGGCCGAAGCGCTGTACCGGGCCGCCGACGACCTGGACACGCTGGCGATGGTGCTGAACAACTGCGGCGAGGTCTGCATCGAGCTCGGCAGGCTCGACGACGGCGAGAGCTACCACCACGAGGCGCTGGACGTGGCGCTGAAGTGCGGTTCGGCGATGCGGCAGGCCTCCGCCTACCTGGGGCTGGGCGACGCGGCCCGCTGCCGCGGCGACCTGGTGGTGACCCGGACCAGGTGGGAGACCGCGCTGGCGATCTTCGAGGCGGAGGGGTCGCCGCGGGCGGCCGAAGTCAGGGAACGGCTGGACGCGTTGGCCGACTCCGCTTGAACATTCGGCCTCGACCTGCTGCGATGTCGGTGGCCGCAGCGCGCCCCGGGACCGGTGGATCAGCGTTTAGCGAGCGTTTAGCGGGTGTGTAGTCCCCGCTGGGAATTTGTCTCCAGTGCGGATCCAGCCGTGCGGGATTCGCACTAAGGGCGGCTCTGGGGGGAGTCCAAGGGGGGATTGTCGCCCGGCCGCCCCGATCGTTCCTGCGTGGTCGATCGGGGCGGCCGCTAGGGGGGCGGAAGCATTCGGGGCGCCTCCCGGATGGACGATGGGGGTGAGTGCGGGCTTTCGGCCAACGGGGTGAGGGGCCGAAGGTCCGCACTTCGTCCTTTTCAGACTTTTTCCAGGCTCGTCTTGCGCAGCGGTGCGGGTGGCGGAACCTCAGCGTCCGCCTGGACTCCGGGATCCCGGACTTATGTATGTCCGATACACGGCGCTCGGGCTGTCCTCGCCAGGCGAACGCTGAGAACCCGCGGCGGTGCGAGCTGCGAGAGTGGGTTATGCGCCTGCGGCGCATGCGGCAGCTCCCGAGACGCGACCGGTGGGACGTCGCGGCTGCGGTCACCGGCCAGGATTCGGAGCGCTCACTTCGCGGCGGGCAGCCTCTCCAGCTGCGGGCGCTTGGGCTCGCGCCCGTCTCCGCTGGACACCCCGCGCAGTCGGCGGCTGATCCACGGCGCCAAGTACTCCCGGGCCCACCGGATGTCCTGGGCCCGCTGGTCGCGCCACGAGGTGTCCGGCGCGGTCGGCCACTCCTCGCGCCAGTCCCCGTCCGCCGGCACGCCCAGCGCTTCGCAGGCTCGCAGCGCGACCCGGCGGTGTCCTTCGGCCGACAGGTGCAGCCGGTCCTCGCTCCAGGCCCGCGAGTCCTGCAGCACGCGCATCGACCACAGGTCCAGCACGTAGCAGCCGTGCCGGTCGGCGATGGCGCGCAGGTGCGAGTTGTAGGTGCCGACCTTGCCGCGGACGTGCCGCAGGACGGGCGTCGCGGCGGTGTCGAAACCGGTGCCGATCAGCACGTCGATGCCCGCGGCGCGCAGCTCGGCGACCGCGGACTCGAAGATCTGCGCCACGGCGTCCGGGTCGCTGCCGGGACGGATGATGTTGTTGCCGCCCGCGGTGAAGGCGACCAGCGACGGTCGCAGGGCGATCGCCTTGGGCACCTGGTCGTCGGCGATCTCGCGGACGAGCTTGCCGCGCACGGCCAGGTTGGCGTAGCGCAGGTCCGGGTTGCCCGCGGCGAGGTGTTCGGCGAGCCGGTCCGCCCAGCCCCGGAACGCCCCGTCCGGCCCGGCATCCGCCAGTCCTTCGGTGAAGCTGTCCCCCAGCGCGACGAAGCTGTCCCAGCGTGCCGAGTCGCTGCGCTGCGATGCCATGCGATGTCCTTCCTGGTGATTCCTCCCGCCGACGCGGTCCGGGAACAACATTGGCGCTCGAATCCCTACCTACGCCACCGTCGGTTCGGCCTTCGTGATTAACGGCACTGAATAGTCTAGTTTTTCTGGGCGATTTGCGCGCTTCGTTTTCCGGCAACTCGAGGAGTCCGGGCCGACCGCTCTCCGGCCCGGCCCGCACCGGATCCCGGGCAGCTGCTTTCCGTTGTCGTGCGGCGCTTTTGGCTGCTCGCGGCGGCAACCGGGTGGCTGTTCCTGGAAACACCAGTACGGGTGAACCTCAGCTGCTACTGTCCTTCGGCGGTAACAGAAGCAACGAGGGGGCCCGCGATGTCGGCATCTACGCAGGTGAAAGCACGTGCGCTCGGGGAAGCGCACCGTCGCACACCTGCGCGCGCCATCGCGGCGGGTTGAGCGGGGAACGACGGAATGCTCCACCACGTCGATTCCAGTGCGCCCGCCATCCGGACCGCTCCGGATGCCGTGCGGCGCTTCGACCGTCCCAAGCACCTGGGGGAATCGTGACGTCACCGCAGAATCCGGCGTCCGCGCCGGGGCCAGCGGGCTTCGACGCGCAACAGGCCGGCCCCGGCAGGCCCCGCCCGGAACCGCCGGTGCGCGGTTCGCTGGGCGAAGCGCCGCCGAACGCGCAGGGCGGCGCCCGGCCCGCGCCGCGCCCGATGCGCTTCGATCTGCGCGCCGAGTTCGCGGCCCTGACCGGCGAACCGCACCCGTTCGCGTTCTGGCAGCGCGCCGAGCAGCTGCCGGAGCGCTTCGAGCAGGAGCAGCGCAGGCAACTGCAAGCCGCCCGCCCGGCGCCGGACCGGCCCAAGCCGCCAGCCGCCGCTGCGTCGACGCTGTTCGGCGACCTCGGTGGTTCGCCGGAGCCGGAGTTCTCCGGATCCCTGGACGGTGAACTGCCCGAACCCGCACCGCGCTCCAGCGGCATGAGCGGCTCCCTGGCGGCCGAAGGCCAGCTCGCGGGCTCGCTGCTCCCGGAACCGCCGCTCGGCCCGCCGAGCGGATCGATCCCCCAGGTGGGGCCGCTGGACGGCCCGCGCGCCGAGCCCGGCCTGCCGGACGCGCCTCCGCCGCGCCGCGAAGGTCCGCCGAGCGGACCGTTCCCCGCACCGTCCCGCCCGAACGACCTGGGCCTGATCGACGGCCCGCCGCCGCGCCGCGAAAGCGTTCCCGACGGCTCGCCGGTAGGACCGCCGAGCGGTTCGTTCGGTCCGGACGGCCCGGTGCCCGGTTTGATCGAACCGATGCCGCAGGCCGGACCGGATGGCCCGCCGAGCGGTGCCTTCGGTCAGCCGGGCCCGATGCCCGGCCCGAACGAGCTGCCGCCGATCGGACACGACGGCCCTCCGCGGCGACACGACAACCAGCGGCCGCGCCCCGACGGCCCGCCGCCGGTGGGTCCGCCGAGTGGTCCTTTTGGTCAGGTGGGGCCGGATGGTCCGCCGCCTGTGCCGGGTGAGTTGCCGTCGCAGCACGACGGTCCGCCGGGTGGTGCCTTCGGTGGGCCGGGGCCGGATGGCCTGTTGCTGGTGGGGCCGCCGAGTGGTCCTTTTGGTCAGGTGGGGCCGGATGGTCCGCCGCCTGTGCCGGGTGAGTTGCCGTCGCAGCACGACGGTCCGCCGGGTGGTGCCTTCGGTGGGCCGGGGCCGGATGGCCTGTTGCCGGTGGGTCCGCCGAGTGGTCCTTTCGGCCAGGTCGGCCCGGATCGTCCGGCGCGGCACGAAGCCGATCCGCACGTGCAGCCCGGCCCGCCGCCACGGCGCGAGGGCCCGCCCTCGGGACCGCTGGACGTGCCGCCGCTCGACGGCCCGCCGCCGCGGCCCGACGCCGGCCCGCTCCCCGCGGCTCCGCCGCGGCACGAAGCTCCGCTCGACGGCCCTCCGGGCCGTCCGCTGCCGCCCGAGGCTCCCCGCCTCGCGGGCCCGCCTCCGGCGGCCGAGCCGCCGCACGCCCCTGCTCCGCAGGGGCCGCCGTCTCCGCCGACGGGCAGCCCCGCCCTGGGCGGTCCGCCGCCGCGTCCGCCGGTCGCCCCGGGGCCTCCGCCCCCGGTCCCGGAGAGCGCTCGGCCACCGGCCCGCCCGCCGCAGCCCGCTCCGCCGCGCGCGGAGCCGCCGCGGCAGCCGGAACCACCTCGGCCGGAGCCGCCGCAGCCGCCGCCTCCGGTGGTGCCCGCCCGGGCGCCGAAGTTCGCGCAGCGCGCCGACGGCGGGTTCGGCCCGATGGGCTCGACGGGTGCGCTGGCGGGTTCGTCCGCGCGCGCCGGTTACGGCCGGAACACCACGTGGTCGGCCGACGACTTCAAGGAAGAACGCCGCAGCGACGACGACCTGCAGGTCGGCTCCGGCTACAAGCCGGGCGAGGACGGCCGCAACGTCGTACCGCAGTTCCTGATCGAAGCCGACGAGCTCTTCGACGAGGACGACGGCGCAGGCCGGTTGGTGGCGCCGCCGGTGCTCGGCGAGTCGTCGTCGAGCTACCGGGACTTCTAGATGATCAATTCCAGACTCGTTCTGCGTGGCGGTGCGGGTGGCGGAACCTCAGGGGCTCCCTGGACTGCGGGTGCCCAGCCTGATGTATGTCCAATACACGGCGGCTGGGCCGTCCTCGCCAGGAAGCCCCTGAGAACCCGCGGCGGTGCGAGTTGCGTGGGTGGGTCAAGCGCTGCGCGCTTGCGGCAGCTCATGCCGTTGTTGCGATACGCCTCGCGGCTGCGGCCCGAAGAAACGGCATCAACCGCCTAGCGCGGGCACGGCCGGTGCCGATCCGCACCGGCCGCTGCACCCAGACCTCGAAAAGAGCGTGCGATGGTCGAGACGATCAACCTGTCGATCCCCGCGGTCGACCTGCTCGGTGAGCAGCTGAACCTCACCGTGCGGCAGTACCCGTTCGAGCTGCCCCGGCTCGGCGAGCTGGGCGAGGACCGCAACCGGCTGGTGCAGCAGGTCTGGCAGGAGCTGGAGTCCACCGGTCTGGCCCGCAACGGCCGCCCGGAGCCGGAGGTCGAGGACGCGCTCTACCTGCTGTGCAGCTCCGAGGTGTCGATCGCGGCGGCCGGGCTGCTCGACGTGCGCGCCGGGCACCGGCTGGCCGCGCGGGTGGTGGCGACCGGTGAGGTCGGGGTCGTCGGCGTGCTCGACGGCCGCGGCCTGCGGATGAGCTTCCTGGCCCCGGACGTGCTGCCGCGGGCCTGCGCCGACCTGCTGCCCGACGCCCCGCCGGGAGCCGGGGAGGCGGTGCGCGCGGTGGCCGATCGCAGCAACGGGCACCCGTCGGACGCGGGCATCGAGGGCCTGGCGGAGCTGCGCGCGATCACCTCGCGCCAGAAGTTCCGGCTCGGCCACTTCGTGGTCAGCGGCGACCGCCGCGGCGGTCCGCGCCTGCCGAACCTGATCTGGTTCGACAACGACCAGGGCCGCTACGCCCTGCAGGGCGAGCGTGCCGAGGGCCAGGACGTGGTGACCTGCCGCCCGGCGGACAAGCGAGCGATCGCCGGCCAGCTGGCCGCTCTCCTCGACCGAACCCGACGGAACCACATCTGACGTGGGCCTCGGAGACCTGCCGGTCTCCGAGGCGGTCACAGCGTCACGTCAAGTTCCGGCGCTGCGGCCCGACGCCCTCGGGGATCTCCCCGTGCAGGTGCGGGATGTAGACGAGCTTCTGCGTCCGGCCGTCGAGCACCGTCGACTCGACGAGCTCCAGGTCGAGCTCGGCCCCGCCGTGGAGGAGGGCCGCTTCACCCGCGCGGCCCGTGACGGCGGGGAACATCATGATCTCGAGGCGGTCGACGAGACCCGCGGCGAGCAGTGCCCGGTTCAGCGAGATGCTGCCGTGCGACCGCATCGGGACGTCCGTGGTGCGCTTCAGGCGCTCGATCGCCGCCACCGCGTCCTCGTCGAGGAGCGTCGAGTTCTGCCAGCCGAGCGGCTCTTCGAGCGTGCTGGAGAACACGATCTTCGGCAGCTCGTTCATGCTGGCGTAGTAGGGCTCGTCGTACTCGACCACGAAGTCCCGGAACAGCCGGAACGTCGTCGCGCCGAAGACGAGCACCTGGTCCTGCGCGAAGGTGCGCACCCGGTCCTCGCGGACCTCCGGGCCCTCCTTGCCCCAGTACCCGGGCCAACCCTTGGCCGAGCCGTAGCCGTCCACGCTGCAGAAGAAGTCGACGGTGAAGGTGGTGCTCATGGTGCTCTCCTCTTCTCGCGCCGCCCCGAGCGGCGGGCTTCACCACTGCTACGAACACGACCGGCCCGATCCGACACTCGCCCTGCAACGAGTCCCGGACCAGGGCGAAAAGAGGTGCGCAACACGGGTGGGTGCGAGGAAGGCAACCCTTAGGGCAGTCTGGGAGGCGTGACGCAGGACCGGCAGACGGAGATCGTCGAGCACTCGGACGACCGCGATTCGTTCATGCGCTTGCTCGGCGGTTGGGGCAGCGCGATCGATGCGATGCTGCCGCCCGTCGCCTTCGGCCTCGGGTGGTTCCTCAGCGGCGAGTCGATCGCCATCGGGGGCCTGGTGGCGGTGGTGGTGGGCGCGGTGCTCGCGGGCTGGCGGCTGGCGCACCGGGCCCGTCCGCTGGCGGTGCTGATCAGCCTGCTGGCCGTCGCGCTCGGCGCGCTCATCGCGCTGTACACCGGGGACGTGGTGGACTTCTTCCTGCCCCGCCTGGTGACCAACGCGCTCAGCGCGCTCGCCTGGATGACCAGCATCGCGATCCGGTGGCCGCTGCTGGGGGTCGTGGTCGGCACGGCGCTCGGCCAGGCGCGGCGGTGGCGCCAGGACCCGGACCTCCTGCGCGCGTACAGCCGGGCGAGCTGGGTGTGGGTCGGCCAGTACGTGGTGCGGCTGGCGGTGTTCATCCCGCTCTGGCTGCTCGATGCGATCGGTCCGCTGACGATCTCGCAGGTGGTGCTGACCTGGCCGCTGGTCGCGGTGTGCGTGGCGGGCAGCTGGTGGGTGGTGCGCCGGTCGCTGCCCGCGCAGCATCCGGGCCTGCGGCATCCGCGCGTGGCCGCCGATGCCGGTACCCCGGAGTGACAGCCCGAGGCGGCGCGCGCAGAATGCGCTCATGTCTCTCGGCAGCGTGATCACCGCGATCGTCACCCCGTTCGACGAGCAGCAGCGCGTCGACGAAGCGGCCTTCCTGTCCCTGTTCCGGTACCTGATCGACCACGGCTCGGACGGTGTGGTGGTCTGCGGGACCACCGGCGAGGCGCCGACGCTCACCGCCGAGGAGCACCTGCGGCTGATCGAGCTCGCCTGCGCGGAGCGGCCCGCCGGGGCCACCGTGATCGCCTCCACCGGCTCGAACTACACGGCGCACGCCTGCGAGATGAGCGCGCGAGCGATCGAGCTCGGCGCGGACGCGGTGCTGTCGGTGACCCCGTACTACAACCGGCCCAACCGGCGCGGGCTCGTCCGCCACTTCACCGAGATCGCGCGGGCCACCGCGAAGCCGGTGGTGCTCTACAACGTGCCGTCGCGGATCGGGCTGGCGCTGGACAACGACCTGCTCGCCGAGCTCGCCCAGGTCGAGCACATCGACTACGTCAAGCAGGCGGACAACGCGGCCCTCGCCCAGGTCGACGGCCTCGGGCTGTACGCGGGCAACGACGACGGCTTCGCCCGGACTCTCGACCTCGGCGGCTGCGGCGGCATCCTGGTGGCCAGCCACCTGGCGGGCGAGCAGATGCGCCGGATGGTCGACGAGCCGGAGAACCGGGCGGAGATCGACGCCTCGCTCAAGCCGCTGTACGCGGCCATGTCGGTGACGACGAACCCGATCCCGGTCAAGGCGGCGCTGAACCTGCTGGGCCACCGGGTGGGCGGTCTCCGGCTGCCGCTGGTCGAAGCCGACGAAGCGGAGCTGGACGTCATCCGCAAGGCCCTCACCGACACCGGCCTCCTCCGCTGACCGACCGGTGCCTGCGCGATTTCAATGGAAATCGGACGTCTGATTTCCATTGAAATCTCAGACCGTCGGCGTGTCGGGGTCCTGACACGCCGACGGGCCCGCAACTTCCATTGAAAACGGACATCTGATTTCCATTGAACTTGCGGCGAGACACCCGCGGACACCGGTGTTCCGGGACTTCGAGGCACCCCCGACGTCCCGGTGAGCGCCGGTCAGATCGGCAGCAGGCGGGTGTGCAGGGTCGCCGGGTCCGGGGTGAGGTCCAGGGCCGCCAGCCAGGCCGCGCCCGCCGCTCCAGGGCCCGCCGTGTGCGGGGCGGGGAAGCCCCGGGAGGCCAGTTCCGCCCGGAGCGCCTCGCCGAGCGGGTTCTCCGGTGCCACCAGGCCGCCCGCCAGGACGATCGGGGTGTCGTCGTCGGGCGTGCGGGTCTGCGCCGCGGTGTCGACGAGCACCCGCGCCGCGCGCTCGACGATCTCCGTCGCCACCGGGTCCGAGGCCTTGGTGACCAGCGGGGCGAGCTCGGCGAGCCGGATCGGCGGTGCCGCGTTCACCGCGGTGATCAGCTGCTTGCGGTGGGCCTCCGGATCGCCGGGCAGGAGGGCCTCCCGGACAGCTGCGGTGAGGCCGTGCAGCGGCTCGCCGCGGTCCAGCGCGCCGAGCGTGGCGCGGACGGCTTCGCGGCCGAGCCAGTAGGCCGAGCCCTCGTCGCCGAGCAGCCAGCCGTAGCCGCCCGCGAGCTCGGTCAGCCGGTGCTGCTCGATGCGGGCCGCGATCGCGCCGGTGCCGGCGATCAGCACCGTGCCGCTCGGCTCCGGAGTTCCGGCCGCGAAGGCCACCTCGCAGTCGCTGATCGCGCTCAGCTCGCAGCTCAGGCCCAGCCGACCCCACTCGCGCTCGAACAGGTCGCGGAACAGCGGATCGGCCATCTTGCTGACCCCGGCCATCCCGATCACCGCGGCCCGCACGTCCGCCGGATCGACGTCGCGCAGAGCGGCCCGGGTCGCGGTCGCGATCTGCCGCACCGCCTCGTCGGCCGGGTGCGAATTCGGATTGCCGCCGGCCGCTTCGCCGACGCCCAGCACGCGGCCGGACAGATCGCTGATCAGGGCGCGGCTGCTGGTGCCGCCGACGTCCATACCGAGAACCACCGCTGCTGCGTCGGGCATGCGACATTTCTACGCGTTCCCAGTTCCGCGCACGACAAGAAAATCGAACATGACTGTTCTCGCCAATCGCTGGCTTCCGCGTTCGGGAACGGCTATACATCGAGGCGTTTGCGCGATCATCCCGGGAGAAGCACCATGGCCGACCTCGCCTGGCAGGCACCGTCCGAAGTGGACGAGGAGGGCCGTTGACGCTCTTGTGTCAACCGGAGTCCTGCTCAACCGCACCTCAGGGGACCGTGATGCAACCCAGCCACAAGAAACCGCCAAACGTGAGATCGATTCCGGACGCAACCACCACTGAAAATCGCGGAGAGGCGGAACAGTGACCGTCGACACCCACCACCACCTGTGGGACCTCGACGTCCGCGACCAGCCGTGGATCACCGGGGCCGAGATGGAGCCGCTGCGCCGCGACTTCCGGCCCGCGGACCTGCAGGCCGCGCTGAAGGGCAGCGGGGTGGACGCCACGGTGCTGGTGCAGACGGTCTCCGACCCGGACGAGACCCCCGAGATGCTGGTGCTGGCCGACTCGGTGGACCGCATCGCGGCGGTCGTCGGCTGGGTCGACCTGACCACCCGCGACGTGCGCGAACGCATCGGCCGGCTGCAGACCCACCCGTCCGGCGGCTGGCTGAAGGGCATCCGCCACCAGGTGGAGGGCGAGCCCGACCCGGACTGGCTGGTCCGGCCCGAAGTGCTCAACGGGCTGGCCGCGGTGGAGGACGCCGGCCTGGTCTACGAGCTGCTGGTCCGCACCGACCAGCTGCCCGCCGCGATCAAGGCGGTCGGCCAGTTCCCGCAGCTGACCTTCGTGCTCGACCACTGCGCGAAACCGCCGGTTGCCAGCGGTGAGCTGCAGCCGTGGGCGGACCGGGTCCGCGCGCTCGCGGCTCACCCGAACGTGGTGTGCAAGCTGTCCGGTCTGGTCACCGAGGACGACTGGACTCGGCAACCTGATCCGGTGAGCCTGCAGCCCTACGTGGACGTGGTGCTGGAGGCCTTCGGCCCGCGCCGCCTGATGTTCGGCTCCGACTGGCCGGTGTGCCTGCTGGCGGCGGAGTACGGCCAGGTCATCGACCTGGCCAGGCAGCTGACGGCGGGCCTGGACGACCGGCGCCGCTCGGCGGTGTTCGACGCGAACGCCCGAGAGGTGTACGACATCTGAGGACTTTGTCCTCTGTCCGAGCCCACGCCCCGACGTGTGCGGCCTGCTCCGTTCGGCGTAACCTGGCGATGCCCGCCCCACCCCGCCCCCTCGGTGAGGCGGGCTTTTCTTGGGTTTTCCGGTGGCTCACCTTGCGTGGCGGTGCGGGTGGCGGAACCTCAGACGCCGCCTGGACTGCGGGAGCCTGTTCTTATGTATGTCCCGGCGAACAGGACTGGCCTCGCCAAGAGCCCAGTCTGGGTGGGCACCGTCTGAGAACCCACGGCGGTGCAAGCTGCGAGGGTGGGCTATGCGCCTGGCGGCGCATGCGACCCCTTCCGCGCGGTGCCAGTCATGCGCTGCGGTCGCTGTTTACCGCCGGAAGCGGCTTCGCCGCTTGCCTGACGATGGCTGGCTCGCCGACTGGCCTCGCCACTTCTCCTCGCCTCGCGGCTGCCGGTGCTGGCCTTGGGCCGGTTTCCGGGCTTGCCGCGCTGCACCTGCTTCGGTGGTGGCGGTTGTTTTGGCTGGGCTTGGGCCGTGAGTGTTTTGTGAGGTTATGGCAGCACAAAACACTCACGGGTTCTGACCTGGCGAAATGGTGTGCTGGAGCTGGTGCGGGGCCTGCCGCCGTCGGCGGCGGGCCCCGTTCGGGTCAGCGGGTTCGGGTGACCTTGTTGAGGCCTCGGGGGTTGTCCGGGTCGAAGCCTCGGGCGAGGGCCAGGCCGAGGGCCAGCTGCTGGACCGGGAGGATCTCCAGGACCGGGGCCAGTTCCTCCGCGCAGGCCGGGACCGGGATCCGGTGGGTGGCCGGGATGTCCGCGGCCGCCGAGCCGATCGCGCAGATGTCCGCGCCGCGCTGGGACACCGCTTCCAGCGGCTCGCGCATCGCCGCGCCGCCGATGCCCCGGCTGGCCAGCGCGAGCACCGCGGTGTCCGCGTCGACCGCCGCGACCGGGCCGTGCAGCAGGTCCGCACCGCTGTAGGAGCGGGCCGACAGGTAGCTGGTCTCGGCCAGCTTCAGGGCCGCTTCGTGGGCCGTGGCCAGCGAGTAGCCGCGCGCGGTGGTGACCATCCGCTCCAGGAAGCGGTAGCGGCCGACCGCCTCGTCGACGGCGTCCCTGCCGTCCGCCAGGGTCGTCTCGGCCAGCTCCGGCAGCTTCGCCGCCTGCTCGCCGGTGCCGCCGCGCACCGCGTCGATCAGCAGGTAGAGCGCCAGCAGCGTGGCGCCGTAGGTCTTGGTCGCCGCGACGGCCTGCTCGCGGCCAGCGCGGACGTCCACCGACAGCTCGGCGGCCGAGTTCAGCGGCGAGTCGGCGGTGTTGGTGACCGCGACCGTCAGCGCGCCCTGCTTGCGGGCGGACTCGGTGACCTCCAGCAGGTCCGGCGATCCACCGCTCTGGCTCACCGAGATCAGCAGCACGTCGGTCAGGTCCGGCTGCGCGCCGAACAGCGTGGTGGTGGACGGCGAGGCCAGCCCGGCGGGCAGCTGCAGCAGGGTCTCGACCAGGTACTTCGCGTAGAGGGCGGCGTGGTCGCTGGAGCCGCGCGCGGCGAGCAGCGCGAAGCGCGGGCGGCGCTGCGCGACGGTCGCCGCGACCTCGGCGATCGCGTCCCGGGTGGCCAGCAGGTCGGCGAAGATCGCGGGCTGCTGGCGGATCTCGTCGGCCATGTGCTGGCCGTGGGTGGCGGTCATCGGCCCATCCCTTCGATTGAGGTCTAGACCAATCGTACTCGGGGGCGGCCCCGGGGCTCAATCGTCGCCCGAAACGAAGACGGCCGCCTCGCCGAGCCGGAATCCTGGCTCGTGGAGGCGGCCGTCGATCGATCAGCACTGTCGGTCATACATCAGGAGGGGCACCCGCAGTCCAGGGAGCCTCTCAGGTTCCGCTAAGCGACCACCTACGCAAAGCGACCACCAACAGGCTTTCAGCCCTTGACGGCGCCGGCGGTGATGCCGGAGACCATCTTGCGCTGCACGATCAGGAAGAACACCAGCACCGGCAGCGTGAACAGGGTGGCCGACGCCATCGTCGCTCCCCAGTCGGTGCCGAACGCGTTCTGGAAGGTCTTCAGGAACACCGGCAGCGTCTGCAGGTCCTCGGAGCGCATCAGCACCAGCGCGTACAGGAACTCGTTCCACGCGGTGATGAAGGCGAACACCGAGGTCGCCACCAGGCCCGGGCCCAGCAGCGGCAGGGTGACCCGGCGGAACGCCTCGGCCCGGCTGCAGCCGTCCACCATGGCGGCCTCCTCCAGGTCGATCGGGATCCCGTCGATGAACCCGCGCAGCGACCAGATGGTGAACGGCAGCGTGGTGATCCAGTACACCAGGATCAGCGCGGGCAGCTTGTTGAGCAGCCCGAGATCCCGCATGAACAGGAACATCGGCACCATCAGCGCCTCGAACGGCACCATCTGGGCGACCAGCACGAGCATCAGGAAGCCCTTGCGCCCGCGGAAGCGGAACCGGCTCATCGCCAGCGCTGCCAGGGTGCCCGCGACCAGCGAGCACGCCACCGCGGTGAGCGTGACCAGCAGGCTGTTGCCCAGGTAGCGCAGGAAGTCCGAGCCCAACAGCGCGCTCGCGTAGTTCTCCAGCGTGACCGCGCTGGGCACCAGGTCGTAGGACGTGGACAGCACTTCGCCGCGCGGCTTGATCGAGCTGGTGAACATCCAGTAGGTCGGGAACGCGAACACCAGCGCGATGGCCAGGGCCAGCGCGGACAGCCCGATTCGGCGGATCGTCACAGCTCTCCCTCCTGGGACCGCAGCAGCAGGCGCAGGTACTGGGCGCAGACGATGACGAGCACGATCACCATCAGCACGCTGACCGCGGCGGCCACGCCGAAGTGCTTGCCCGCGATGCCCTCCAGGTACTGCAGCACCGGCAGCGTGGTGCTCTCACCGTTCGGGCCGCCCTCGCGGACCGCCCACACCTGCGCGAACACCTTGAAGTCCCACAGGATCGACAGGAACGTCACGATCAGCAGCACCGGCTTCAGGTGCGGCCAGGTGATCGAGGAGAAGGTCTGCCAGCCGCTCGCGCCGTCGATCCCGGCCGACTCGTACAGGTCCTTCGGCACGCTGAGCAGCGCGGCGTAGAGCGTCATCGCCACGAACGGCACGGCCTGCCAGACGATCAGGATGCCGACCACGGTGAGCGTGCTGGTGCCGCTGGCGAACCAGGAGGCGCCTTCGAAGGAGTCGAAGCCCAGCAGCACCAGCGTCTTGTTCAGGATCCCGAACTGCTGGTCGAAGATCCACTGGAACACCGTCGTCGCGGCCAGCTGCGGCATCGCCCACGCCAGCAGCAGGCTGATCTGCAGCACCACCCGCGGCACCGCCGGGATGTGGTTCATCAGCAGCGCGAGCAGCAGCGCGATGACGACCGTGGCGCCGACCATGGCGGCGGTGAACACCACGGTCCGCAGCGCGATGACCCAGAAGTCGGATCCGGTGAGGATCTGCGCGTAGTTGTCGAAGCCGGCCCAGACGACCTCA